>JAICWX010000553.1 GCA_025934635.1 Streptosporangiaceae bacterium | reverse complement strand
CGGTCAGGGGCAGTGCCAGCAGGCTGCGCATCCCCCGGGCGGCCGCCTGGGGCCCGAAGCGGGGCCAGCGGGGATCACCGGCCAGGTCCCCGGCGTAGAAGGCGGCGCTCCGGGTGATCGCATCCAGGCACGGTCCCTCGCCGGCGTGATGCTGGAGGGCATCGACTTCGGCCACCGCCGGGTCGGTGTGCACCGGGGTTGTGACCACGCCGGCCTCGGCGAGGAAGATCCCGGCGAAGTCGCAGCCCTCGATGGTGGCCACGGCCGTCGCCGCCACCCGGGTCAGGGTGTCCTGGATGCTGCCGGCCGTGATCAGCGCACGGGTGGCGGAGAGAAACTCGGTGGTCAGCGCGGTCGCGGGATCGTCATCCTTGGAAACATGCTGAGTACCGGCCATCGCGGCTCCTGGTGGGTACGCACATGTGCGTGTGCGGGGATGGTATTGCTGAAGCGGATGGCGGCGGATCCTGTCCGCGGAAGCCTGGCTGGCTACTGGCCCATGCCGCAGTAGCCCGTGGATTGGCGTCGATGAATCGCCTTCCCGCAGGTGACGTGGGTTTGCTTCCCCGTCCGGACGGCGACGGCTGCCCGGCCAGCCGGAGCCAGCCCGATGTCAGCCACCCTGCGGCGCGGGTGCCGCTGGCGGGCTGCGCATGGCCGGGCAGCGGCCGGCAGGCGGCCGCCTCGCTGCGGGCACACCGCGCGCTGATTTCGATCCAGGCCGGGTTATTCCCGTGTTCATCAACGGACCTCCGCATCTCGTGCGCGAAAGGGCGAGCGGCGCACGGCCGCTGCTGCGGGAGGACCCCAGGCTGGTTTCGAGGTCGTTCGAGGAAGTTAACATTATCCGGCCGCGACGGCCGAGTGCTACTCCGGGTTCCGGGTCGGCTCCACCTCTTTCGAGAGCCTGACCGCGCACGCGCCGCGCCGGCACCGTAGTGTTACCCGGCGGCGGCGGCGCGGAAACCCGGCATCGGGGCGGGCACGCGGCTCTTGACGCGGCCTCCATGGCCCGGGCACAGTCTGAAGACGCATCCGTGCGTGGAGGTGCCGAGGATGAGATCAGCGCTGCCGGGACGGGCGTGCCCGCGATGGTGACCGTCAGCCGGGCACTGGCCGACCGTATCTCCGACGTCACGCGCCTGCTGGACAGCGAGGAAATGCCCGCTGAGGCCCTGCGCCGACTGACAGGACTGGGCGTTGAGCTGATCCCGGGAGTCACCGCGGCCGCGGTGAGCATAGCCGCGGACGGCCGGGCACTGACCTTTGCCGCCTCCGACCCCAGGATCAGCGAACTGCACCGGCTGCAGTTCGACGGCGGCGAAGGCCCGGTAGCGGAGGTGCTGGAGCACAACGAGCCCCGCCGGGTGGATGACACCTCCAGCGAGCGCCGCTGGCCGGCGTTCTGCCGGGAAGCCGCACGCACCGGGTTCGGCAGCTGCCTGGTGCTGCCGCTGCGCACAGACCGGCGGCCAGCGGGTGCTGTCGCGCTGTACGGGCAGGACCGGAATGTCTTCCAGGGTGACGCCCATGACGTCGCGCTGCTGTTCGCCGCGCAGGGCGGCACCGCCGTGCACAACGCCGCCTTGTACCGGGCCTGCCGCCAGATGGCCGGCAGCCTGCATACCGCACTGCAGTCGCGGGCTGTCATCGAGCAGGCCAAGGGCATCCTGCAGGCCCGGTTCGGTGTCACGCCCGAGCAGGCATTCCAGCTGCTGAGCCGGGTGTCACAACACGCCAACCGGAAGGTCCGGCTGATCTCCGCAGACCTCGTTGAGGGCCGGATGAGCCCGGAGCAGTTCGCGCCCCCGCCGGACTAGGTGAACACCTCTGGCGCCGAGAACCGCGAGGCCCTGGCATTGCGCGGCGGGCTGCTGCGGGGTAGCGTCGGTAGCGTCTTCGACAGCGAGGGCCCGGCGGCGGGAGCACGCACGCCCGCCATGGCCTAGGAGGCGGCGACATCAGGTCGTGACCCTCGCTTTCCCCGCGTGGTTTCTCAGGCTTCAGCGGCGCTCACTGGTGCTGCCTGCTGATTCGCGGCCGGCTGCCTGCTCTCCCGGCACCTCGCAAGCCGCAGGCGCCCGCCCTTCGGTAGCGCCGCACCCGCGTGCGAGCCTGGCGGCCAGGGCACATCCGGCGACGGCGGAAGCCGGTCGGCCCGGGCCCCTGACGGGAGCCTTCAGCGCTTCCAGGACCGTCACCAGGCCGGGGACGGCATCGCGCGACATCGCGGCGACCGGCTCGCTGGTGCCCCGCCGGGTCGTGCGCGGCAGCGACAGCAGCGCGGCAGCGGTCCCAGCGGGCGGTGCAGCCGTGCTTGAGTCGGAGTGTCACGCACCGCATGAAAAGGCTCCTCCCGCAAAGGCCGGCGGCGAATGTTCGCGGCTGGCCTTGCGGGAGCGCCCTCCCGGATCTGCGTCATGAGGTCCCCGGATACGGAAACCACGAGGAGGCAGGCGATGGCGAAGAAGGCCCCGGTACAGGTACGCCGGGTCTACGACGCGCCCGCGCCAGGTGATGGCGCCAGGGTGCTGGTTGACCGGATCTGGCCGCGGGGGCTCGCCAAGGCCAAGGCGGCCCTGGATGAGTGGTGCAAGCAGGTCGCACCGTCGACCGAGCTGCGCAAGTGGTACAACCACGATCCGGCCCGGTTCGGGGAGTTCACCCGCCGTTATCACGTCGAGCTGGAAGAGCCCGAGCGATCGGACGCGCTTGCCCACCTGCGGGAGCTGGCGGGGCACCGGACGCTCACCCTGCTCACCGCGACCAGGCAGCCCGAGATCAGCGAGGCCGAGGTGCTAGCCGAGATGCTGCGAAAATGAGCAAGGTGCCCGCGGCCGGCCTGGCCGGGTTGACGGGGGCGCCGTGATCAGCCATCCGGGGTTCACGGTGGAGCCGTGGTGCCTGCGGGCGACCGGCCTGGACCTGGGGGTGCTGGCGCAGGCCGAGTCGGTCTTCGCGCTGGCCAACGGGCACATCGGCTGGCGCGGGAACCTGGACGAGGGGGAGCCGCACGGCCTGCCGGGCTCTTATCTCAACGGGGTCTACGAGCTGCGGCCGCTGCCGTACGCGGAGGCCGGCTACGGGTACCCGGAGTCCGGGCAGACGGTGATCAACGTGACCAACGGCAAGCTGATCCGGCTCCTGGTGGATGACGAACCGTTCGATGTCACCTACGGTGAGCTGCGGGCGCATGAGCGGTGCCTGGACTTCCGCGCGGGCGTGCTGAGCCGGAGGGCCGAGTGGGCCTCCCCGGCCGGGCGCGCGGTCCGGGTGTCCTCGACCCGGCTGGTGTCGTTCGTGCAGCGGTCGATCGCGGCGGTCTGCTACGAGGTCGAGCCCGTCGGCGGCCCGGTGCGGGTGGTGGTGCAGTCCGAGCTGGTGGCCAACGAGCAGCTGCCCGCGGCGGGCGGTGATCCCCGGGCCGCGGCGGTGCTGGAGGCGCCGCTGGTGGCCGAGGCGGACGCGGCGAGGGGCGCGCGCGCCGGGCTGGTGCACTCCACGCGGCGCAGCGGCCTGCGGATCGCGGCGGTGATGGACCACGTCATTGACGGGCCTGCAGGGTCGGAGGTGCAGTCGGAGAGCTTTCCCCATCTGGGCCGGGTGATGGTGACGGCGGCGCTCGAGCCGGGGCAGCGGCTGCGGCTGGTCAAGTTCGTCGCCTACGGCTGGTCGGGATCCCGGTCGCTGCCCGCGGTCCGTGACCAGGCTGACGCGGCGCTGGCGGCGGCCAAGCAGGGCGGGTGGGACAGCCTGCTGGCCGGGCAGCGGGCCTACCTGGACGCGTTCTGGGACCGCGCCGACGTGCAGCTGGACGGGGACGCCGAGATCCAGCAGGCGGTCCGGTTCGCGCTGTTCCACGTGCTGCAGGCCGGCGCCCGGGCCGAGGGCCGGGCGATCGCCGCCAAGGGCCTGACGGGGCCCGGCTACGACGGGCACTGCTTCTGGGACACCGAGGCGTACGTGCTGCCGGTCTTGACCTACGTCGCGCCG
>JAICWX010000601.1 GCA_025934635.1 Streptosporangiaceae bacterium | reverse complement strand
GCCGTGTCAGTGGCGGACCTTAGAATCGCCGCGTGGATGTGTCCCTGAGCGACGCGGCGGCCGAGAAGCTGCGGAGCGTCTACGGTTACGACTCCTTCCGCGGCCAGCAGCAGGAGATCATCGAGCACGTCTGCGCCGGCGGCGACGCGATCGCGCTGATGCCGACGGGCAGCGGCAAGTCGCTGTGCTACCAGATCCCCGCGCTGGTCCGCGAGGGCACCGGCGTGGTCATCTCGCCGCTGATCGCGCTCATGCAGGACCAGGTGGACGCGCTGAACGTGCTCGGCGTGCGGGCGGGCTTCCTCAACTCGTCCCAGGATCCCGATTCGCGGCGGGGCGTCGAGTACGCCTTCATGGACGGCAAGCTGGACCTGCTCTACCTGGCGCCGGAGCGGCTGCGCACCGAGTCCGCGCTGGCGCTGCTCGACCGCGGCACGGTCTCGCTGTTCGCCATCGACGAGGCGCACTGCGTGGCCCAGTGGGGGCACGACTTCCGGCCCGACTACCTGGGCCTGTCGGTGCTGCACGAGCGGTGGCCGAAGGTGCCCCGGATCGCGGTGACGGCCACCGCGACCGAGCACACGCGGGCGGAGATCGTCTCGCGGTTGTCACTGGACGGCGCGCGCCAGTTCGTGGCGAGCTTCGACCGGCCCAACATCCAGTACCGGATCGAGCCGAAGAACGAGCCGCGGCGCCAGCTGCTCCGGCTGCTGCGCACCGAGCACCCGGGCGAGGCGGGCATCGTGTACTGCCTGTCGCGGGCCTCGGTGGACAAGACGGCCGACTTCCTCGTCTCCGAGGGCATCCCCGCGCTGCCGTATCACGCCGGGCTCGACGCCCAGACCCGTTCGGTGAACCAGTCGCGCTTCCTGCGTGAGGACGGGCTGGTCATGGTGGCGACGATCGCGTTCGGGATGGGCATCGACAAGCCCGACGTGCGCTTCGTGGCGCACCTGGACCTGCCCCGGTCGGTCGAGGGCTACTACCAGGAGACCGGGCGGGCCGGCCGGGACGGGCTGCCCGCCACCGCGTGGCTGGCCTACGGGCTGAACGACGTGGTACAGCAGCGGCGGATGATCGACGACTCCGAGGGGGACCTCGCGCACCGGCGCCGGCTGCTGGCGCACCTGGACGCCATGCTGGCGCTGTGCGAGACGGCCGGCTGCCGGCGCGCGCAGATGCTGGCGTACTTCGGCGAGACCGGCGCGGCGCAGGCGTGCGGGAACTGCGACACGTGCCTGACGCCGCCTGAAGTCTGGGACGGCACGGTGGCGGCGCAGAAGCTGCTGTCCACCGTGGTCCGGCTGGGGCGGCTGGACGGGCCGTCGTTCGGCGCGGGACAGCCGATCGACATCCTGCTCGGCCGGACGACGCCGAAGGTGAGCTCCTACGGGCACGACTCGCTGCCCGTGTTCGGCATCGGGACCGAGCTCAGCGAGGGCGAATGGCGGGGCGTGGTGCGCCAGCTGCTCGCCGCCGGGCTGCTCGCCGTCAAGGGCGATCACGGGACGCTGGACCTGACCGACCTGAGCTCGGAGGTACTGCGCGGCCAGCGCCAGGTGATGTTCCGGCGGGATCCGCCCAAGGCCCCGGCTCTTCCTCGCAGCCGGCGGGGTTCAGGCGGTTCCGGTGCGGGTGCCGCGGCGGGACGGGCTGCCTCGGTGGAGTTGCCGCCGGAGGCGGAGGCGGTGTTCGAGCGGCTGCGGGCGTGGCGGACGTCGGTGGCCAAGGAGCTGGGCATGCCGCCGTACGTGATCTTCCACGACGCGACCCTGCGGCTCATCGCGGCCTCGCAGCCGCCCACGCTGGGCGAGCTGCGGCAGGTCAACGGGGTGGGCGACGCCAAGCTGGACAAGTACGGCCAGGCGGTCCTGGACGTCCTCGCCGACGGGTCCTGATCCAGTGTGCCGCTGAGTGCTCGTATCAGGCGGGGAACCGGGCGTGCCGGCTAGGGACCCCGGCGACGCTGTCGTGCTCGGCGAGCTCCGCAGGCTGGGCCGCGGCGATCAGGTCATCGCGACCAGCCGCCTGTCCGGCGGGTGCCAGGCCGATGCCTGGCTCATCAGCTACGCCGACGGCACCCAGGTCGTCGGCAAGACCATCGCCGGCGCCGCCCCTGACGTGTTCGCGGCCGAAGCCGGCGGGCTGGCCGCGCTGCGCGGCACCGGGCACCTGGCCACCCCGCACGTCCTGGCCGTGACCAGCAGGCTCCTGCTGCTGGAGGCCCTGGAGTCCCGCGATGACAGCGAGCGATCCTGGGAACGGTTCGCTCGGGACCTGGCCGCCGCGCATCACAGCACCGCCGGGAACCGGTTCGGCTGGGGCCGCGACAGCTACCTGGGACGGGTCCGCCAGGTCAACACCTGGACCGCCAGCGGGCATGAATTCTTCGCCGAGCACCGGCTCTTGCGCTACCTGGGGGAACCAGGCGCCGAGCAGGCCCTCACCACCGCCGACCGGCGTGCCCTCGAACGGCTGTGCGCCCGCCTCCCCGAGATCATCCCGGTCATGCCCGCCGTCCTGACCCATGGCGACCTGTGGACCGGGAACCTGGTCAGCCAGCCGGGCGGCCGGATCACGGTCATCGACCCGGCCGTATCCTGCACCTGGGCCGAAGTGGACCTGTCCATGCTGTGGGGCTGCCCCCGCCCCGCGGCCGCCGACCGGTTCTTCGCGGTCTACCAGGAACTCAACCCCTCCCCGCCCGGCTGGACCGACCGCATGCCCGTGCTGCACCTGCGGGAGCTGCTCAGCTGCATCGCTGAATTCGGGCCCGCTGCCGCCGACCACATCAGCCGGGCACGCGACGTGCTCGCCCCCTTCTATCACCGCTGACCACAGCAAGCGCAAGGCCGCGCCCGGCCGCTGCCGCCCGCGCTGAAAGCCCGGGCCGCCATCCGCCGCCCGCCGGGCGGTCGCGAGTGTGGCGCGTGGCGTGTGGCGCGCGGGAAGGAAGCATCGCGGCTCGATGTCCCGGTTAAGTGTCGATGTGCCACCGGGCAGCAAAGAGGGGTC
>JAICWX010000010.1 GCA_025934635.1 Streptosporangiaceae bacterium | reverse complement strand
GCAGGTCCATGGCGGCCAGCAGGGACCGCAGCTCGCCGCGCTCCCCGGCGGTCACCGCGGCCCCGGCCGCGCCGAGGCCGGCGACCAGCAGCTCCTGGTAACGGCATTGATGCTCCATCGATGTCGTTGGCTGCATCACCCGAGTACGGAGGGCTGGCACCAGGCACACCACGGGCATCAGCCGCCCCGCGAGCTGGACGCTCACCGCAGAAGAGCGGCCCCCTTGCCGCATCACGCCGACCTGAACCCGGCCCCGCCGGCCTGGACGGGCCAGGTGATGGGGCCTGCGGTGCCGAGCGGGTAGCCGAGGCTCGGAGTCCCGGCGGCGGCCGGGGAGCCTCAGCTGATGATCTCTAGTCCTGCACGGGCCGGAGGCGCAGGCACATCGAGGTGCCTCCCTGCGGGCGCGAGCTGGCGGTGACCTCGCCGTGCTGGGCCTCGGCCAGGCGGCGGACGATGAACAGGCCGATGCCGACGCCGCCGAACCGGCGGCGGTCACCGGCTTCGCCCTGGAAGAACCGGTCGAAGATGCGCTCGTGATCGCCGGCGGCGATGCCGACGCCCTCGTCCTCCACGATGACCTCGATCCAGTCCCCGGCCGCGCGGGCCCGGACGCAGACCGTGCCGCCGTTGGGCGAGTACTTGAAGGCATTCTCGAGCAGCTGCCCGACGATGATGTCGGTGGCCATGGTGTCGCCGCTGGCGGGCGGGAGGTCGGCGGGGATGTCGGCCAGCACGATGTGCTTGTCCGACAGCGGCCGGAACGCCGCGGCCGCCCCGTGCAGCACGGCGCCGAGGTTGAACGGGCCGTTGCTCACCGGCAGCTGGTCGGCGCCGGCCCGCGAGCCGAGCAGCAGCTGCTCCACCAGCCGGCCGAGCGAGCCGGCCCGCTCCGCGATGGTCCGCACCGCGGCGCGCCGTTCGGCGTCCCCGAGCTGGTCCCACCGGGTAACCAGGGTGGTGGCGAAACCCTGCACCACCGTGATGGGCGTCCGCAGTTCATGGCTGGTGGTGGCGAGGAACAAGTCCTTCGCCTCCTCGAGCTCCTTGGCCGCGGTGACGTCACGGAAGTCGATGACCAGCTCTTCACCGCCGGCCAGGGAGGTGCACAGGACATCGAGCCAGCGCCCGTTCGGCAGCTTGTGGGTGAGCGTCGAGCCCGACTCGGGCAGCGGGAACGACGGCGGCTTGCCGATGGCATCCAGGGCCGGCGTCCCGGTAATCCGGTGCGCAGCCGGGTTCCACTGCCGCACCAGGCCGTCTTCGTCGAGCACCGCGATGCCGTCCGCGCTGCCGTCGATGACCGCCCGCTCGTGCGCTCGCTGCCGGACCACTTCCTCGAACGCCATCGCGTTGCTCAGGGCCACGCCGGCGTGCCCGGCCAGCAGCTCGAGCAGTTCCAGCTCGACGTGGCTGAGCTTGCGCCTGCTGTACAGCGCGTAGAGGGCGCCGTAGGGCTTGCCCGCCACGTGCGACAGGCTGAGCGCGATCGTGTGCAGGCCGGGCAGGGCCGACCAGATCAGGTCGTCGAAGCCGCCCGACTCCCCGGTCGCCATCATGACCGTCTTGCCCGACTTCATCAGCTCGCCGACCAGGCTGCTGGCCAGGGTCGCGGTCTTCCCGCGCAGCCGGGCCGGCAGCCCGGCCGTGCTGACCAGCCGGAGCGAGTCGTCCTCGATGAGCACGAAGCCGCCCGCGTCGGCGCTGGTCAGCTCGCGCAGGCTGGCCGCGATACGGTCCAGCACCGATTCCAGGTCACGCTGCGCGTTCATGTCCGCGACCACGTCCCCGAGCCGGCGTACCACCCGCGCTCGCTCGGCCATGTAATGCCGGGCCACGTCGTCCTCGCCGGTCTGGTGGCAGACGTTGACCCAGCCGGTCACCTCACCCGCGGCGTCGGTCAGCGCGCTGGTGTCGATCCGCACGTCGATGACCGTGCTGTCCTTGCGGGTGCGGCGGGTGGCGATGGAGATCCGGTCACCGCTCCTGACCCGTTCCAGGACCGCGTTGTGCTCGGCCTTCAGCTCCTCGGGGATGATCTGCGGCTCGAGGCCCACGACCTCGGTCGCGGCCCAGCCGAACATACGCTCCGCCGCGGGATTCCAGAGCATCACGGTGCGATCGGTACTGAATGCGACGATCGCGTCGGCGGCGCATTCGATCACGGCACGGGCCGTGGCGTCGGTGCGGTCGCTGATCGTCCCCGCTGGCTCTGCGGTCACCTGAACATCGTGCCATGCAGGCACCCCCGAGGACTCACCAAATGGCCGCGCGCTGATCTATAGTGCTTTTCAAATACGAGTAAGGCCGTTCATCCGGGGCAATCATCACCGTATGACTGTTGAGGAAACGGTCTTCCGCTAGGACGCGGATTATGGACCAGGCAGAATCGGGCCCGTCACCGGGCCAATCAGGACCGGGCCAGCCCGGGCCGGCCCAGCCGGACCGAGCCGGGCGGCCTTCCCGCACGCCGCCTCCCGAAGTCGCGGCGGGAGCCGGCGCTGTTGTTCCCGGGCCGGCTTCGTCCGGCGAGCCGTACGCGTCCGCGCTCCGGCTCGAGCATCCCGTGATCGCCGGCTACGACGGCTCCGCATCTAGTCGCAATGCACTGGCGTACGCGGCGGGGGTATCGCGGCGGCTGGGCCGGCCGCTTCTCGTCGTCTACGTGTGCTCATCCGGGGTCTACTGCGAGCCGCTGACCGGGCAGGTCGTCGGCGTCCCCCGGGACGTCGAGGCGCTAGAGCGCTGGCTGCTGGCCGAACTCGACCAGGTCACCGGTGACGCCGAGGTGGAGGTGCATGTCCGCACCAGGCGGGGCAGCCCGGCCAGGGAACTGGCCGCGGCCGCCGAGGAATTCAGCGCGGACGCGCTCGTGATAGGGGCGCCGAAGCATATCTGGCATCGGGTGGCGGGCTCTGTTTCCGGCTGGCTGGCCCGCCATGCCCGCTGTCCCGTGATCGTCGTTCCGTAAGTTTTTGGTGGGCGAGGAGGGATTTGAACCCTCACGTCCTTTCGGACACACGGACCTGAACCGTGCGCGTCTGCCGTTCCGCCACCCGCCCGGGCAACGACGGATAGGTTAGCACGACCGCGAGCGCTCCCGCGCCCCGGATACGATCGTGGGCAAGGGACGCGAAGGGAGGTGGCACGTTGGGAGTTCTGCAGCGCTTCGAGCGTCGTCTTGAAGGCATGGTCGAGGGTGCCTTCGCGCGCGCCTTCAGGTCCGAGCTGCAGCCGGTCGAGGTGGCGAGCGCCGTCCAGCGCGAGATGGACGACCGGGCCGCCATCGTGGCCAAGGGCCGCACGCTGGTGCCGAACGATTTCGTCGTCGAGCTGGCGGAGAGCGACCACGAGCGTCTCGACGTGTACGCCGAGAGCCTCGGCGTCGAACTCGCTAACCTGGCCCGGGATTACGCCAAGGAACAGGGCTACTCGTTCGTCGGCCCGGTGCGGATGCGGTTCGAGGGAGTGCCCGACATGACCACGGGCACGTTCCGGATCCGGTCTGGGGTCATCCGCGGCTCGACCATCGAGGGCGGCGAGATCAGGATGCCGGCCAGCGACCTGCCGCGAACGCAGGGACGCGGGTTTCCCGGCCACCCGCGGCTGCTGGTCTCCGGCCCCGGAGCGCCGGGCGGCCAGGGCAGCGAACAGCACACCTATGAGCTGCAGACACCGGTGACGCTGCTCGGCCGGGGCACAGATTGTGACTTGCGACTAGTAGATCCGGGCGTGTCCCGGCACCATGCGGAGCTAAGGGTGGAAAACGGCCAGGTCGTCCTGGTCGATCTCAGCTCTACCAACGGCACCTTCGTTAATGGTCAGCCGGTCAGGAGGGTGGCGCTCGTCGACGGGACTCAGGTCTCGCTCGGCCGGACTACCCTGGTATTCCGCCAGGATGGCCCGGACCGCGACGACGGTCAGGGCGCTGCTTACTCGCGCACCAGCTACTAGGGTCCAGGGGCGTGGCCGCAGATGAACCAGCTGTCTCTCACCATCATCAGGGTGGCGTTCCTGGCTGTGCTGTGGCTTTTCGTCATAGCGGCCATCGGAGTTGTCCGCACTGACCTGCTCGGCGGTCCGTCCGCGACGACCCGGCGAGGAAAGGCCCGGCAGGCCCAGGCGCCCCGGCCGGGCCGTCCGGCCAAGCCGCAGCGGCCGGGCCGCGGCTCGCCGCGCGTCCTGGTCGTGACGGCCGGGGGGCTCAAGGGCACGAGCATCGATCTCGCCCAGCAGCAGATCACGCTCGGGCGCGCCAATGATGCCACGCTGGTGCTCAACGACGACTACGCTTCAAGCCGACATGCCCGGATTTTCCCGCAAGACGGTCAATGGATCGTCGAGGACCTCGGCTCGACTAATGGCACCTATTTGGACCGGCAGAAGGTGACGCGGCCGATGCCCGTGCCATTGGGCGTGCCGATCCGCATCGGTAAGACCGTTCTGGAACTGCGCAGATGACACTGGTACTCCGCTACGCGATACGTTCCGACGTCGGGCTCCTCCGTGAAGGCAACGAGGACTCGGCGTATGCGGGACCGCGCCTGCTCGCGGTGGCGGACGGGATGGGGGGGCATGCCGCCGGCGAGGTGGCCAGTTCCCTGACCATCGCCTCGATGGCGAAGCTCGACTCCGAGCCGCCCGGCGGTGACATGCTGGCGGAACTGTCGTCCGCGGTGGCGGCGGCCAACACCCGGCTGCAGGAGATGATCATCTCCAACCCGGCGGTCGAGGGCATGGGCACCACGCTGACCGCCCTTTTCTGGTCCGACGGGCACGCGGCCGTGTGCCACATCGGCGATTCCCGTGGGTACCTGCTGCGGGAGGGCGAGCTTTACCAGATCACCCACGACCACACGCTGGTGCAGTCGCTGGTCGACGAGGGCAGGATCAGCGTCGACGACGTCTCGAGCCACCCGCAGCGCTCGCTGCTGCTCCGGGCGCTCGACGGCCGGTCGGTCGCGGAGCCCGACCTGTCCGTGCACGACAGCCAGGAAGGCGACCGCTACCTGCTCTGCTCGGACGGGCTGTCCGGCGTGGTCAGCGACGAGTTGCTGCGCGAGACGATGGCCACCCTGCCCGAACCCGAGGCGGTCACCCGTCAGCTGATCGATCTCGCGCTGCGCGGCGGCGGCCCGGACAACATCACCTGCATCGTGGCGGATGTCGTGGACACCGCCTCCTCCCGGCTGCCGCCGACCGGGACGCCGATCATGGCCGGCGCCGCGGCGGCCGTCAGCGACCCGCGGCTGAATACCGACGGCACCGCCCTGAGCGGCCCGGGCGGTTCGTTCGACGACCTGGACGAGCACGCGGACGGCAACTTCACCGGCGTCTACGACCAGAATGGGCGCCCGCCGCTGACCGCCCCGCAGCCGATGCTGACGGTTGATGACCTGGATCCGCTCGATCCGGCCATGGCGCTCGCGCTGGCGAACGAGAACGACATGGACCTGACCGCGGTGCGGGCCGCCGGAGCCCGGGGCGGCCACCGCGGCCGGCCCAAACGCGGCGCCCGGCGCTCCGGCCGGCGGCGCTGGCCGATCGTGGCTACCTCACTGGTGGTCCTGCTGGCCATCGTCGGCGGCGGCGGCTACATCGCCTGGCGATGGAGCCAGGACCAGTATTACATCGGGGCCGACAACAACGGCCAGGTGCTCATCTACCGCGGTGTCAACGAGCGGATCGTCGGGGTCAGCCTGTCTCATCCCTACCAGCAGACCGGGATCCAGCTCGCCCAGGTGCCGGCGCCGTACCAGCAGACGGTCAAGGCCACCGACGCGGCCAGCAGCCTGCACAACGCCCAGGCGATCGTCGCGAACGTGCGCTCCGCGGTCACCACCTGCCATCAGGAGTACACCGCCCTGCAGGACTGGGTGACGCAGGAGAACACCTACCAGACCGCCCTGACGCTGTTCAACAAGAACAAGAAGCCGGCCAAGGACAAGCCCAAGCCGCCGCCCGCCAAGCCGCCCAAGCCCGCGCCGATGTGCCCGGCGTCCACCGCTTTCGGCATTCCGGTCAGCGCCCTGGTCCCGGCGTCCGCGGGAAGCGCGTGAGTAGCGTAACCGCCCCGTCGCCGGCCGTTGACCCGACGGGCCCGCTGCTCCCAGTGGCCCGCAGCAGGCGGCGCACCGAGCTGATCATGCTCGTCTTCGCCTTTGCCCTGATCGTGTTCGCCATGGCCAACGTGGGCTTCAGCCTCAACGGCAAGCTGCCCTCGGGGGTGGCCGAGTACCTGGTCGCCTACCTGATCATCATCTTGGGGGCTCACCTGGCCATGCGGAAGTTCGCCCCGTGGGCGGACCCGCTGCTGCTCCCGCTCGCGACGCTGCTCAACGGCCTCGGCATCGTGATGATGTACCGCCTGTCGGCGCAGGTCAACCCGGCCAGGGGCCAGCCCGTGATCACTGCCTCGCAGGCCGACCTGCAGATCGCCTTCTCGGCCATCGGCATCGGGGCCTTCGTCGCGGTGCTGGCCCTGATCCGCGAGCCCCGGGTGCTGCAGCGCTACACCTACACGCTCGGCGCGGTCGGGATCTTCCTTTTCGCGCTGCCAGCACTGCTGCCCGCGTCCATCAGCGAGGTGAACGGGGCCAAGATCCAGATCAAGTTCGGCTCGCTCACCACCATCCAGCCGGAGGAGTTCGCTAAGCTGGCGCTGGCCGTCGCGTTCGCCGGCTACCTGGTGGCCAAGCGGGACGTGCTGGCGCTGGCCGGCCGCCGGGTGCTCGGCCTCGACCTGCCCCGGGCCCGCGATCTCGGCCCGATCCTGCTGACCTGGGCGGCGAGCCTGCTGCTGCTCGTCTTCGAGAGCGACATCGGCACCAGCGCGGTGTTCATGGGCCTGTTCGTCGCCATGCTGTACATCGCGACCTCCCGGACCTCCTGGCTGCTGCTCGGCTTCGTCATGTTCGTGGTCGGCGCGCTCGCCGCGAGCAAGCTCATTGGCCACGTCGGCGAGCGGTTCGACATCTGGCTGCACCCGTTCACGCTTGCCAACGAGCAGAACCATTCCTTCCAGCTGGTCCAGGGCCTGTACGGGATGGGCAACGGCGGCCTGCTCGGCAAGGGCCTGGGCGGCGGCCAGCCGTACATCACCCCGCTGGTGCAAAGCGACTTCGTGTTCACCGCGTTCGGTGAGGAGATCGGGCTGGCCGGGGTGATGGCCATCTTGCTGATCTACGGGCTGATCGTGCAGCGCGGGCTGCGGGCCGCGATGTCGGTCAAGGACTCGTTCTCCAAGCTGCTGGCGGGCGGGCTGTCCTTCATGCTGGCCCTCCAGGTGTTCGTCATCGTCGGCGGCGTCACCCGGCTCATCCCGCTGACCGGCATCACCACCCCCTTCCTCTCCCAGGGAGGATCCTCGCTGGTGGGCAGCTGGATACTCATCGCCTTGCTGGCCCGGGTGAGCGACAGCGCGCGCCGTCCGCCGCCGCGGCCGATCCAGGACGAGGGACTGACCCAGGTGGTGACGCTGAAGTGAACCGGGCCCTGCGCCGGATTTCCATCGCGGTCCTCGTGATGTTCGTGTTGCTGCTCATCAACGTCAACTACCTGCAGGGCTTCCAGACGGCCAGCCTGGCGAGCAAGCCGGGTAACTCCCGCGCGTTCTACGCGGCGCAGAATCAGTACCAGCGCGGCAACATCGTCACCTCGGACGGCGTGACCATCGCCACCTCGGTGAAGAGCAGCGGCGCCGACGACTCCATCAAGTACCAGCGCAAGTACCCGCGGGGACCGGAGTACGCCGCGGTCACCGGGGCCGAGACGATCTTCAGCAACAGCGGCATCGAGGCATCGGAGAACTCGCTGCTGTCCGGCAACGACTCCGCGCTGGACGTCAGGAAGATCATCGACCTGGTCACCGGGAAGACCACCAAGGGCGCCACCGTCGAGCTCACCATCAACTCCAAGGCGCAGACGGCGGCCTACAACGCGCTCAGGGCCCTCGGCAAGCCGGGCGCGGCGGTCGCGATCGACCCGAAGACGGGGGCGATCCTGGCCATGGCCAGCTACCCCAGCTTCGACCCGAACGACCTCGCCATCCACGACGGTGTCAAGCTCAACAAGGTGGATAAAGAGCTGCTCACGGACAAGGCGCAGCCGCTGCTCAACCGGGCCCTGCTGGGCACCTACCCCCCTGGCTCCACGTTCAAGATCGTGACGAGCTCGGCGTACCTGACGCAGAACCCCAATTCGACGATCAACACCCGGGTCGACTCGCCGACCCAGCTCACGCTGCCGCAGACCAATCACGTGCTGCACAACGACCAGGGCGAGGTCTGCGGCGACGGCTCCGGCCAGGCCCCGCTGATCACCGCGTTCGCCCAGTCCTGCGACACCACCTTCGGCAAGATCGGCATTCAGGTCGGCGCCAACGCGCTCAACGACATGGCGCAGAAGTTCGGCATGAACGACGCCAACCTGAACATCCCGCTGCCGGTGGCCAAGAGCAACTACGTGATACCGGCCAGCCAGGCGCTGACCGCCTTCTCGGCGATCGGGCAGTTCAGCGACACCGTCACCCCGATGCAGGAGGCCATGCTCGCCGCGGCCATCGCCAACAACGGCACCCTGATGAAGCCCTACCTGGTCAAGCAGGTGATGGCGAGCGACCTGAGCACGGTGCAGAGCACCGGGCAGTCGGTGCTTAATCAGCCGGTCTCCGCCACCGTCGCCGACGGCATCAAGCAGATGATGCTCGCCGTGGTGCAGCAGCCCGAGGGCACCGCCTACGCCTTCAACCAGGGCGTCACCGGCATCCAGATCGCCGGCAAGACCGGTACGGCCGAGACCGGCACGGTCAGCCTGAACGACGCCGCTTTCACCTCATTCGCTCCGTACGCCAACCCGGACATCGCCGTCGGCGTCATAATTCAAGGTGGCGGTTACGGTGCCTCAGCGGCCGCACCCATCGCTGTGCAGGTCATCAAGGCTTACCAGTCTGCCGTGGGGAATCAGTGAGCGAATATCTGCTGGCCGGCCGTTACCGGCTGACCGACCGCATCGCGGCCGGCGGCATGGGGGAGGTCTGGCGCGCGGAAGACAGCTTGCTCAACCGCGCCGTGGCCGTCAAGCTGCTGCCCACCGGGCGGGCAGGCGACGATGCGTTCCTGGCCCGGTTCCGGGCCGAGGCACGGTACGCGGCCAGCCTGTCCCATTCGGGCATCGCCCGGGTCTATGACTACGGTGAGTCCTCCGAGTTCGGCGGGGCGTACCTGGTCATGGAACTGGTCAACGGCGAGCCGCTGTCCGCCATCCTCGCCCGGGCGGGCGCCCTGTCTCCCGACGCCACCCTGGACATCATCAGCCAGTCGGCGCGCGCGCTCGACGTCGCGCACCAGGCCGGCATCGTGCATCGTGACATCAAGCCGGGCAACCTGCTGGTGGCCGCGGGCGGTACCACGAAGATCACCGATTTCGGCATCGCCACGGCGGTGGCGGCGGCCCAGGCGTCCCACCTGACCGAGACCGGCATGGTCATGGGCACGGCGATGTACGTCTCGCCCGAGCAGGCCACCGGGGCCAAGGTGACCGACTCGTCCGACATCTACTCGCTCGGCGTGGTCGCCTACGAATGCCTGGCCGGACACCCGCCCTTCACCGCCAGCGAGCCACTGGCGATCGCGTTCGCGCACAAGCACGAGCCCGTGCCGGCGCTCCCGCCGGACGTGCCGCCGCCGGTCAGCGACCTGGTCTACCACATGCTGGCCAAGACCCCGGAGGAGCGCCCGGCCAGCATGCGGGCGGTCGCCGACCGCGCCGACGTGCTGCGGGGCGCGCTCGCGCTCGGCGAGACCGCGGAGTCAGCCGCGTATCCGCTGGCGACCAGGGCGGACCTCCCGGCCGCGCCGACCGGTGTCCTGACCGGCGGGGAAGGCCCCGGCCCGGGCGGAGCCGGCGGCTCGCGCCGCCCGGGGCGCCGCCGCCAGCTCGTGGCGATCGGCTCGACCGCGGCCCTGTGCGCCGCCGCGATCGCGACCGGGTTCTACCTGACCAGCCATAAGGCCGCCCCGAGCACCGAGAACGTGCAGAGCAACACGGCGCAGCACCTCAGCTCGCCGCCGGTCACGCCTACGGCGTCGCCTAGCAGCACGTCCGCGAGTCCGACCTCGGGCCCCACCCGGGCCCGGGTGGTGCCAACCAAGGCCCCTCGTCCCACTGGCAACCCTAAGCCGACCAAGACCGTTAAACCGAGTAAGTCGCCCACGGCCTCGCCGACGGCGAGCCCGTCTGCCTCAGATACCGGTTCACCGACTCCGACGGATACGTCGTCGCCGACGACCTCTCCGTCGTCGTCCCCATCTTCTTCGCCGACGTCCTAGAAACTAGAAAAACGCAGGGTGGTTTGGCACAGTGCGAGATATGACTCAGCCCCGTCTACTCGGCGGCCGCTACGAGCTCGACGGCGTAGTGGGCCGCGGCGGCATGGCCGAGGTGTACCGGGCGCGTGATATCCGGCTCGACCGGATCGTCGCGATCAAGACGCTCCGCGCCGACCTGGCCAGGGACCAGATCTTCCAGGCGAGGTTCCGCCGGGAGGCACAGTCGGCGGCGTCCCTGAACCACCCGTCGATCGTGGCCGTCTACGACACCGGCGAGGACATGGCCTCCGGGATGCCGATCCCGTACATCGTCATGGAGTACGTGGACGGCCGCACGGTGCGGGACCTGCTGCAGGAGGGGCACCGGCTGCTCCCCGAGCGGTCGCTGGAGATCATCGACGGGGTGCTGCGCGCCCTGGACTACAGCCACCAGGCCGGCATCGTGCACCGGGACATCAAGCCGGGCAACGTGATGGTGACCCGCAACGGCGACGTCAAGGTGATGGACTTCGGCATCGCCCGGGCGATGAGCGACGCCCAGGCCACCATGACCCAGACCGCGCAGGTGATCGGCACCGCGCAGTACCTGTCGCCGGAGCAGGCCCGCGGCGAGCGGGTCGACTCCCGCAGTGACCTGTACTCGACCGGCTGCCTGCTGTATGAGCTGCTGACCGGGCGCCCGCCGTTCACCGGCGACTCGCCGGTGGCGATCGCCTACCAGCACGTGCGGGAGAACCCGGTGCCGCCGTCCCGGGTGGATCCGGACGTACCGCCGTGGGCGGATGCGATCGTGCTCAAGGCGATGGCCAAGTCCCCGGCCGACCGGTACCAGACCGCTGCTGACATGCGGGCCGACCTGCAGCGCGCCGCTTCCGGCATGCCGGTGGCGGCCGCGCCGCCGACCAGGTACGACATGTACCCGCAAAACACCCAGCGGATGGGCAGCACGGGCACGATGATGGCCGGGGCGACGTCGCAGATCCCCCCGGTCGAGGACTACGACTACCAGGGCCGGGATTACGACTACGCGGGCCGGGGCGGCGGGGGCGGCTCGAGCCGCCGCTGGATCCCCTGGATCCTCGGCCTGGTCGTGGTGATCGGCGTGGTCGTCGGCGTGTCGTACTACCTGCTGGCCGGCGGCGGCAAGACCTACGCGGTGCCGCTGGTGAACGGTGAACCCGTGGCCGTGGCCAAGTCGCAGATCACCGCCGCGCACCTGCGCTCGACGGTCATCAACCAGCCCAATTCCAGTGTCAAGAAGGGGCTGGTCATCAGGTCCGCCCCGGCGGAGGGCAACAACGTCGCGGCCGACACCGTGGTGACCCTGTACGTCTCGACCGGCGCAGCCCCCGTGGCCGTCCCCAACGTGCAGGGCAAGATGAGCAACGAAGCCGAGACGACCTTGCAGAACGACGGCTTCACCGTCATCGTCAAGCAGGACACGACGTCGACTCAGCCTGCCGGGACGGTCGTGAACCAGGACCCGGCGCCGAACACGCAGGTGCCGCCCGGGTCCAAGGTCACCATCTTCGTCTCCGGCGCGGCGAGCGTGCCGAGCGTGGTCGGCCTGAGCGTGACGAGCGCGCAAGCCTCGCTGCAGAGCTCGGGCTTCAAGGTGGTGGTGGAAACGGTACCCGGGCCGGACGGCACCACCCCGGGCAACGTGTGGAAGCAGACTCCCCTGGCCCAGACCACTGCGCCGCAGGGGACAACGGTGACGATCCTGGTCCAGCCCGCCGCCACCCCGACCGGATCGCCCACGGCCCCGGGGAGCCCGACCGTCAGCGGCAGCCCGCCCGCCGGCGGCGGCCAAGGCGGGGATGGCGGCCAAGGCGGCGGGGGCCTGGGATTCTTATGGGTCACCGGGCGGTGAGGCGGCTTTTGGCGGCCTAGCCGCCGAAGCCGGTGGCGTCGATGGGCAGGTGGAGCGCGGCCCAGGGGAAGACGTAGAACCACAAGGCCGCCGCCACGGCCACGATGATCACGGCCAGCATCCCCGCCCGGGCGGGGATGCGGCCGGGCAGCCGGTGCCAGATCCAGGCGTACATGCAGGCTCCTTGACGGTCGTCTAACGGGGCTTCGCGGCGACCAGGACACCAGTGACGATCACCCGGTGGGTACCGGTCCAGGCCGGGTCGCAGGTAATCAGCGTGATCATCCGCTGGGTCGGCCGCTGGCGCGGATGGCCGGGTACCGGGTCGAGCACGGCCGTGTCGGTCGGCGCCACCATCTTCTTGCCGGTAACCCGGTAGGTGTAGTTGTTGAGCCGCGTCTGGATGTAGACCAGGTCACCGTCCTTCATCGACGGCAGCGACCAGAACGGGTTGCCCGCCGTCACCCGGTGACCGGCGACGGCGAAGTTGCCGGTCTGCCCGGGCCACTGGGTGCCGGGGACGTGACCGGGGCTCATATTGAGCTGGGCGAGCGCGGTGCCCTGGATCAGGGTGAACCGCCACTGCGGTCCGAAGGCCGGGATCCGGATGAAGGCGAAGGGCTGCCCGGTGGCGACGTCGAATCGTTCCGGGCTAGCGCCGACGGCGTCGCCGCGGGCCGGCGCCTGCCGCCATTCGGTGTTCAGTTCGCTGCCCAGCGACCGCTGGGCGGCCGCCGCCCGCAGCCCGGTACCCCAGACGAGGTAGCCCAGGAAGAGCAGGCCGATCATTCCGGCGGTCAGCAGGATCTCCCCAGCGGCACGGATAACCTGTCGCACGACCCATCCATTCATCGCGATATCGGCGGCGGAGCATGGTGACTAAGAGAAACTGAATGATATCTATTAGTTACCATCAGTGCCGGGTAAACGTGGATCGTGCCGACTGCCGCGCGGAGCGGCTACGCTGGGGTCGGCATCGCGGGGTTTGATCGCGGTTGCTTCGCCATGTTGCTACGCAGGAGGCCGTAGTGCCCAAGTCGCGCGTCCGCAAGCGGACGGTCTACACCCCTCCGCCGCCGAAGACGGCGGCGCGAAAGGTCAGCGCCGGCTGGGTCGGCCCGGCCATCGTGATCTTCCTCGTCCTC
This sequence comes from Streptosporangiaceae bacterium, assembly GCA_025934635.1. Next base: position 45,023 of record JAICWX010000010.1, on the reverse strand, counting down.
GGCCTCGCCTGGATCGTGGTGTATTACCTGTCGCAGGGAGCGATCCCCGGCATGTCCACCCTGGGCGCCTGGAACCTCGTGATCGGGTTCGCGTTCATCATCGTGGGCGTCACGCTCGCCACCAGGTGGCGCTGACCGCGCCACCGGTCGGTTAGACCACGGTCCCGAGACCATACGGCCCCGAGTGCCACGGGCGGCGCTCAGCCCGCCGGGCTCAGGCCGCGCCGCTGGTGAGCTGGTGGCTCCTGACCACGACCGCGACCACGATCAGGGCCACGACCGCGACCGTGGCGGCCACCTGGATGAGGGCGCGGTTCTTCCGCGGCGCGTACACGTAGGCGCCGGTGAGCAGCACGCCGGTCAGCAGGCCGCCGATGTGGTCCTGCCAGGCGATGAAGCTGTGGAAGAAAAAGCCGAGCGCCAGGTTGATGACGATGAGGCCGACGATTCCCCGGGTGTCGAGGCGCAGCCGCCTGGACACCACGAACCACGCCCCGAACAGCCCGAAGATGGCACCCGAGGCGCCCGCCGCGGCGTTGTTGCCCGGTACGAGGTAGTAGTACATCACCCCGCCGCCGACGGCGCTGACCAGGTAGACCCCGAGGAAGCGGACCCGGCCGAGAAGACCTTCCAGCGATGGCCCCACGACTACCAGCGCCCACATGTTGAACAGGATGTCCATGAGCCCCAGGCCGTTCAGGCCGGCCCCCGGGACAATGAACGCGGACGTGATCAGCCGGTACCATTCGCCCGCCGCCACGCCGTGCAGGGAGCTTGTATCGCCGTAGTAGGCGTAGCCGAGCATCACCAGGTCGTTGACGATGCCAGGCCGGACCCAGGCCACCAGGAATAGCGCGACGTTGATGCCCAGCAGTGTCCAGGTGACGACGGAGCCCGCCGTCGGACGGCCGCCGAAGGCGGTCCTGGCCTGGCGGGTACTGCGGGCGCCCTCGCCCACGCACTCCACGCACTGCTGGCCGACTGAGGCCGAGCGCATGCAGTCCGGGCATGCGTGCCGTCCGCACCGGACACAGGAGACATATGTCTCCCGGCCGGGATGGCGGTAGCAGGTCGGGAAGTCCTGGTCACCGCCGGTCCCGGGAGCGCCCCCGTCCGGCCGGACCTGTCCGGCCGAACCGGGGTCGCTGGGCGTGCTCACGGCTTGGTCCAATCAGCTAAGAGGTGCTGCGCTCGATCGTGACCGAGTCGACGGTCACGTCCTCTACCGGCCGGTCCTGGCTGCCCGTCTTGAGCCGGCTGATCGTGTCGACCACGTCCGCGCCCTGGATGACCTCGCCGAAGATGGTGTGCTTGCCGTTCAGCCAGGGCGTCGCCGCCACCGTGACGAAGAACTGCGAGCCGTTGGTGCCGGGCCCGGCGTTGGCCATGGCCAGCAGGTACGGCCGGTCGAAGCGCAGGTCCGGGTGGATCTCGTCGGCGAACTTGTAACCGGGCCCGCCGCGGCCGGATCCGAGCGGGTCGCCGCCCTGGATCATGAAGTCGGGGATAACCCGGTGAAAGATGGTCCCGTCGTACAGCTTGCTCGTGGTGACCTGCCCGGTGGTCGGGTCCGTCCATTCCCGGCCGCCCTCGGCCAGTTCCACGAAGTTGCGTACCGTCTTCGGCGCGTGATCAGGGAAAAGACGGATGACGATCGTCCCCTGATTGGTGCGCAGCGTCGCGGTCAGCGTCTCTGTCATGCGGTTGACTCCTCATCCGGCCACCTGGTGCCCGGACATTTCGCCGGTGTAAAACTCCTCCAGTCCTCACCGTACCGGCAGCACAGCATGATTGAACCCAGCAAACCCGGGAAGCCTGAGGTAACGGGATCACGCTCGGGAGGTTTTTACTGTGTCCCTTATCAAGACCAACCGCACCACCGATGGGGTGGCTGCGATCGGCGCCCGCGCGAAGGATCGCGCCGCGGACGTCGCCGCGCAGGCCATTCCAGCCGGTAAGCGCGCGGGAACGACAGCGGTCCAGGGAGTCCGACAGGGCGTTCAGGGTGCCAGGGAATGGGCCGCGCCGCGGCTCGATGACGCCGTGCAGGGCGCTAAGGAGTGGACCGCGCCCAAGCTCGAAGACGCTGTGCAGGGTGCCAGGGAGTGGGCTACACCCAAGCTCGAAGACGCCGTGCACGGAGCCAGGGAATGGATCGCGCCCAAGCTCGAGGACGCCGCGGAGGCTGTCACCAGCACCGTGGCGCCCAAGGTCTCGTCGGCCCTGATGTCGGCGGCCGACCAGGTCAAGCCGGGCCCGAAGCGGACCGGCATCCGGCGGCTGCTGAGCTGGCGCTGGCTGCTCGGCGCGGGCGCCGTAGCCGCCGCCGCGGGCGCTGGAGCCGCCGTCGCCATGCGGCGGCGCTACACCAGCGCCACGACCGAGGCCAAGAACGCCACCGAGTCACCGGAGACGGGCGAGCCCGTAACCGATGAGGCCCGGCGCTCAGAGGTCAACGGGAGGGTCACGACGCCGGACGCGTAGTCCGGCCAGCGAGCGGATAGCCGGGCCAGCCGGCTAGTTCCGGACGCCCGCGGCGCCCCGGTGACGGGTCGCCGCGGGCGCCCGGCGTTTCCGCCGCATGTGCCCCGCCAACTGGCAGCCTGCCCGGTTTTGCCGCCGGTCCCCGGCCAGCGGCCGGGTGATCCGGTACCGTCTAGTCACGGATCCACGATGACCAGCAGGCGGGCGATTCAGTGAGCGACAAGGACGAGGCCGGAGCGGAGGCTCAGCCCGGCGCCCCCTCGTCGCCGGCCTCGCCGGCCTCCGGGCCTTCCTCGCCCGGGCCTGCCACCCTGACGCCCGCGACCCGCATGGCCGGCTGGTTCGCGGTAGCCGCCATCGCGGCCGCGATCCTGATCATGATCATCCTGTCGGCCGCAGGCCCGAACGCCACGGTGCCCGCCATGCCCCGGGCGGGCCGGCTGCCCTGGTGGCATGCGCTGCACCTGACCACGACGGTCGTCACGGTCTCGCTGTGGGCCGCGATGGCGCTGGGCGGCGCGGGCGTGCTGGCCGGCCTGGCCGCCGTCGCCCGCGGCGCGCGCCCGCCGGTGCGGCCGGTGCTGGCCGTCGCGTTCCTGGCCGTGACCGTGCTGACGGTGCTCCCGTCGGCCGGCTCCACGGACTCCATCTCGTACGCCGCCAGCGGCCGGACGGCGGCAACCGGGCACAGCCCGTACGTCATGACCCCGCGTCAGCTGCAGCAGTCCGGCGACCCCGTCGGCCGGCAGATACCGTCCGCCCAGATCCCGTCCAGCTGGATGAACGCGGTGTCGGTGTACGGGCCGGTGGCGACCGCGGCCGAGTGGGGCGCCGCCGAGCTCGGCGGGACCTCGCTGGCCCGCATCACGTTCTGGCTGAAGCTGGAGGAAGCGCTCGCCTTCGGCGCCGTGATCCTGACCCTGGACCGGCTGCTCCGGGCCGACCCCGGGATGCGGCTGCGGGCCCACCTGCTGTGGTCGGTGAACCCGCTGCTGCTGTGGGAGATCGTCGCGGGCGGCCACATTGACGGGCTGGCCATCGCGTTCGGCCTGGCCGGCGTCGCCGCCCTCCGGTCGCGTCCCGTGCCCGCAGCGGACGGCTCCCGGGCCGGGCCCGGGCACGCCAGCATCATCCCGGCGACGGGTGCCTTCCTGGCCGGGCTGCTGATCGGGGTATCAACCGGCATCAAGGCGGAATACGCGCTGTTCGGCCTGGCCGTGGCCTGGGCCGGCCGCCGGTCGGTCCGGGCGCTGGCCGCCGCCGCGGCCGGCTTCGCGGTAGTGGCCGTCCCGGCCTATCTAGCCGCGGGCATTCCCGCGATCAAGGTGCTCGTCACCCGCAGCGGCGGGATCACCTGGGACACCATGTACCAGCTCTTCTGGCGGCCGGTGCTCGGTTACCGGCATTTCAGCGTGTCCAGCGTCCCGCCGCACCTGGTGCTGATCTCCTACCTGCTCTTCGCGGCGGTGGCGCTGCTGGCGCTCGCGCGCTTCCCGGACCGGGTCCCCGGCCGGCCGGCCGTCACCCCCGCCTTGGCGGTGAGCCTGGCGTGGCTCTTCGTCACGGGCTTCCAGCGGCCCTGGTACGACGTGATGGCCATCGCCCTGCTCGCCCTGTACTCGGCGTCCTGGCTGGACTGGGTGGTACTGCTCCGCCTGCTGGCGGGGGCGACCGTTTACGCTCAGGCCATCCAGGGCCCGGCCGAGCCGCACTGGCTCTACGACATCACCCAGTTCGACGGCATGTGGCTGACGCCGGCCGTCCGCCTGCTGGCCGCCGTGGCGCTGGTGTGGTTCTGCGTATCCGGCCGGCGGGGCTGGCGGTCCCGGTCGACGCCGGCCTCCGGGCGGCTCCCCGAATTGCTGCCGACGAACTGAGCTACGTTATCCACAAGCACGTCCTGTGGATAACTCCTTACGTAACGGCCCTGCGTGCACACACTGACGGCAACCCAATGCACAGTTATGTGGATTCACCTGTGGACAACACAGGCGGCCAGGCGAGCCGGTTCTCACAACCTGAGCTGGTCACCTGAGCAGAGCTAGCGCCGCTCGGGAGGATCTCCGAGCGGGTCGGCGGCCAGGTACAGCCGCGGCCACTGGCAGTCGACGAACTGGTCGAGGTAGCCGGACAGGCGCTCGTCGAAATCGTCATCCTCGGAGCGGGCTCCGACGGCCCGTTCCGCGCCGGAGAACGGGTCCACGCCGAACGCCACCGCCCGTACCTCCCAGCCGTCCCGCTGCGCGGCGTCGTACCAGCGCTGCACCGTCCCCACCTGGCGCGCGCAGGTGTCACCGGTGATCGCCTGCCCGTACGTCCGCTCCCATTCCGCGCTGCGCGGGTGCGGGCCGGCTCCCGGCTGCTTCCGGTCGGCCGACTTGAGCGCGTCCAGGACCAGCGTCCACTTGTAGGCCGGGGCGAGCCACTTCGGCTCCTCCCGCTGGCACAGCCAGCTGCCGCGCGCTATCCGGGACCTGATCGCGGTGCTGACGTGGGAGGCGAGGCCGACCGGGCTGATCCGCCCGGCGATCACCGGTATCCGGACGCCGACCGCTGTGTCGACGCCGTGCGAGATGGCGCAGTCCCGCAGCCGGTCCGGCATCACCTGCAGCAGCGAGAGCAGCGTCGTGCGTGGCACCGGCATGGGCCAGCCGGTCAGGTGGGCGAGGACGGACAGTTCCGCCCACAGCCGGATCGCCGGGTACTCCTCGAGGGCACGCTGGGCGACCCGCATGTCCCGCAGCGTGCACGGCCGGGCGGAGCATTCGGCGCCGCAGGTGATGCTGCGCGGCCGGACCACCCCGGCCGGGCTGGCGGTCGTCGCTCCCTCCCCCGCCGCTCCCTTCGCTGGCCCCTCCGCCGGCATCCGTGCCAGCAGCGGAAAGTCCATGCCGTCGGTGAACACCGCCGCCTCGCCGGGCCCGAGCGTGACCAGGAACCGGTTCTGGGCCGGCGTCATGTTCATCGTCGCGCCTACCGTGTCGCGGTCCCCGGCCGCGGGCAGCCGGTGGGTGATCTTCACCGCGGTGTTCCTGATGACGTCGCCGAGCAGGCGTTCCGGGATCCGCTCGGTGAGGACGACCCCCTCGCCGTAGGCCCGGATCTCGGCCAGCAGCCCGGCGAACATCTCGGCCGCCTGGGTCGCCGCCCCGGCCGGAGCGCCGGTTTCCGGTCGGCGGAGCAGCCGGTGTGCTTCCTCCAGGACGGTCAGGTGACGCAGCCCCGGACCCGCGGGCTCCGCCCGGTGCGCCATCCGGAGGTGCTCGGCCAGCCTGATCAGCACGGTCCCGGTCAGGAAGGCCTTGTCGCCGTCGTCGTCCACGTCCTCGATCTCGATCACGGCGTTGGTGCCGAGCAGCCGGCCGAAGTCGAGCTGGTGGCCGCCTTCGAGGAACCGGCCGGACGTGCCGAGCCGCAGGCTCGACAGCCGCACCCGGACGAAGCCGAGCACGTCGTCGGCGACTTGCTGGCTGTAGCCGATTTCGGCGACGATCCGGACCGCGGCCCGGTGCAGGTCGGTGAGGCTGGGATAGCCGGGGTTCGGGTCGGCTACCGCCGTCTCGCCCAGCGCCAGGTCCCAGCCCGCTTCCTCGTACACCCGGGTCAGCGCCGCGCTGAGCACCTGGGGGAACGGATCCTCGGTCCGGAAGGACGCGAGAAACAGCGCCTTGACCAGGTCGGCGTGGGCCCGCAGCGGAAACCGGCGGCCGTCGGCGTCCAGCGCGGGCTCGAGCGGGTTGAGGCCGGCCGCGATCGAGTCCGACTCACCCGGCCGGATCCGCACCACCCGCGCGAGCGGGCCGGCTGGGCCCGGGGCCCCGGCCAGCCGCGCGGCCATCAGCCGGTACTCCGCCTTGGCCGGCTCCACCACCAGCCACGGGATCCCGGCCCTGGCCGCGGCCTCAAGCATGGCCCGGACGGTCTGCGACTTACCGGAGCCGGCCGCACCGCTGACTAGCACATGCCGGTGCAGGGAGCCGAGCGGCAGCGCGAGCGGGCCGGCCGGCCGGCGGTACCGGTCGAGGATGGCGCCGACGGTGATCGCCCCGGCGCCGGGCCCGCTCTCCTGGGTGACGTCGAACTCGGACCGCACCGTCAGCCGGATCCCGGGCACCTCGTGCCCGGGCGGCCGGGTCAGCGCGGCGAGCAGCCCGGTGCTGGCGTAGAACGGGTGCGCCGGCACCGCGTCGCCCCCGGACGTGACCGGCGCCTGGTCGTCCAGGATCTCCCGGAGCCCGCGCCCGGCCGGATCGCCGCCGGCCGGGACCAGGGCGTACGGCAGCCCGTCCAGGTCGGCCGAGGCGCACACCAGCCCGGCCACCCGCGACGCGGCCCCGGTGTCGGCACCGCCCGCCAGCAGCCGGACCCGCCACCATCCGGCCGACAGGCCCGCCCGGACCTCGGCGTGACGCAGGCTCAGCCGCCGGTCCGCCACGGCCCGTTCGGGGAAGCGGTCCCGGTCATCCGCGGCGTACCGCCCGAGCCGGGCCAGTTCGCCCGCCATCTCGCCGGTCTCGGCCGGGCTCAGCGGTTCCGCGACGAGCAGCCAGCCGAAGGGACCCGGCCACACCGCCAGCAGGCACTCCTCCAGCGTGGGCGGCAGCTGGCCGGACATCCGCAGCGCACCGCCGCCCGGCAGGCCGTCGGCCAGCAGGCCGCTGGCGAGCAGGCCATCGCTGATCCCGGCGATCGCGCGCCAGGCGGGCAGCTGCGCCAGCAGGCCGGCCAGCGCGCCACCCGGCAGCGGCTCGGCGCGCGCCCCAGCGGGCAGCGTCAGGTAGGCGCCCTCGTCGTCCTCGCTGCCGACCAGCGCCGCGCCCGCGGCGAGGACCTGAACCGGGCCGCCCGCATGGTGCCGCACCCAGCCGACCGCCAGGGCGCCCGCACCGTTCCCCTTGGCTTCCGCACCGGCGTGATACGCCGCGGTCAGCGCGGCGACCCGCTGCGTCCGGGCCGTGTCACCCGGCTCATCCGGCCGGTACCGTCTCGTGCCGGATCCGGCCCGCCGCGGGATCTCGGTGATCCGGTACGCGCCGAGCTCGTTCAGTGCGCTCCACGCTAAAGTCACGACGCTCCGCACCGTCTCCGCGAGGACCGCCCGAACGCGGCCAATCCGCACGTTTGCCTTGTACCGGTGCATTCTATCCCGCTCGCCTCCGGGCCGCCTTTAGCTCCCGTCTTCCCTCCTCGCTCGTCGCAAGCTCCTCGCTCGTCAGTCCAGACGGGAGCGCGGCCCTTTGGCGCGCGGGAGATTCAGGAGGTTTGGTCGCGGGCGGCTTTGGTGCGGTCGGTCCAGGGAAGCTCGGCCGATTCGTACAGCGGGTACGGCTCGTAGCCGGGCGGGTAGCCGTACCGCCACTCGGGACGGCGGCCTTCCTCGGGACCGGACAGCGCCTGGTCGGCCGGGCCGCCGTCTTCTGGGTACGTCCGCCAGTCCCAGGGGTCGTACCGGCGCGTCCCGGCGGCCCGGCGCGATCGCGCCTTGAGCTGCAGTATCGCGTACGCCAGGACGGCGAGGATCGCGATCACGACCAACGCGATCCGGCCCACAGCCGAACCGCTTCCCTCCATGTCCCCTGCCGCCGACCACGTCGTTACCATCTGGCTCCCCGGCCTCTCTGTCGAATGGGATCAGCACGAACCTCTGGTCTCCACTCCGGCAGGGCACGACCATCGGCGTGACCGGTGCCGCGGCCGCCTTCGTGATAGAAGGCGGTGGTCAGGCGGCCGCGGACACTGGCCACTCAACCTGGACTACGAGGAGCCGCCGAGCCGAGTTCGGCCCCGCTGGCTCGCGTAAGCAGCTGGTAACAAGTCGCCGGCGCGCGCCGGGTCGGGTGTGGCTCATTTGAAAATCAGAGGTCCGGCGGCTTGCCTGCGGCCCGGGTTCCGCCCTCAGCATCCGCATCCGCACCACAGGTTCCTCCCGTCACCCATCCCGGCCCTCACAAGGGTCCCGGTAACGGCATCGATGACCCATCAATGTCGTGCCAGCAGCATCGATGCTCCATCGATGCTGTTAAGCGCGCCACCCGGGACACCAGCGGCAGGGAGCCACCGCACCACGGACATCACCCGCCGCGTGAGCCGGCCGCCCGCCACAGAAGAGCGGCGGGTGCGGCTTCCGCGGCCGGTGAGTTTTCCGCGGCCAGGTGAGTTTTCCGCGGCGAGTGCGGTTTCGCGGCCGGTGCGGTTTCCGCGGCCGGTGCGGCACCCGGCCGGGGTCAGTCCCCCAGGACGCGGGTCAGGTAGGCATTGCCGAATCGCCGTTCGGGGTCGGCCTCGGCCCGGACGCGGCGGAAATCACCGAACCGGGGGTACAGGGCATCGAGGCGCGCGGCGTCCAGCGAGTGCATCTTGCCCCAGTGCGGACGTCCCGCCACCTCGGCCACGATGGACTCGAACCGGTCGAACCAGTCCTGGTAGGGCAACCCGGCGTACTGGTGGATGGCGACGTAGGCGGACTCCCGGCCGTAGGCGGTGGAGAGCCAGATGTCGTCGGCGGCCGCCACCCGGACCTCGACCGGGAACATGACGGGGTCGGGCAGCCGGGGCACGGCCCGGCGCAACTCGGAAATCACGTGCCCCAGTGATTCACGTGGAACCGCGTACTCGGACTCGGTGAAGCGCACCCGGCGCGGGGTGACGAACACCCGGTCCGACCGCTCGGTGTAGGTCCGGGCGGACAGCGCGGACGAGGAGAACCGGTTCAGCGCGGGGATGAGCCGGGGCCGGGCCCGGCCCAGGCGGCACAGCGCCCCGAAGCCGGCGTTCTCCATCACCTCGAACTCCCAGAACCGCCGCCAGGCCGGCAACGGCGGCGGCACGGCTCCGATCCCGGCAGCCCCCGCCGCCGCGGCGCCCCCGGGAACCCGGTTGTTCCGCTTGACCAGGGCATTGCTCCCGTAAGGGAACCAGTAGAACTCGAAGTGGTCGTTGGCCTCGGCCAGCGCGTCGAACTGCTCGAGGACTTCCTCGACCGGCATCGGCCGCTCGTCCGCCAGCAGCGTGAACGCCGGCACGCAGCGCAGCGTCACGGTGGTGACCACGCCGAGGGCGCCCAGACCGATCCGCGCCGCGGCGAAGAGCTCGGGCCGGGACGAGGCCGAACACGTGACCACCGAGCCGTCCGCCAGCACCAGCTCGAGCGCCTCGACCTGGGTGGCCAGCCCGCCGAGCCGCGCCCCGGTGCCGTGCGTGCCGGTGGCCAGCGCCCCGGCCACCGTCTGCACGTCGATGTCGCCCAGGTTGGCCATGGCCAGGCCGAGGCCGCACAGCTCGGCGTTGAGGGCCCGCAGCGGCGTCCCGGACCGCACGGTGACCAGGCCCGTCCGGGTGTCGGCGGCGGTGATCCCGGTCCAGCCGGACAGGTCGAGCGCCACCCCGGAGGTCGCCGCCACCGCGGTGAACGAGTGCCCGCTGCCGAGCGCGCGCACCGTCAGCCCGGCCGCCGCGGCGTCCTTGACCGCGGCCGCCATCTCGGCCTCGCTGCGGGGACGACACCAGCGGACCGGGGCCGCCGTCGCGGTCCCGGCCCAGTTCCGCCAGACGCGGTGCTCAGGGACAGCCTTCATGACTGGAGAGTATTCATATAACCCCAGCCCTGGTCTACTGTGCGGAGCATGTCCGTCGACCAGGATCGCCGCCGCGCCGCTGGCCATCCCATCCGGGTGCTTCGGCTAGGCGAAGAGCCAACCCCGTTCGGCCGCTAGACCGCCGTAGCCGGTTCGGCGCGAACTTTGGTCCCGAACGGGTGTATCACCACCCCTCATTCAGCCTCCTCCCCTCGAAGTTGAGAAGCCTTGAGAGCTGAAAGGGTTGGAATCGATGTTGACGACTAATGCAGGCAGGGCCCGCCGGCTGGCGGGCTGGGCCGGGGTTGTTTGCGCCGCGCTGCTGGCGACCGCTTGTAACGGAAACGGCTCGGTTGCCACTGGGCCCGTCACCGGGCCGACCACGCCGCCGGGCACTGCACCGGCCACGGCGCCCGCTACCGGACCGACGGCGAACAGCACCTTCCTGGCCGAGGGACAGGACATCAACGGGACCGTGCTGCACGCGCCGCGGTGCTCGTCGGGTTGCGTCCTGTCCGGTGACTCCACCGCGATCCTGGCCAAGATGACGTGGAACACCTGGTCGGCCGCCGACGCGGTCGGGACGGGCACCTATGAGCTGGACGGCTGCAACCCGAACTGCGCGGCCGGGCCGCTCTACCACGTGCCCGCGGTGGTCACGCTGAGCAACCCGGTGAAGGCCTGCTCATCCGCGGGTACCCGCTGGTTCTGGACCCGGGCCACCTTCCGGTTCCCGGACGGCCTGCCCAGGGCCCTGCAGGGCGAGGGCGCCCCGCTGAACCCGTGGGTGTTCACCTCGGTGGTCACGGCGGCCAAGCAGAGCTGCGCCAGCTAGGTAGCTAGCCGGGCCGGCTAGCTGGCCGCGGCGACCTGATCCGCGATCGCCCGCAGGCCCAGGGCCAGCTGGGCGGGCGAGGGGGCCCGCTCCGGGTCGATCAGCCACTGCACCAGGACGCCGCTGACCAGCGCCTGGTGCAGTGAGCCGATCGCCCGCACCGTGTCTTGGTCGGCGTCGTCCACGCCGTAGAGGAGCCGGGCCCACAGCCTCCGGCCGTCCTCGAGGCCGTCGGCCACGGCGGCGCGCACCTCCGGGTCGCGCTGCGCCACGGTGAAGATGTCGAACGTGGCGAGCCACACCTGGCTGCTGGCCCGGAACGAGTCGATGACCCGGGTCCAGAACTGCTCGAAGCGCTGCAGCGCGCCCTGGCCGGGGTTCGGGTCGCCGATGGCCTTGGCCATCTCGGCGCCGAAGTCCTCCATGGCCGCGATCACGGCCGCGTTGAGCAGCGCCTTGGTCGAGCCGTAGTGGTAGCCGATCGAGGCGAGGTTGGTGCCCGAGGCCGCGACGATGTCGCGGGCGGTGGTGTGCGCGTAGCCCTTCTCCCGCAGGCACTGGACGGCGCCGGCGAGCAGATCCTCACGATGGCTCATGGCGCCATCCTAGCGAAGATTTATACAAACGTCCTATACAAATGTCTTACACGTTTGTATAGTTCTGGCCATGGAGAACCAGAACATCCTGATCTCGGGGGCGAGCGTGGCCGGCCCCGCCCTGGCCTGGTGGCTGAGCAGGCACGGATTCCGCCCGACCGTGGTGGAACGCGCGCCGCAACTGCGCGGCGGCGGCTACGCGGTCGACTTCCGCGGCGCCGCCCACCGGTCCGTGCTGGCCCAGATGGGCATCCTGGACCAGGTCAGGGAGTGCCAGACCCAGCTGTCCGCCACTACCTACGTGGACGGCGACGGCCGGCCGGTGGCGAGCATGCCGCCCGGCATCTTCGCGGGTGACGTGGAGATCCTCCGCGGCGACCTCGGCCAGATCCTTTACGAGGCGACCAGGGACGGCACCGAGTACCTGTTCGGCGATTCGGTGACCGCCTTGCGGCAGGACGCCGGCGGCGTGCACGTCACCTTCGCCCGGTCCGCGCCGCGCACCTTCGACCTGGTCATCGGGGCCGACGGGCTGCACTCGGGGGTACGCGCGCTGGCCTTCGGCGGCCAGCCGGACCCGGTCGCCGATCTCGGCCTGTACGTCGCCATCTTCGGCGTGCCCGACCGGTACGGCCTGGACCACGAGGGCTTGCTGTACAGCGTGCCGGGCAAGACCGCGGCCGTGTTCAGCGCACCGCGGACCGGGCAGGCGGTGGCGACGTTCTTCTTCGCCGCCCCCGGCGGGCGGCCCCTCGCGTTCGACCACCGCGACTCCGCCCAGCAGCGCAAGATCCTGGCCGACGTGTTCGCCGACGTGGGCTGGCACGTACCGGACCTGCTGAGCCAGCTGCCCGCGGCGGACGACTTCTACTTCGACTCGGTGAGCCAGGTGCGGCTGGACCGCTGGTCGGCCGGCCGGGTCGCGCTCACCGGCGACGCCGGCTACGCCGCCGGCCCTGGCGGCAACGGCACCGGCACCGCCGTGGTCGCGGCCTACGTCCTGGCCGGGGAACTGGCCGCGGCGAACGGCGACTACCGCGTCGCCTACGACCGCTACGAGCGGCTGCTCCGGCCCTACGTGGCCCGCGGCCAGAAGCAGGCCCGCGGCGGCGCCGACTTCCTCGCCCCGCCCACCGAGAAGAAGATCGCCCAGCGCAACCGCTTCTTCCGCCTGCTCCCCTACCTCCCCCCGGCCCGGGCCCTGGTCAAGCACCTCTCCACCCGCACCGCCACCGCCATCAAGCTGCCGCACTACTCTGTTTTCCCGCTCGCCTCCGGGCGCCCTTGAGTCACTGCCTTCCCTCGTCGCTCGTCGCAAGCTCCTCGCTCCTCAGTCCAGGCAGCGACGGCGCCCTTTGGCTCGCGGGAGGGGCTAGCTCTTATGCTGGCTGGGTGGCAGTGCAGGTATCCAGTCCGGTGCTGGTGGGGCGTTCGGGGCCGCTAGCGACGCTGGAAACCGCGCTGGCCGAGGCGGCCAAGGGCCGGCCGTCGACCGTTATCGTGGCCGGCGAGGCCGGGGTGGGAAAGTCGCGGCTGGTCGGCGAGTTCGCCGACCGGTCGCGCGGCGCGGGGACGCGGGTGCTGACCGGCGGCTGCCTGGAACTCGGCGCCGAGAGCCTGCCGTTCGCCCCCTTCACCGCCGTGCTGCGCGAGCTGGTGCGTGATCTCGGCGCGGCCGGCGTGGCGGCGCTGCTGCCCGGCGGCAGCGGCCGGGAACTGGCCCGGCTGCTGCCCGAGTTCGGTACCGCGGCCGGGCCGGACGAGGCGGGCGAGGCGCGGGCCCGGCTGTTCGAGCAGATGCTCCAGATGCTGGAGCACCTGGCCGAGGCCGGCCCGGTGGTGCTGGTCATCGAGGACATGCACTGGGCCGACCAGTCCACCCGGGACCTGCTGGCCTTCCTGATCCGCAACCAGGGATCGCTGGACGGGGTGCTGATCGTCGTGACCTACCGCTCCGACGACCTGCACCGCACGCACCCGCTGCGCCCGCTGCTGGCCGAGCTCGACCGGATCGAGCGGGTTACCCGGATGGATCTCGGCCGGCTCAGCCGCCAGGACACCGGCCAGCTGGTGGCCCAGCTCACCGGCCGCGAACCGGATGATGACCTGGTTGCGGCCGTGTACCGCCGCGCCGAGGGCAACCCGCTGTTCACCGAGGCCCTGGTGGGAAACGGCGAGTCGGACTCCGGGCTGCCCGAGTCCCTGCACGACCTGCTGATGGCCGGGCTGCGGCGCCTGCCGGAAGAGACCCAGGAGGTAGTGCGGGTCGCGAGCGCGGGCGGCGAACGGATCGGTCACGGCCTGCTGACCGCGGTCACCGGCCTGGACGGCGCCGCGCTGGGCCGGGCGCTGCGCCCGGCCGTGGCGGCCAACGTGCTGCGGGCCGAGTCCGACGGCTACGTGTTCCGGCACGCGCTGATCCGCGAGGCCGTCCACGACGAGCTGCTGCCCGGCGAACGGGGCCAGGTGCACAGCCGGTTCGCCGAGGTCATCGCGGCCGACCCGGCGCTGGTGATGCCGGGCCGGGCTCCCGGCGAGCAGGCCCGGCACTGGCAGGCGGCCCACGACATGCCCCGGGCGCTGGTCAGCGCCTGGCAGGCGGCGGGTCAGGCGGGCCGCGCGCTGGCCTACACGGAGCAACTGGCCATGCTGTCGCGGGTGCTCGACCTGTGGGAGCAGGTGCCGGACGCCGCGGAGCGGATCGGCGCCGATCACGTGGCCGTGCTGGAGGAGGCGATCAGGGCCGCCGAACTGGCCGGCGAGAACGACCGGGGAATCCTGCTCACCAAGGCCGCGCTGCGGGAGGTCGACGCCGCCGCGGAGCCAGTCCGGGCCGCGCTCCTGCTCCGGACCCGCGGCTACCTGAAGCACCACCTGGGCCGGAAGGATTACGCCGGGGACCTGGAAGAAGCGGTCCGCCTGGTCCCGGCGGAACCGCCGAGCCCGGCGCGGGCCCGGGTACTCGAGGCGCTGGCCCACTACACCCTGAAGGTGCACAACGGCTGGGATAACCCCGAGCTCCGGACGGCCGCGGAAGAAGCGGTAACCGCCGCCCGGCGAGCCGGCGACGCCGCTACCGAGGCGGCGGCCCTGGTCACCCTGGCCTGCGCCGAGCCGGTCGGCGAGAACGGGGAGCGGAGCCGGGAACTGCTGGCCCAGGCCCGGGCGATCGCCACCCGGGCGAGGGCCTTCCGCCCGCTGCTGAGCGCCGCCATCACGGAATCGGACATGCTGGAAGGCGCGGGCCTGCACGAGCAGTCCGCCGCGGTGGCGCACGAGGGACTCGCGGGCGCCCGCGAATACGGGGTCGCCCGGACCTACGGCGCGATCCTGGCCAACAACGTGGCCGAGCCGCTGGCGTCGCTGGGCCGGTGGGACGAGGCCGGGGAGGTCATCGAGCGCGCGCTGCGGCTCTTCCCGCCCCGGCTGAACCGCGCCTGCATGTGGCGGCTGGCCGGCGACATCGCGCTGGCCCGGGGAGACCTGACCGCCGCGGCCGGGTTCGCCGCCTCGATCCGGTCCGTGACCGACGGCGCCCGGTACGACCCTCAGTACCACCTGCCGCTGGTCCGGCTGGAGACCACGCTGCGGCTGGCGCAGCAGCGGCCGGCCGAGGCCCTGTCCCTGGTCGAGGACGCCCTCGATCGCTATCCCCTGCCGGAAAGCCCTCGTTACGCCTGGCCGATCCTGGTGGCCGGCGCCCGGGCGTGCGCGGTGGCCGCCCGCGAGGGCACGCTGGCCGCGCGAGCGGCGGTGCTGCACGGCCGCCTGGCCGCCGAGGCGGCCGCGTTCACCGCGGACGGGCTGTTCCAGCAGGCCTGCCGGCTGACCTTCGCCGCCGAGGCGGACCGGGCCGGTGACGGCGCCTGGGACGAGGCGGCGCGGGCGTGGGAGCTGGCCGGCCAGCCCTATCCGCTGGCGGCGGCCCTGCTGCGGTCGGCCGAGGCCGCGCTGAGTGCGGGCGACCGCGACGGCGCCACCGCCCGGCTGCGCCGCGCCGCCGCGCTGGCCCAGCCGCTCGGCGCCCGGCCGCTGAGCGACGACATCACCCTGCTCGCCCGGCGGGCCCGCATCTCGCTCGACCCGGACACCGAGGGGGGCACGCCGGGCCCCGGGCCGGACCGGCTCGGGCTGACCACGCGGGAGTTCGAGGTGCTCCGGCTGGTCGCGGCCGGGCGCAGCAACCGCGAGATCGCGGCCGAGCTGTTCATCTCGGCCAAGACCGCCAGCGTGCACGTGTCCAACATCCTCGGCAAGCTCGGCGTGACCAGCCGCGGCGAGGCCGCGGCGGCGGCCCACCGGCTGCGCCTGTTCGACTCCTTCCCGGACACGGAGTCGTAGGGGGCCTTAGGCCCGTCCGGCCGCCCCGGACTCCCGGCTTACCGCCAGCTAAGGCCCTTCTGGCCTGCGAAATCGGTAACATGCCCGATTCGCGACCCACCGCCTTAGCGGCATTCTCGTAAGAGAGCGATAAACGCCCCAAGGAGGCCGCGATGAACCCCAGCACCGCCATCAGCCACGAGCTGGCCCAGGCCAGGATCACCGACCTGCGTCACCAGGCCCGGCGCGCGCGCGTAGCCCGCGCGGCCCAGGCTGAGCCGCGGCTCCGCAAGCCCCTGGTGCACGGGCGGCTTCACCTCCGGGCCGCCGGGCGGCACCGGCTCGCCACGCAAGGCTCATGACATACCGAACTGCCAGACAATGGCCGCATCCTGCGGCCGAGCCGCGGGCTACGGCCGTAAGCCGCAGGCCCCGTTGAGCGCCCTGGTCTCGATGACGGCGAAGGTGGCGGGCGGCATGGTCACGGTGTCCTGGGTGATCGCCACCCCGGGACTGGACGCGGCCAGCACCCCGGTGCCGCGCTGCCCGAGGGACAGCCGGGCCGGCTGCGAGCCGAGGTTCGCCACGATCCGCAGCCGTCCCCGCCGGACCAGCAGCCAGCGCGCGTCCTCGTCGAAGTCGGCCTGCACCCGGTTCAGCCGCGGGTCGACCAGCTCGGGCCGGGACCGGCGCAGCGTGATCAGCTCCCGGTACCAGGCCAGCAGGCCGAGGTGCGGGTCGTGGTCCTGCTCGGACCAGTCCAGCTTGGACCGCCGGAAGGTCGCCTTGTCCTGGGGGTCGGGCACCTCGGCCGCGTCCCAGCCGTGCTGGGCGAACTCGGCCTTGCGCCCCTCCGCGACCGCCGTGGCCAGCCACGGCTCGATGTGGTCGGTGAAGTACTGCCACGGGGTGGCCGCGCCCCACTCCTCGCCCATGAACAGCATCGGGGTGAAGGGCGAGGTCAGCACCAGGCCGGCGCCGACCTTGACCAGCTCCGGTGAGAGCGCGGCGGCGATCCGGTCGCCGGCGGCCCGGTTGCCGATCTGGTCGTGGTCCTGCAGGTAGCCGAGGAAGCGGTGGGCGGGCACGCGGAACACGTCGACCTGCCGGCCGTGGGTGCGGTGCCGGAAGGCGGACCAGATGCCGTCGTGGAAGAACACCCGGGTATAGGTCTTGGCCAGCGCCGCGAGCGAGCCGAAGTCACAGTAGTAGCCCTGCCGCTCGCCGGTGATCGCCGCGTGCACCGCGTGGTGGAAGTCGTCGCTCCACTGCGCGGCCAGCCCGTAGCCGCCCGCCTCCCGCGAGGTGACCAGCCGGGGGTCGTTGGTGTCGGACTCGGCGATCAGGATCAGCTCGCGGTTCAGCAGGGCGGCGAGGGCGCCCGCCTCGGTCGCGAGCTCCTCCAGGAAGTGCAGGGCCCGGTGGTCCTCGAGCGCGTGCACCGCGTCGAGCCGCAGCCCGTCCAGGTGGTAGTCGCGCAGCCACATCAGCGCGTTGCCGATGAGGAACGCCCGCACCTCGTCCGAGCCGGGCTGGTCCAGGTTGACCGCGGGACCCCACGGCGTCACGTGCGCCTCGGTGAAGTAGGGGCCGAAGGCGTCCAGCCGGTTGCCGATGCCGACGTGGTTGTACACCACGTCGAGCAGCACGGCCAGGCCGCGGGCGTGACAGGCGTCGACGAACCGCTTGAGCCCGTCCGGGCCGCCGTACGGCTCGTGTACCGCCCACAGGTTGATCCCGTCGTAGCCCCAGCCGTGCTGGCCGGGGAACGCCGCCACCGGCATCAGCTCCACCGCGTGCACGCCCAGGTCAGTCAGGTGATCCAGGTGCCCGATGGCCGCGTCGAAGGTGCCCTCGGCGGTGAACGTGCCGACATGCAGCTCGTAGATCACCGACCCGTGCAGCGCGCCGCCGCGCCACCGTTCGTCGGTCCAGCGGAACGCGGCATGGTCGTACGTGCGGCTGGCGCCCTTGATGCCGAACGGCTGGCGCAGCGAGCGCGGGTCGGGCAGCAGCTCGCCGTCGTCCAGCCGGAACCCGTAGTCGATCCCGGCCGTCACGTCCGGGACGTCGGCCACCCACCAGCCGGCGCCCTTGCGCCCCTCCGGCGCGTTCTCCCGGCTCATCGGGTAACGCTGGCCGGCGACCTCCACCTCGGCCCGGCCCGCGGCCGGGGCCCAGACGCTGAACGCGGTCACCGCTGGCTGCCGTCGGCGTACTCCTGCTCCATTTCCCAGACCCGGTCCGGGATCAGCAGTGCCACCGGGAACCGCCTGGTCAGCTCGTCCAGCGGCGGCCGCAGCCCGGCGTGCCTGACCCCGGTGAGCACGTCGCGCCAGTGCAGCTCGGGCAGCGGCAGGGCGGTGTCCGCCCAGCCGCCGCGCCGCCGCAGCCCGCCCGGCAGCCGGGTGACGACGGTGACCGCGTGGCCGCCGCGGGCGAACGCGACCGCATGCTCGGCGGCGGGCCCCTCGGCCGCCAGCGGGGTGTAGCTGCCGCCGAACCACTCCGGGTGATCGCGCCGCAGCCACAGCGCCCGCGAGGTCACCAGCAGCTTCTCCGCGTCCAGGCCGGTCGCGTGGTCCGGGCCGGCCTCGAGCGCGGCCAGCAGCCGGCGGCGCCGCTGGTAGTCGACTGGCCGGCGGTTGTCCGGGTCGACCAGGGACAGGCCGGTCAGCTCGCAGCCCTGGTAGACGTCCGCCACCCCGGGCATGGTGAGCTGGACCAGCTTCGCGCCGAGGGTGTTGACCCGCGCGTCTGGCGCGATCCGGGCCACGAAGCTGGAAATGCCCGCGGTCAGCTCCGGGTCGCCGAGCACGGCGCTGGCCAGGCCGAGCACCGCCGACTCGTAGCCCGGGCGGCGCACCGTCCAGGACGTCCGCGTCTTGGCCTCGTGCATCGCCTTGTCCAGGTACTCACCCAGCCGCTCGGGCCCGATCAGCCACGCGCCCACCAGGGTCTGCCACATCAGGTACTCGAGGTCGGGCTCGGGGGCCCGCTCGGCGGCCTCGGCGGCGGCCCCGTCGGTGAGCCAGCGGGCCAGGCCGTGCCACTCGGCCGCCTGGTGCCCCCAGTCGTGCGGATACTCGGCCAGCACGGCCAGCCGGGCCCGGACGTCTTCCTGCCGCTTGGTGTCGTGCGTGGACAGCGTGGTCATGGTGGCCGGCCAGCGCCGGGCGAGGCGCCCGGCCGCGGCGTGGAACTCGGCCGGGCTGATGCCGAACACGTCCGGGTCGCCGCCCACCTCGTTCAGCGCGGCCAGCCGCGACCAGCGGTAGAACGCGGTGTCCTCGACCCCCTTGGCCAGCACCGGTCCCGTGGTCTGGCCGAACCGCACGATCAGTTCGTCCCGCGCGGCCTGCTGGTCCGGATCGCCGGTCAGCTCGCCCAGGCCGAGGACGGCCGTCGCCACCGCGTCCAGGGCAGGGTACAGGTGCTCCTCCAGGTGATCCCGGGCGGTCGTGGCCGCCGCGGTCACCGCCGCCGCCGCGGCGGGCGACGGCGGCTCGCCGGGGGTCACGTAGGCCCGGTAGACGCCGAACCCGGCCAGCACCGCGACCAGCACGTCGTGCAGGTCAGCGGCGGTGAAGTTGTCCAGGGCCGGGTAACCGGCCGCCACGAAGAGCCGGGTCAGCCGGGCCAGCTCGGCGGCGAAGGTGCCGTCGGCGATGTCGCGCTTGGCGTCCCGCTCCACCTCGGCGAAGCTCTGCTTGCCGCCGGTGAAGCGGACGTACTCATCCGCCATCGGGACGTCCCCCGCGGGGTCGGTGAACAGGCCGCCGACCAGGCCGAGAGTGTCGTATCCGGTGGTGCCGGCGCAGGGCCAGCCGGGCAGTTCCTCACCGTGCGCCAGGATCTTCTCCACCACCACCCAGGCGCCGTTGGTCTCGGCCGCCAGCCGGGCCAGGTAGCCCTCCGGGTCGGCCAGCCCGTCGGGATGGTCGACCCGCAGGCCGTCGATCAGGCCCTCGCGCACCAGCCGCAGCAGCACCTCGTGGGTGGCGGCGAACACGTCGGGATCCTCGACCCGGACCGCGATCAGCGAGTCGATGTCGAAGAAGCGCCGGTAGTTGAGCTGGGTGGCCGCGTCGTGCCAGTCGGTGAGCCGGTAGTGCTGCTGGGCCAGCAGGACCCCGAGGGGCAGGTCGGCGACCCCGTCGCGGAGCGGCAGGATGTGGTCGTAGTAGCGCAGCACCGGCCCGCGGTGACCGGGGTTCGCCGGGTCGCGCGGGGCCGTGTCGATGATCAGCTCGCGCAGGCACTCTTCCAGCGGCCCGGCCAGGATCGGCAGCAGCAGCTTGCCCTCCTGCGCGTCCCAGTCGACGTCGAACCAGGACGCGAACTCCGAGGCCCGCCCGCGGTAGAGCACCGACCACAGCTGCCGGTTGAGCGTCTCGGGAACCGGCCGGGCCATGTGGTTGGGCACCACGTCGACGACCACGCCCAGGCCGTGCCGGCGGAACTCGGCCACCATGTCGCGGAACGCGGGCTCACCGCCGAGGTCGGCCGAGATCCGGGAATGGTCGATCACGTCGTAGCCGTGCGGCGAGCCCGGGTTGGCCTGCAGGATCGGCGACAGGTAGACGTGCGTGACGCCCAGCGCGGCCAGGTAGCCGGCCTGCGCGGCGGCGTGGCCGAACCCGAAGCTGTCCCGGAGCTGCAGCCGGTAGGTGGATACCGGCTGGCGGCGCCCGGACCGCGGCCCGGGTCCGGTACCGAACTCAGCCACGGCGCAGCAACTGCAGGGAATTACTGGTCACGGTAATCATGTCTCCCGGCTTGACCGGATTGTCGTCATCAGGCTCCGCCACTCCGCTGGCGGTGTCCAGCACCCTGGTCCACTTCGGGCCGTAACGACGCGCCGGGACGGTGAACTGGAGGTCTTCGTGGCTGGCGTTGAACAGCATCAGGAAGGACTCGTCCTGGACTCGCTCGCCCCGCCGGTCCGGCTCGCTGATGGCCCGGCCGTTCAGGAACACGGTCACCGACTTGACGAACCCGGCGTCCCAGTCGTCGCCGGTCATCTCCTCGCCGGACAGGGTGAGCCAGGCGATATCGCCGAGCCGGTTCCGGCCGCCGCGCAGCGCCTTGCCGGCGAAGAACCGGCGGCGGCGGAAGACCGCGTGCTCGGACCGCAGCCTGATCAGCGTGCGGACGTAGTCGTACAGCGCCTGGTCGTCCTCGGACCGCGGCGACCAGTCCATCCAGGAGATCTCGTTGTCCTGGCAGTAGGCGTTGTTGTTGCCCCGCTGGGTGCGGCCCATCTCGTCGCCCGCCAGCAGCATCGGCACGCCCTGCGACAGCAGCAGCGTGGCCAGGTAGTTGCGCTTCTGCCGGGCGCGCAGCGCGAGCACGCCCTTGTCGTCGGTCGGCCCCTCGGCCCCGCAGTTCCATGACCGGTTGTCGTCGGTGCCGTCCCGGCCGTCCTCGCCGTTGGCCTCGTTGTGCTTGTGGTTGTAGGAGACCAGGTCGGCCAGGGTGAAGCCGTCGTGGCAGGTGACGAAGTTGACCGAGGCGACCGGCCGCCTGCTGTCCTGCTGGTACAGGTCACTGGACCCGGTCAGCCGGGAGCCGAATTCCGGCAGCGTGGCGGGCTGGCCGCGCCAGAAGTCCCGGATGGTGTCCCGGTACTTGCCGTTCCACTCGCTCCACAGCGGCGGGAAGTTGCCGACCTGGTAGCCGCCGTCGCCGACGTCCCACGGCTCGGCGATGAGCTTGACCTGGGAGACCACCGGATCCTGCTGGACCAGGTCGAAGAACGCCGACAGCCGGTCCACCTCGTAGAACTGGCGGGCCAAGGTGGCGGCCAGGTCGAACCGGAAGCCGTCCACGTGCATGTCGAGCACCCAGTAGCGCAGCGAGTCCATGATCATCTGGAGCACGTGCGGGTGCCGCATGAGCAGGCTGTTGCCGGTCCCGGTGGTGTCCATGTAGTAGCGCCGGTCGTTGTCCACCAGCCGGTAGTAGGCGGCGTTGTCGATGCCGCGGAAGGACAGCGTGGGCCCCAGGTGGTTGCCTTCGGCGGTGTGGTTATAGACCACGTCCAGGATGACCTCGATGCCGGCCTGGTGCAGGGCCCGGACCATGGTCTTGAATTCCTGCACCTGCTCACCGCGGCTGCCGCCGGCCGCGTAGCCGTTGTGCGGGGCGAAGAAGCCGATCGTGTTGTAACCCCAGTAGTTGGCCAGGCCCTTCTCGCTCAGGTGGCTGTCGGTGACGAACTGGTGCACCGGCATCAGCTCGACCGCGGTGACGCCGAGCCCCTTCAGGTGCGAGATCACCGCCGGGTGGGCCAGCCCCAGGTAGGTGCCGCGCTGCTCGTCCGGGATGACCGGGTGCTCCATGGTCAGGCCGCGGACGTGCGCCTCGTAGATGACGGTCTCGTGGTAGGGGGTGCGCGGCGGCCGGTCCAGGTTCCAGTCGAAGTACGGGTTCACCACGACCGAGCGCGGCACGTACGGCGCCGAGTCCGCGTTGTTCCGCCGGTCCGGGTGCCCGAACTGGTAGGAGAACACCGGCTGGCCCCAGTCGACGGCGCCGTCGATCGCCTTGGCGTACGGGTCGAGCAGCAGCTTGTGCGGGTTGCAGCGGGGTCCGCCGGACGGATGGTACGGCCCGTGTACCCGGTACCCGTACCGCTGTCCCGGGTTCACTCCGGGCAGGTACCCGTGCCAGACGAACCCGTCGACCTCGTGCAGCTCGTACCGGCTCTCCTTGCCCTCCTCGTCGAACAGGCAGAGCTCGACCTTGTCGGCGACCTCGGAGAACAGGGCGAAGTTCGTCCCGGCACCGTCATACGTGGCTCCCAGCGGATAGCTGTCGCCCGGCCATACGGCAGTCGCCGCCAAGTGTTCTCCATCTCTCGCTGAACATGCGCTCCGATCATCACACACCTTCCCATCGCGGCGCTGATCACACGGGATCAACCCTGGTCGGCGGCCTAGAAACTGGACAGGCGCATGCGTCTAGTTACGGCGGTACGGATGAGTTGACCGCCCAACCTACCGGCAAGCAGCATTTTTACTCTCGATTCGTCTCACTGACAGGTAGCCGCCTGGCCGGCGTGGAGGTGAATTTCATACAGACGGTTGAAGAGTTCGGTGATCGGCCCAGCCGGAGTCGGCTTACGCTTAATTGCCGCCGCTGATTGGGTCCTCTCAAAATCTTGTGCGATTCAATCTTGTCAAATCAGAAGACATCTTTAATAGCAACGTATTAGAATTTTATGGGGCATTTTCTCCTTATTAAAAACTCTCGCGGCACTCCATGAGTTAGTACCGCATGTGATCACGGATCACATGAGCGAGCCGGGCTGATCTAGAAGATGGCATCATGCGGTTCGCGAAGCCGCCGATCTTACCAAATCGGGTCGATGGTGATCAGTAGGGTTCGATCTCCGCAGTGAGCCTGATCTGCTGTGCAGCTGCCCGAGCCTCAGGATGTTCGGCGGTCAGCGTTTCCTCATATCGGCGTAGGGTGTCAGCCAGCAACTCCTCCGCCACGGCCCTTTCTCCTGCAGTGGCCTCATCGAGGGCTAGGTTGGCTGCCGCCATCAGCGTGACCGGATGATCCTCGCCAAGAGCCTGCCGACACTTATCCAGGGTTTCCTGGCCGATCCCGGCCGCTTCGGCTATATCGCCGCAAGCAGCCAGGTCGGTGGCGTAGTTGACGCCTGCTACCAAACTGAACAGGTGCAGGGCGCCGAAGGTTCCGATGAGCCCGTCCCTGGCCTGCGCGTCATACTGGCGTGCTTCCTCCGAGTGTCCCCCAGCGCGGAGCACGGACGCGAGGCTGACGAGCACCGCGTAACCAGCGTCGAGAGGTACGCCCGGTTTCCGGCACCGTTCATGGATTTCTCGGCCAAGTTCCTCGGCGTGAGCAAGATCTCCCACCGCCCGGCGGTCATTGACGAGGTTGTTGGCTGCCCTCAGCGTGTAGACATGATCCGGACCGAGGTGGTCGGTGTAGCGCCGAACTACATCCTCGCTCTCCTGGAGAGCATCCCAGTGATGTCCGGCCTTGCGCAGCGATGCGGCGAATCCCTTGCGCGCGTGTAGCCAGTCAGAGGTGTCGCGGCCACCCATCGCGGCAAACGATCGGGCTACCTCGCGAGCGATGTCCAATGATTCCTCGTAGCGGCCGAGGAATCGCAGATCGACCGCGACCGCGTCACGAGAAACAAGGGTCCGCATATCGTTTTCACCCAAGGCGCTCCGGCGGCCTTCAAAGGTCCGCTGATCGGCCCGGAGGGCATCTGCCAAGCGGCCGAGCCACCGGAAGTCGGACGCTATGTTGTGGCCGACGTTCAGCGTCCGCTCGTGGGCGGGGCCGAAGACGCGCTCGAACTTCGGCAGCAAATCCTGGTCCCACTCAAGCGCCGCCTCATACTGGGCCTGTGCACGCAGATCGGCGCCGTAGACGTTCGCGCACAGCAAGGCAACCTCGTTCTCCTCGCCGTAATTCGCGCGCAGCGTGGCGAGTGTTTCCCGGGTTAGCTGCCGGGCGTCCGCGGCTTGGGCGGCTAGCCGCATCGCGATCGCCACTTCCACTGCCAACCTGAGCACCTGCAAGTCTGTCGGACCAAGCCGAGTCTTCCATGCCTGCAGTACGTCCTGTCCGAACCGGACCGCCTCGATATGCCGGCCGCGAAGCTCTAGTCGTCTCACTTGGTCGATAGTGAGCTGGCGTAGTTCCGGGCTTGCCGCCTTGTAGAGATCGTCATCAAATTCGAGATGCGGCAGCGACAGGTCATAGATCGCGTCATTGGCGCGGCGATCTGGATTGCCGGGGTTGGACGCGGCTAGCACGCTGCCGACGACTCTCTGGTAGTTCGCGAACATAGCCTGATCGGTTGTTCTGAGCCGACCCCTGGCAGCCTCCCGGACTACCCGCTGTACCTGAACTTCGTCTCGTGCCCAGTCAACCTTGATCAAGGACAATCGGCTCAGCAGCCGGAGGGCCCGCCGAAAACGATAGCGTGAGGATAGTAGATCACTGAGCTCTGACGGTTGACTTACGGCATGTGCGTTCTGCAGGAGCAATTCCACTGCGATCGGCTCTGGCGAGAAGAAGGCGCAGAGATTGAGCAAATTTTCGGCATCGGCGGTAAGTAGAGATGTAGATTTCGCCCATGTCGCCATGACGGGAAGCGAGAAGTCTGAGCGCAACTCGTTCGGAACTTGTTGTATGCCTTTCTTGTAACGGGCTATGTAGTCGTCGATGCTCTGTCCGGTCTCGGTCAAGTCGGCAGCGGCGAGTTCGATAGCGACAGGCAGGTGACCGAGCAGTTCAGCCAGGCGCTCCACCTTGCTGTTTGTCTGGTGATTTTCTGTCTCAGCAAGCTCTCGATCCGCGCCGAGCTCGGGGACCCTTTGACGCAAGAAGCTAGTTGCCTCCGACTTAGTGAAGGGCAAGATTTCTATCTCATCTACCGAGATATAGCCAGGCCAGTTACTTAGCCGCGAGGTGATTATCACGTGGCCATTCGGCGCAGCGGCAGGCATGTACCTCGATAGGTCACGGGGCTGGCCAGCGTTGTCGTAGACAAGCAGCCAGTTCAGCCTTACTCCTGTCTCAAGGCCGCGCAAGACCGCACTGATCATCCTGTCGCGATCGCTTCCCAGTGCCGATGAGTGCACTTCCAGTCGCTGACCCAGCCTGACTAGCGCGTCTCTGACCTGATCAGGACGCTCAGCCCTGATCCAGCAGATGATCTCGTACTGGTCCAGGTACCGGTGAACGTACTCCGTGACTATCTCCGTCTTGCCGATACCAGCCACCCCGGACACGACTTGGGCGGCTGCTTGCGGTCGACGGCGGTCGGTGAGATTGGTACGCAGCGTTTCCAACTCCGCGGCCCGGCCAGTGAAGTTCGGGTTGCGAGGGGGGATCTCGGGGGACCAGATCCGCTTTGACAGCCCCTCCGGAGCGCCGGACATCGGCTGGCCGAGGAGCGTTGACGTTCTACTGGATGGCACCGTCAGGGGCGACTCGATCTCGTTTTCTGCTTGCCACGCCGCCTGCCACAGGGGCAGGAACACATCGGTATCTCCGCCCAGTGCTGTCACGATCTCCTGAAGGAAGTTCCAGCGAGGCACGCGGGTAGCGCGGAATACGTTGTGCACCGTCGAGGAACTGATCTTGTCCCGGCCAGCCCTGGTCGCGATTTCCCGCATCGAGGGACGCCCCGCCGCCAGATGCAACTGGTCGAGACGGTCGAAGAGATCGGTGATCGGTCCGGGCGGAACGGAACCCCGGCTAGACGGTGCCACAACTCGATCCTATCCACAGTCCAGGGATGTCCATAACTGTCAAAAGTTATACACTAGCCGTGTACGGCTCTCGCACAGGGGAGGACGGATGAGCATGTTGCTCCCGACAGCGGGATTCCCGAATGCACGACCGACACCTGGTCCGGTCCACCGCTCGATCGTCGCACTAGATCTCGAAGATTCTACTCTCCGCACCAACCCTGTAAAAGGTAAGATCCGGGGCACTCTCTACGCACTACTGGATCAGGCGCTCGAAAAAGCCGGGATAGGCGCCAAGGACCTGGAACCTCTAGCGGATCGTGGCGACGGGGTCCTGATCCTTATCCGGCCACACGATGACGTCCCCAAGACCGTGGTACTCGGTCGGCTGATACCGATACTGACCACGCTCCTCGCCGACCACAATGCCTCGGCCACGTCCCCTGAGCTGAGGCTGCGGCTCCGAGCCGTGGTCCACGCTGGCGAAATTCATCGAGACGGTAACGGCTTCTACGGGGACGACCTGGATGCTGCCTTCCGAATGCTGGATTCACCCGCGTTGAAGAAGGCACTGAGGGATGAGGCCGTATCCCCGCTAGCCCTGGTGGTTTCCGACGAGATTTTCAATGGGATCATCCAGCACGGCTACTTCGATGAAGGTCCGTATCAACCGCTGGTCCGAGTACGGGTGGGCAACCGGCAGCGCCGAGGATGGATTCATATTCCGACGGCCGCATAATCCAGTGACCTGGCCTGATCGATGAATCTCGGCACGACCTGCCCCGGCGTGCCCTGATGTCGCCTGCGCGCAAGGACTTCTCTAGCGAGAGCGCAATGCCTGCACCAGGGCGGGAATGACTTTATGCAGGTCGCCGATCACCGCGTAGTCGGCGTGGGCCAGGATGGGGGCGCCCGGGTCGGTGTTGATGGCGATGATGTGCTTGGCGCCGGCGCAGCCGGCGATGTGCTGGATGGCGCCGCTGATGCCGCAGGCCAGGTAGAGCTCCGGGGTGATCTTGGTGCCGGTCTGGCCGACCTGCTGCTTGTGCGGGCGCCAGCCCTCGGAGGTGACCACCCGGGACACCCCGACCACGCCGCCGAGCAGCCCGGCCAGTTCCTCCAGCGGGGCGAACCCGTCGGCGCCGCCGACGCCCCGGCCGCCGCCGACCACGACCCGCGCGGTGGCCAGCGACGCGCCGCCCGCCCCGGCCGGCGACTCCACCGCCCGCACCAGCAGGTCAGCCTCGGCCAGTTCCGGCTTGTGCACATGCACCTGAACAGAAGAAGGCACCTCAGCCGCAACCGCGGCCACCGAGTCCGTGGCCACCGTGAACAGCGCGACCGGCGCCTCCATCACCGCGTCCTCGAGCAGCAGCCCGGCCCAGCGGTGCCGGACCAGCCGGTGCGTACGGCCCTCGTCCGGCGTGACCAGCGTGCAGTTCGCCGCCATCGGCAGGCCGGTGATCGCGCCCAGATGAGCCAGCACCTCGTTGCCGCGGTCGGTCCCGGCCGCCAGCACCGCGGTGGCACCGGTTTCCGAAGCCAGCCCGGATAGCGTCCGCGCCCAGGCCTGCGGGGCGTACCCGTCCAGCGACGAAGACTCGATCAGGTACACGTCGGTGACGCCGTAGGCGGCCAGCGCATCGGCCGGCGCGGCATCGGCGAAGACGACCGCGCCGACCGCGCCGAGCGACCGGGCCATGCTGATCGCCCGCAGCGAGGCGTCGGCGGGCGCATCGCCGTCCAGCTCGACCAGTACCAGGGCCGTCATGACAGCACTCCCCACTCTTCGAGGACGCGGACCAGCGCGGGCACCGCGTCCACCCCCTCACCCAGCACCGCAGCCTGGTGGTGACTGCCCTCGGGCACCCGCAGCGCCTCCTTGCGCAGCCCTTCGGGCACGTGGACCGGCGCGGACGTGTCGACCGCGGCGCGCTTGGCCCGCAGCCGGCCCGGCAGCGACGGGTAGCGGGGCAGGTTGATGCCCTCCTTGACGGTGACCACGGCCGGCACCGGCAAGGTGTAGGCCTCCTCGGTCCCCCGGTACTCCCGGCGGGCCACGAAGCCATCGGAGGACACCGAAAGGCTCTTGATCCCGGTGGCCACCGGCCAGCCGAGCTCGTGCGCGAGCCGCACGCCGACCTGGTAGTCACCGGTGTCGGCCGCCTCGTTGCCCAGCAGGACCAGGTCGTAGCTCCCCGACCGGACTTCGGCGGCGATGGCGGCGGCGGTCGCGATCGGGCCGAACTCCCGGCCGTCGGTCTCCAGCAGCACCGCGCGGTGCGCGCCGAGCGCGAGCGCGCCGCGCAGCTGCTCGACCGCCTCGGCGGGGCCGAGGGTCAGTACCGATACGGAACCGCCCGCCCGTTCGGTAATCTGCACTGCTTCTTCGACCGCGCACTCCTCGTGCGGGCTGATGGAGAAGCCGGAGGCCCGCGTGTCCACCTCCTGCCCGTCCGGGGTGACCGCGATCTTGCCGCCCACGGTGGGAACCCGCTTGATGCAGACCAGGATCTCCATACCTAGCTCCTGACCCGTGAGTTGGACGGGTCGAACAGCGGAGTCGCGGTGGCCCGCGCGACCGTGACCGGGTACTGCTCGCCCATGTACTCCACCAGCAGCGCGTTGCCCTCGACCGCCTCGGCGGCGGGCAGGTACGCCATCAGCAGGTGCTTGCCGACCGACGGGCCCGAGCCCGCGCTGGTCACGTACGACGGCCGGCCCTTGGCGTCTACGAGCCGCTCGCCAGCGGCAGACAGGATCGGCTCGCCGCCCATCATGTACCGCAGCGACCCGTCGGCCGACTCATGCGAGTCCACCGTCAGCGTGCACAGCACCGCGCACGGCGGCTCGGCCCGCTGCTTCAGGTACGCGTCCTTGCCGATGAACGACTGCGACTTGACCTTGGGCCGGGTCATGCCCGCCTCGACCAGGGTGTAGTCCGGGGACAGCTCGGCGCCGAACGCGCGGTATCCCTTCTCCAGCCGCCCGGTGGTGCCGTACACCCCGATGCCGGCCGGCACCAGGCCGTGCGGCTGCCCGGCCTGGTACAGCGCGTCCCATACCCGCAGGCCCTGCTCGATCGGCACGTACAGCTCCCAGCCGAGCTCGCCCACGTAGGAGATCCGCGACGCCAGCACCACGGTCCCGGCGATCTCGATCTCCCGGCAGGTGCCGAACGCGAACCCCTCGTGCGAGACATCATCCTGAGTTACCGAGGCCAGCACGTCGCGGGCCTTCGGGCCCCACAGCCCGATCGTGGTCCAGGCCGAGGTGAGGTCGGCCAGGAACGCGCCCGGCGGCAGGTGGTCGCGGATCCACTGGGCGTCGGACATCCCGTCGGCGCCGCCGGTCACCACCCGGAACCGGTCCGCGGCCAGCCGCATCACGGTGAGGTCGGCCCGGAAGCCGCCGTTGGCGTCCAGCCACGAGGTGTAGACCACCCGGCCGGCCGGCACGTCCAGCTGCGCCACCGACAGGTTCTGCACCGCGTCCAGCGCGGCCGGACCCGAGACCTCAAGCACGGCGAACGCGGACAGGTCGATCATGGCGCAGGCATCCCGCATGGCCAGGTGCTCGGCGTTGATGACCGGCGACCACCAGCGCGACTCCCACTCCGCCGAACGTTCCATGAGGCGCCCGGCGTACTTCTCCAGCAGCGCCTCGTTGGACGCGTACCAGAACGGCCGCTCCCAGCCCGCGGTCTCGTAGAACACCGCGTCGAGCGCGCGCTCCCGCTCGTAGGCCGGGCCGACCCGGACCGGGCGCCCGGAGGCCCACTGCTCGGCGGGGTGCACGATGCCGTACATCTTGTTAAAGGCCTCGCGGGCCCGGCCGCGGACGTGCTCGGTGGTCTGCTGGAACGGGTAGAACCGGGCCGCGTCGGCGTGGTGCACGTCGACCGTGGTGACCTGGCCCGACATCAGCTCGGCGACCGCCCGGCCGCAGCCCGGGCCTTCCTTGATCCACGACGCCGCCGCCGACCACAGGCCCCTGGCCTCGGGCATCTCGCCCAGCAGGGGGTGCCCGTCGGGGGTCATCGAGATCAGCCCGTTGATCGCGTACCTGATGCCGGCCTTCTCGTCGCCCAGCAGTTCGGGCATCAGCTCGAGCGCCTGCTCCAGCTGCGGGTCGAAGTCCTCCTGGGTGAACGGCATCTCGGTCGGCGAGAGCACCGACTCCTCGATGGACGGGATCTCGTCCGGCGCGACGATGATCGGGCGGTGCGCGTACGAGCCGACCTCCATGTCGCCGCCGTGCTGGCGCTCGTACATGTTGGTGTCCACGTCGCGGACGATCGGGTAGGAGATCTCGCCCGGCGTGTCGGCGAACAGCGCGATCGGGCCGACGCTGATCATCTGGTGCACGCACGGGGTGAGCGCCATCCGGGCCCCGGCCATCCGGGCGATCCGCGGCGACCAGACCCCGCAGCAGATGACCACGTTGTCGGTCAGAATCTCGCCCGCGCTGGTGGTCACGGACCGCACCCGGCCGCCTTCCACCGAGATGTCGTGCACCTCGGTGCCGGCCAGCACGGTGAGCGCCCCGGCTTTCTGCGCCGCCTCGCGCATCAGCGTGCCGGCCCGCAGCGAGTCGACCACGCCCACGGTGGGGAAGTGCCCGCCGCCCAGGATGACCGACTCGTCCAGGTAGGGCACCAGCTTGCGCACCTCACCGGGGGTGAGGATCTCGGCCGGGATGCCCCAGGCCTTGGCCTGGCTGCAGCGCCGCTTCAGCTCGATCATCCGCTCGGGCGTGCGGGCCACCTCGATCCCGCCGCTCTCGGTGAACACCCCGAGCTCGGAGTACTGCGCGGTGCTGTCCTCGGTCAGCTCGAACATCATCTTCGAGTACTCGATGGGGAAGATGAAGTTGGACGCGTGGCCGGTCGAGCCGCCCGGGTTCGGCATCGGGCCCTTGTCCACCAGGACCAGGTCCTTCCAGCCGAGCAGGGCCAGGTGGTGCACCAGGCTGTTGCCGACGATGCCGGCCCCGATGATGACAGCGCTCGCCCGGTTAGGAAAACTGGCCTGCGCCGGAGTATCAGTCATGGTCGTCATCCCGCCATTAGTCGCTTGTCGGTTGCGGTGCGCGCCAGCGCGGCCGTGCGCCACTGCTCGGCCGGCTGGAGCTGGTTGAAGGTGAACAGGTGCAGGCCGGCCACGCCCGCGGTGGCCGAGGTGAGCACGGGCGCGGCGCGGTTCAGGAACCGGTCCGGGCTGTAGCCGCCGGGCGCCCAGAACCGCAGGATCCAGCCGGGGTGCCGGGTGATGAACCGGGCCGACTCGGCCGCCCCGGCCACCGCCGCCATCTTCAGCAGCTTGCCCCGCTCGGCCGGCCCGGCCAGCCCCACGTACAGCGGCAGGGTGACGCCGCGGGCCCGGATCCGGTGAATCCAGCGGCTCAGCCCGGCCGGGTCGAAGCACACGTTGCTCACCAGGTAGGTGGCGTGCTTGCGCTTGTCCCACATGGCCTGGACGGTGACGTCGTCACCGATCTTCGGGTGGCTCTCCGGGTACCCGGTGATGCCGACCTTGACGAACGGCCGGCCCATCTCGGTCAGCCGCTCGAGCAGCGGCAGCGCGCCGTCGAACGGCCCGGCCGGCGGCGACGCGTCACCGCCGGGGACGAACACGTCGTCCACCCCGCAGGCCGTCAGCCGGGCCGCGATGGCCTCCAGGTGCTGCTGGCTCTCCACCGAACGGGCGGCCAGGTGCGGCACTACCCGGTAGCCCCGGGCGGCCAGCCGCTCCGCCAGGTCGACCGTCGGCTCCAGGCCCTTGACCGGCGATGCGGTGATGGTCACGGTCATCGCGGCCGGAACGCAGTCGATGACGGCCTGCTCGGTCGCCTTGGCCGGGATCACCTCGAACCGAGGATTCCGCAGCAGCGCGTCCAGGCCAGTCACGAGGAATCCTCAGGGTGCGGGGAAGGACAGCTGTTCGACGAAGCGGTCGTTGAAGTCGGTGCGGTCGGAGAGCTCGACATACCTCACCTCCTCGAGCAGTGCCAGGCCGCCGGCCCGCTCGCGCAGGCTGAGCAGCGCCATCTTCGCCCCCTCGCCGGCGACGTTGCCCGCGGACACCACGCGCATCACGGGAACCTTGGGAACCAGGCCGATCCGGATCGCGCTGGCGGCTGACAGGTAGCTGCCGAACGAGCCGGCCAGCAGCACCTGCTTGACGTCGGCCGCGGTCAGCCCGGCCTCCTCGAGCAGGATCTGCCAGCCGGTGGCGATCGCCGCCTTGGCGAACTGCAGCTCGCGGACGTCGCGCTGGGACAGGTAGATGCTGTCCGCGGCCGCGCCCCGCCAGTGCAGCACGAACACCCGCTCCTGGCCGATCGTGGTCAGCCGCGGCGCCAGCCCCGGCGTGAGCACCGCGGCCTGCTCCTCCGGGACGAACCGGCCCGAGGAGTCGAGCAGCCCCACCTTGACCAGGCCGGTCACCGCGTCCACCAGGCCGGAGCCGCACAGGCCCTGCGGCTCGGCGTCGCCGATCACCTTCAGGGTCACGTCCTCGGGGGTCATGGTGACCACCTCGATGGCGCCGTCGGCGGCCCGCATCCCGCACCGGATCGCGGCGCCCTCGAACGCCGGCCCGGCCGGCGCGGCCGTGGCCAGCAGCCAGTCCCGGTTGCCGAGCACGATCTCGCAGTTGGTGCCGATGTCCACGAACAGCCGGACCCGGGCGTCCCGGTCCATCCCGCTGGCCAGCAGCCCCGAGGTGATGTCACCGCCCACGTAGGCGCCGAACGCGGGGAACACCACCGCCCGCGCCCGCGGGTGCGTGATCCCGGCCAGCCCCAGGTCGGCCGCGAGCACCTCCGGGTACAGCCGGGTCGCCATGATGAACGGGGCCATGCCGAGCGGCTCGGGGTCGATGCCGAGCACCAGGTGGGTCATGGTGGCGTTGCCGGCCAGCGCCACCTCGTACACCTCGTCCGGCTCGACGCCGCCCTGGGCGCAGACCGCCCGGGCCAGCTCGACCAGCGTCTGGTGGGCCAGGTTCTGCAGCTTGTCCAGGTTGCCGGGGTCCATCATGGTGGCGCTGATCCGGGTGATCACGTCGGCGCCGAACGGCTGCTGGGAGTTCAGCGCGGACTCCACCCCGGCCGGGGTCCCGGTGGACAGGTCGAGCAGGGTGGCCACCACCGTGGTGGTGCCCAGGTCGAAGGCGATGCCGAACCGCCGCGCGGTGGTGTCGCCCGGCTCGACCGCGATCAGTATGTCGTCCACCACCACCGCGGTGACCTTGTAGTCGGCCTCCCGCAGGGTCCGGCCCAGGGTCCGCAGCACCGCCAGGTCGGCCCGCGGCTCCAGGTCCTCGAGCTGGGCCAGCACCCGCTCCAGGTCGGTGGCCTGGTCGGCCAGGTGCGGCTCGGTCAGCTCCAGGTACCGCTTCTGCACCGCCGGGCGCAGGATGACCTGCCGGCCGACGCCCACCGTGGCCGCCTTGGGGCGGGTGGTCAGCGGCGGCACCTCGACCGCGGTGTCCTGGACGGCGGTGGTCCGGCAGGCCAGCCGCCAGCCGTCCCTGATCTCCTGCGGACTGTAGGCCCGG
Source organism: Streptosporangiaceae bacterium (assembly GCA_025934635.1). The sequence goes on along the minus strand of JAICWX010000010.1, from coordinate 11,402 downwards.
ATGTCGAGGCTGGACGGCGCGGGCGGGTCGTCGGCGATCCTGACCCGGCACTTCTTGCAGGTGCCGTGGCCACCGCAGGTGGAATCGATCGCGATGCCGTTCCAGCTGGCCGCGTCGAACAGGGTCACGCCGTACGGAACCCGCACCGGTTTGTCATTAAAGAGCAAATTGACCCGAACGGGCTGGGTGGTACCTTCCTCGACCGCCGTCACGTGGCCGCGGCCTTCTGGGCGGCGCGGTGCGCGGCGATCCAGTTCGCGCCCCACTCGTCGCGGTTGAGCACCAGGTCGGCGGCCTTGACCGCGCGGACGATCTGCGGCGACCGGGCGTCCATGATCGCGCTGGTCAGCCCGGCGCTGATCGCGATCGGCAGGAACGCGGACGCGATCGTGTGCCGGTCCGGCATGCCGAAGCTCACGTTGGAGGCGCCCAGCGTCATGTTCACCCCGAACTCGGCCTTGATCAGGGCGATGGTCTCGATCGTCCGGCCCGGGTGCAGGGTGTCGGCGCCGACCGGCATGGCCAGCGGGTCGATCACGATGTCCTCGACCGGGATCTGGTACTTCCCGGTGGCCGTGCCGATGAGCTTGCGGACCAGTTCGAGCCGCCGGGCCGGATCCTCGGGGATCTCCTCCTCGTCGTTCGGCAGGCCGATGACGGCGGCGCCGTACTTCTTCACGATCGGGAGGATGGCGTCCATCCGCTCGTCCTCGGCCGTGACCGAGTTGACCAGGGCCTTGCCCTGGTAGACGGCCAGCCCGGCGTCGAGCACCTCGATGATCGAGGAGTCGATGACCAGCGGCAGGTCGGTCAGCCCCTGGATCAGCGGGACGACCTGCCGCATCAGCTCGGCCTCGTCGGCCAGCGGCGTGCCCATGTTCACGTCGAGCAGCATGGCCCCGCCGGCCACCTGCTCCTTGACGTCGATCTCCACCCGGGACAGGTCGCCGGCCCGCAGCTGCTGCTGGAAGATCTTCCGGCCGGTCGGGTTGATCCGCTCGCCGATGATCGCGAACGGCTGGTCGTCGCCGATCCGGACCGTCGTGGTCGCCGAGGACAAGATGGTGTGCACGGGCTGGTTCCCCTTCGGCCGGTTGTGTCTACGCGTTGACGGTGGCGCGGCGCTTGGCCAGGAGTTCCTTGGCCCGGACGACGGCGGCGGAGGCGTCGGCGGCGTAGCCGTCCGCGCCCACCACGTCGGCGTACTCCTGGGTGACCGGGGCGCCGCCGACCATCACGATCACCTGGTCACGCAGGCCGGCCTTGTTCAGCGCGTTGATGTTGGCCTTGAACATCGGCATGGTCGTGGTGAGGAACGCGGAGAACCCGACGATGTCCGGCTTGTGTTCGGCGATCGCGGCGACGAACTTCTCCGGCGCGACCTGCACGCCGAGGTCGATGACCTCGAACCCGGCGCCCTCGAACATGATGTTGACCAGGTTCTTGCCGATGTCGTGGACGTCGCCCTTGACCGTGCCCATCACGATCTTGCCGATCGTCTGGGCGCCGGTCTCGGCCAGCAGCGGGCGCAGGATCTCCAGCGCGCCGGCCATCGCCTTGCCCGCGATGAGCATCTCCGGCACGAAGAAGTCGCCGCGCTCGAACCGGGCGCCGACCTCCTCCAGCGACGGGATCAGCGCCTCGTACAGCAGCGTCTCCGGGCCGAGGCCCCGCGCCAGCCCGGCGTTGGTGAGCTCGAGCACCGCGGGCTTGTTGCCGACGAGCGTCTTGTCGTAGAGATCGCTGAGCAGCTCTTCCGTGGTCATGCTCATCCCGCCTTCCTGGTCTGCTTGGCACCTCGCTGCCGGTAGCCGAGGACGGCGGACAGCCCGGCCGCCTCCTCCGCGCAGTACCCGGCGATGGCCGGCACGTTATCCCGGCTCATCCTGTTCGTGGGGGCCGACACCGACAGCGCCGCGACCACGGCGCCGTCGTAGCCGCGGATCGGGGTGGCCACCGCGATCAGCCCGGGCTCGAGTTCCTCGTCGGTCACCGCGTAGCCGCGGGTCCGCACCGTGACCAGCTCGGCCCGCAGCGCCACGTCGCTGGTGACGGTCTTGTCGGTGCGCCGCTCGAGCGGGCCGCCGGGCAGCTGGGCCGCGCCGAAGGCCAGCAGCACCTTGCCCAGCGCGGAGCAGTGCAGCGGGACCGACATGCCGATCCAGTTGGTGCCGCCGATCAGGAAGGTGCTGTCGACCTGGGCGATCTGCTCGACCTGGCCGTTGCTGGCCACGCCCAGGTTGATCGTCTCGCCGGTCGCCTTGCCGAGCCGCTCGAGGAACGGCTGGGCCACCGCGACCAGGCCGGCCTCGGCGCCGCCGCGCCAGGCGAAGCTGACGAACATCTCGCCGGGCAGGAACCGGCCGTGGTCGTCCCGCCGGACCAGGCCGTTGCGCTCCAGCGCCAGCAGCAGCCGCGAGGTGGTCGACTTGGCCAGGCCGGTGGCCGCGCTCAGCCCGGTGAACGTCATCGGGTCACTTGAGTGCACGACCTCCGCCAGCAGCCGCGCCGCCCGGTCGACAGCCTGGGTGCCGCTCTGGTTGCTCATCGGCGGTGGGGGTGTCCGTTCTTTCATAGGTTCCACTTTATGGGACCGAGTTCTACTATGTGATCGTAGGGTCCGGGTCTAAGATCGGTCAAGTTGCTGCTGTTCCGTCCGCAAAGGCTTGGTGACGTCGAAAAATGTTCGTGAACAAGATGCCGCGGTACGAGATCCTTTCCGCCGACTCGGTCGCGGTGCTGGAACGCGGCTGGCGGCGGATCGTCTCCGAGATCGGGATCCAGTTCGCCAAGCCCGAGGCGGTCGAGCTGTTCGCCAAGGCCGGGCAGCAGGTGGACGGCGACGTGGTCAAGCTCGACCCGGACTTCGTCCTGGAACAGGTGGCCAAGGCGCCGCGCGAGTTCGACGTGCAGGCCCGCAACCCCGCGAACAACGTGCACATCGGCGGCGACCACATGGCCTTCGGCGCGGTGTACGGGTGCCCGTTCGTGCGCGCGGGCGACGTCCGCCGCGATGCCACCATGCAGGACTTCCGCCAGCTGGCCAGCCTGGCCCAGGCCTACCCCGAGCTCGACTCGGCCGGCGGCATCATCTGCGAGCCGAACGACACCCCGCTGGACTCGCGGCACCTGGACATGACCTACGCGCTGCAGACGCTGACCGACAAGATCTACATGGGCAACGTGGTCTCCGGGCCGAACGCGGCCGACACCATCAAGATGTCCGAGATCTTGTTCGGCGGGCTCGGCGGCAAGGGCCGGGCCTCGATCGAGCAGACCCCGGCCACCATCTCGCTGATCAACTGCAACTCGCCGCTGCGCTGGGACGACCGCATGCTGGACGCCCAGTTCGAGTACTGCGCCGCGGGCCAGCCGGTGGTGCTGACCCCGTTCCTGCTGATGGGCGCGATGTCGCCGGTCACCATCCCGGCCGCGCTGGCCCAGCAGCTGGCCGAGGCGCTCAGCGGCATCGCGCTGGCCCAGCTGATCCGGCCCGGCACCCCGGTGATCTTCGGCTCGTTCCTGTCCAACATCGACATGCAGTCCGGGTCGCCGTCGTTCGGCACCCCCGAGTCGGCCACCGGCCTGCTGTGCACCGGCCAGCTGGCCCGGCACTACGGGCTGCCGTTCCGGACCGGCGGCGGCCTGAACTCGTCGCAGACGCCCGACGCCCAGGCCGCCTACGAGGCGCTGATGACGCTGCTGCCGACCTTCCTGGCTGGCACCAACTTCGTCATGCACGCGGCCGGCTGGCTGGAAGGCGGCCTGGTCAGCTGCTACGAGAAGTTCATCATCGACATCGAGCTGCTGCGCGAGCTGCGGGCCGAGTTCACCCCGCTGGAGATCACCGAGGAATCGCTGGCGTTCGGCGCGCACGAAGAGATCGGCCACGGCGGCCACTTCCTCGGCGCCGAGCACACGATGGAGCGCTTCCGCGACTGCTTCCAGCGCCCGTGGCTCTCCTCCACCTCGAACTTCGAGCGCTGGCTCAAGCAGGGCGCCAAGGACACCGCGGCCCGGGCCGGCGAGATCTGGCGCAAGAAGCTGGCGGAATTCGAGCCGCCGCCCCTGGACGACGCGATCCGCGCCGAGCTCGACGACTACGTCACCCGCCGCCGCCGCGAACTCGGCGACTAGCGTCCCTGCCCCTTCTTGTCGGCGGTTCCGGGGTTATAGCACCCGGAACCGTAGACAAAGCCCCCGGGCGCGAGTGAGCATGGGGACACGCAGGGGCAGCGGAATGTAGGAGGCTGCGATGACGTTGCGACGGCATCGCCGGAACGTGGTGATCTGGAAATCGTCGCGGTCGCCGGAGTACCGGGGCCGTGGCCTGTGGTTCAGCCAGGCCGGGCGCTCCGGGCGGATCCGCCGGTGGAGCCGGATCGGCGGCCTGCTGGTAGCCGTCGGATTGCTCCGGGTCGCCGCCGCCATACGTCCCCGCTGGCGGCCGCTGGCGGTCGGGACGGTGCTCACCGTGGCCGGCTACCTGATGCGCACCGGCATGCCCGGCGTCATCATGATCCCCGGGATGCTGTTCCTGACGGCCGCCCTGCTGGCCCCGGTCGGCCCGGCGGAGGCCAGCCCGCAGCGCCGGGCCCTGGAGCGTGAGCTGGCCTCGTACTCCACCCCGGCCCAGCGTCGCGACCTCGACGCGATCCTCGACCGCTACCCCGACGGCGACACCATCGAGCTCAGGAACATCCTCGCCCGCCAGCCCGTACCGGCCGAGCCCGCCCGGATCCCGGCCCCGAGATGGCACTGACCCCGGAGCTCCAGCAGGCGATCGCCGGGTCTTAGCGGACCATCGTCCCGCTTCAGCGGGCGAGCCAGCCGAGGCGGCGGGAGGCTTCGCCGGCGGCGCGGCGAACGGCGGCGGCCAGCACCTCGACGCGGGCGGCGGGGATGCGGAAGCTCGGGCCGGAGGCGCTGATCGAGGCGATCACGGTGCCCGCGGCGTCGCGGACCGGCGCCGCGATCGCGGTCAGCCCGGCCTCGAGCTCGTCCACCGCGGTGGCGTAGCCGCGCCGCCGCACCTCGGCCAGCAGCGCCGGGAACTCGGCCGCGCTGGTGATGGTGCGCTCGGTGAAGCGGGCCAGCGGCGGCGTCAGGCACTGGCCGAGCTCGGCCTCGGGCCGCCAGGCCAGCAGGACCTTGCCGTCCGAGGTCGCGTGCAGCGGGATGCGCTGCCCGGCCCAGTTGTGCGGGGAGAGCGCGGCCGGGCCCGCCGCCTGGTCCAGGTACAGCGCGTCGCGGCCGGACATGATGGCCAGGTTGACGGTCTCGCCTACCTCGTGGGCCAGCATCCGGCAGACCGCCCGGCTCTCCTGGAGCACGTCGAGCCGCGCGCTGGCCGCCCCGGCCAGCCGCACGATGCCCACCCCGAGCCGGAACTTCCCCCGCGCGGCGTCCTGGGTGACCAGCTCCCGCGAATCCAGCGCGGACAGCAGCCGGGACGCCGTCGACTTGTGCACGCCGAGCTCACCCGCGACCTCGGTGACCCCGGCCTCCCCGTCCCGGGCCAGGATCTCCAGGATCCGCATCGCCCGGTCCACCGATTGCACCGCCGACACGACCTGACTGTTGCCCATAGCGCAACACTACGCGCCTAGCTGCCCCCCGCACCAGCGTGCTAGGAACGCTCCCGCACCGGCACGCAATGTGGCCTGTGGCACATAGCCCACGTAAGAGCGTGGCCAGGGGTACACGGACCCCGTGCGATCACCCCGGAGCACCCCGCGGCCTTGACCGTCGATGATCAGATGATGCACCATTGTTGCGTATAGAGAATTTTGTTGCATAGTAAGCAACAGCTGAGGTGAGAATGAGCGCTGTGCCAGGCCGGGATTACGTGCTGACGCTGTCCTGCCCGGACAAGCCGGGGATCGTGTACGCGGTATCCAGTTTCCTCGTCCAGCACTCGGCGAACATCCTGGCCAGCCAGCAGTACGGCCAGCCGGAGGCAGAGCGCCCGGACGGGCGCTTCTTCATGCGGGTGCACTTCCGGGTGCCGCCGTCCGCCCAGTCGCCCGGCGAGTCGCTCGCCGGGCTCGAGCGCGGCTTCTCCTGGGTGGCCGAGTCGTTCCAGATGTCCTGGCAGCTGCACGACGATGCCACCCGGATCCGCACCCTGATCATGGTCTCCCGGCTCGGCCACTGCCTGAACGACCTGCTGTTCCGGTGGAAAACCGGCTCGCTGCCGGTGGACGTGGCCGGCGTGGTGTCCAACCACGACGACTTCGCCGAGCTGGCCGCGTCGTACCGGATCCCGTTTCACCACATCCCGGTGGCGCCTGAGGACAAGGCGGCCGCCGAGAGCCAGCTGCTCGAGGTCATCGACGGTACCGGGACCGAGCTCATCGTGCTCGCCCGCTACATGCAGATCCTGTCCGGCGAGGTGTGCAAGCGGATGGAGGGCCGGATGATCAACATCCACCATTCCTTCCTGCCGAGCTTCAAGGGCGCCAAGCCCTACCATCAGGCCCACGCGCGCGGCGTCAAGCTGATCGGCGCTACCGCGCACTACGTGACGCCGGACCTGGACGAGGGCCCGATCATCGAGCAGGACGTGATCCGGGTCAACCACACGCTCTCGCCCGAGCGCCTGACCGAGGCCGGCCGGGACGTGGAGGCGCAGGTCCTGGCGCGCGCGGTGACCTGGCACGCGGAGCACCGGGTCTTGCTCAACGGCGACCGGACCGTAGTCTTTCACTGATACCCCTAAAGGAAATAAGGGCGCATCAATGGCGATCAGCGTCTTTGACCTGTTCAAGGTGGGCATCGGCCCGTCCAGCTCGCATACCGTCGGGCCGATGAAGGCGGCCGGGATGTTCGTCCGGGGCCTGCGCGACGACGGCCTGCTGCCCGAGGTCGAGACGGTCCGGGTCGCCCTGTACGGCTCGCTGGGCCTGACCGGACCCGGGCACGGCAGCGACAAGGCCGTCCTGCTCGGGCTGGAAGGCGAGGAGCCCGCCACCGTCGACGTCGACGCGATACCGGCCCGGCTGGAGGCCATCAAGGAGCACGGCACGATCCGGCTGCTCGGCGAGCACGAGATCCCCTTCACCCTCGGCAAGAACCTGGAGTTCAACCGCCGGAAGAAGCTCGGCTACCACCCGAACGGGATGCGGTTCACCGCCTGCGGCCCCGGCGGCGCGGCCCTGCGCGAGCGGGAGTACTTCTCGGTCGGCGGCGGCTTCGTCACCGACGAGGCGCAGGCCCGGGCGGCCGAGGACGAGGCCGGGCCGGCCGATGCCACGGCCCCGGGGCCAGCCGTGCCCTACCCGTTCACCACCGGCGAGGAGCTGCTCGCGCACGCCCGGTCGAGCGGGCTGCCGATCTCCGGCATCATGCTGGCCAACGAGCAGGCCCTCGGCCGTACGGCCGCCGAGGTCCGGGCCGGCCTGACCGAGCTGTGGCAGGTCATGCAGGCCTGCGTGGAGCGCGGCTGCCGCACCGACGGCATGCTGCCCGGCGGCCTGAAGGTGCCGCGCCGCGCGCCGCGGCTGTTCCGCCAGCTCACCTGCGAGCGCGACGGCGACGACCCGCTGCGGGCGATGGACTGGGTGACGCTGTACGCGCTCGCGGTCAACGAGGAGAACGCCGCGGGCGGCCGCGTCGTCACCGCGCCCACCAACGGCGCGGCCGGCATCGTCCCCGCCGTCCTGCACTACTACGACCGGTTCGTGCCCGGCGCGTCCGCCGACGGCATCGCCCGCTTCCTGCTGACCGCGACCGCCATCGGGACCTTGTTCAAGGAGAACGCGTCCATCTCCGGCGCCGAGGTCGGCTGCCAGGGCGAGGTGGGGTCGGCCTGCTCGATGGCGGCCGGCGCGCTGGCCGAGCTGCTCGGCGGCACGCCGGAGCAGGTGGAGAACGCGGCCGAGATCGGCATCGAGCACAACCTGGGGCTGACCTGTGACCCGATCGGCGGCCTGGTCCAGGTGCCGTGCATCGAGCGGAACGCGGTCGCCTCCGTCACCGCCATCAACGCGGCCCGGATGGCCCTGCGCGGCGACGGGCGGCACTTCGTCTCGCTCGACAAGGCCATCGACACCATGCGCATGACCGGACGCGACATGCTGGACAAATACAAGGAGACTTCGCGCGGCGGACTCGCCGTCAACGTCATAGAGTGCTAGCCCATGAGAGGGTTTGACCTGTTCCGTGGTGATGTGCTCGATGCCTACCCGGACTGGCCGGCCCCCGCGACGATCATCAGCGACGGCGCCTACGGCGTCCGCGGGTTCCATGGCGACACCATCGGCCCCGGCACCCTCCCGCACTGGTACCGGCCGCACATCGCGGCCTGGTCGGCGGCGGCCGGCCCGGCGACCACGCTGTGGTTCTGGAATACCGAGCTTGGCTGGGCTAACGTTCACCCGGTGCTCGCCGAACACGGCTGGGACTACATCCAGCTCATCGTCTGGGACAAGGGCCTGGCTCACATCGCGGGCAACGTGAACGGCCAGACCATCAGGCAGTTCCCCGTCGTGACCGAGGTGTGCGCGTTCTACCAGCGGGCCTTCACCATCACCGGCCCGGACGGGCCGATGCCGCCCAAGCAGTGGGTCCGGCACGAATGGGCCCGGTCCGGGCTGTCGCTGCAGCGGGCCAACGAGGCGTGCGGGGTGAAGAACGCGGCCACCCGCAAGTACCTGACCAAGGACTCGCTGTGGTACTGGCCGCCGGGGGAAATGACCCAGCGGCTGGCCGCCTACGCCAACGCGCACGGCCAGCCGGCGATGTGGCCCTACTACTCGCTCGACGGCGAGCGGCCGGTCACCGCCGCCGCCTGGGACGCGCTCCGGTACCGCTGGCAGCACGCGCACGGGGTCACCAACGTCTGGTCCCGCCGGCCGCTGCACGATACCGAGCGGCTGAAGGGCACCCTGCGCCGGGCCGCGCCGCGGGTGTACAGCCCGACCGCGGCCAGCTCGGCGCACCTGAACCAGAAGCCGCTCGAGTTCATGGAACGCCTGATCGCGGCGGTCACCCAGCCCGGTGACGTGGTGTGGGAGCCGTTCGGCGGGCTGTGCTCGGCCTCGGTGGCGGCGGTCGGGCTGGGCCGCCGCGCGTTCACCGCGGAAACCGACCCGGCCTTCGCGGACCTCGCCGCCGAGCGACTGCACGGGGCCGGGGCGGCATGATGACCCGGGTGGCCCAATGACCGAGGCGGCACGGTGACCGAGCCGTCCCTGGAGCTGATCGACCTGAAGCGCCAGTTCGGCTCCGTCGTGGCGCTGGACGGGCTGACCTTCAGCGTCCCGCCCGGCCAGGTCTTCGGCTTCCTGGGCCCGAACGGGGCCGGCAAGACCACCACGATGCGCGCGATCTTCGGCGTGGTGGCGCTGGAGGCCGGCCAGGTGCGCTGGCGCGGCGAGCCGGTGACCGAGCAGGCCAGGCACCGGTTCGGCTACATGCCCGAGGAACGCGGCCTCTACCCGGGCATGCAGATACTGGAGCAGCTGGAGTACCTGGGCCGCCTGCACGACATGACCGCGTCCGCGGCCCGCACCGCGGCGCGGAACTGGATCGGGCGGCTGGGCCTGGCGGGCCGGGAATCGGCCAAGCTCGAGGCACTGTCGCACGGCAACCAGCAGCGGGTGCAGCTGGCCGCCGCGCTGATGCACGACCCGGAGCTGCTCGTGCTCGACGAGCCGTTCGCCGGCCTGGACCCGGGCGGCGTCGACGACATGACCGAGATCCTGGCCGAACGGGCCCGCGCCGGGGTCACCGTGGTGTTCTCCAGCCACCAGCTCGACCTGGTCGAGGACATCTGCGAGTCGGTCGCGATCATCTACCGCGGCCGGGCCGTGGCCCAGGGCTCGGTGGCCGACCTCGAGCGCGGCGACCGGGCGCGGCTGGAGGTCCGGGTGGCCGGCGACCCGGCCGGAGACTGGGCCCGGCCGCTGGAACCCGAGGTCGCTACCGTCGAGCGGGTGGACGCCGGTGCCGGCCCGGCCGGCGGCACGGTGCTGCTCGCGCTGGCCGCGGGCGCCGATTCCCAGCGGGTCCTCGACACGGCCCGGGCAGCCGGCCCGGTCGAGCACTTCACCTCCGCCACCCGCCGCCTGTCCGAGGTGTTCCGCGAGGTTACCGGGGAGGACGTCTGATGCGAGCAGGGGCAACGGCGTGAACCGGCGCTGGTTCCGGCTGACGGCGATCGTCGCGCAGCGGGAGATCCGGCAGCGGGGCCGCTCCCGCGCCTTCGCCGTCAGCACGATCGTGCTGCTGCTCGTGGTCGCGGCCGGGGTGGCCATCCCGGCCATCGTGGCGAAAAACGCCAAGCCGCAGCGCGTCGGCCTGGTGGGTACTCCGGTGGCGGCGATGACCGGCGTCGTGCGCGAGGCCGGGCGGCTCACCGACACGGCCGTCACCGTGGTACGGGAGCCCAGCCTGGCGGCAGCCGAGACCGCCTTGCGCGGCGGCCAGCTGGACGTGGCCCTGGTGAACGACAGCGAAGTCGTCGTGAAGCAGGTCCAGCTGGCCGGCGGCGGGCTGCCGGCCAGCATCGCCGACGTCGCCGGCCTGAGCAAGCTGCTCGGCCAGCTGCCGCCGGGCGCTGCCGACCGCGGTGTGACCCTGCCGGTCCGGGGCCTGGCCCCGCCGTCGGCCAGCCTGTCCCGGCGGCTCACCGGGCTGTTCACCGTGGTGCTGGTGTGGATCCTGATCAGCGCTTACGGCTCGCAGATCGCGATGGGCGTCGGCGAGGAGAAGCAGAACCGGATCGTCGAGGTGATCCTCGCCTCGGTCCGGCCGATCCAGCTGCTGGTCGGGAAGGTATTCGGCGTCGGCCTGCTCGCCCTGGCCCAGGCCGTGGCGATGGTGGCCGTCGTCCTCGGCCTGGGCGCCGCCGTCGGGTCCAGCCTGGTGCACGGCGCGGCGGCCGGGATCGTGATCGTCGGCGCGGTGTTCCTGGTGCTCGGCTACGCCTTCTACTGCACCGCCTTCGCCGCGGCCGGATCCCTGGTCAGCAGGCAATCCGATGTGGGCACGGTGGTCTTGCCGGTGCAGCTCCCGCTCATCATCGCCTACGCGCTGTCCTACACGGTGATCTACGCCAACGGCGCCAGCACCTTCTACCACGTGCTCGGTTTCCTGCCGCCGACCGCCCCGATCGCCATGCCCGTGCTGTACGCGGCGGGCGACGTGCCCGCCTGGCAGGCGGCGGTCTCGGCCGTCCTGGTCGCGGTGGGTACGGTGTGGATGGCGCGGACCGCGGCGACGATCTACGCCCGGTCCATCCTGCGCACCGGCTCCCGGGTCCGGCTGCGTGAGGTGCTTGCCCGCGGCGGCGGCCGCCCAGACACTCGCAAGCCCGCCTCCTGAGTTGCCCCGTGAGCCGCTCAGCGGGACAGTGACCAGGTGGACAGGCAGCAGTGGGATGCGCGGTATTCCGGTGC
>JAICWX010000445.1 GCA_025934635.1 Streptosporangiaceae bacterium | reverse complement strand
GCCTACTGGCACCGGGACCAGAAGCGGCGCAGCGGCGACCCGTACATCACCCACCCGCTCGCGGTGGCGACGATCCTCGCCGAGCTCGGCATGAACACCGAGACGATCTGCGCCGCGCTGCTGCACGACACGGTGGAGGACACCCCGTACACCCTGACCGAGCTGCGCGGCGAGTTCGGCGAGGACGTCGCCGCGCTGGTCGACGGCGTGACCAAGCTGGACAAGGTCAAGTACGGCGAGGCGGCCGAGGCGGAGACCGTCCGCAAGATGGTCGTGGCGATGTCGCGCGACATCCGCGTCCTGGTGATCAAGCTCGCCGACCGGCTGCACAACATGCGGACGATGCGCTACCTGCCGCGGGACAAGCAGGAACGCAAGTCCCGGGAGACGCTGGAGATCTTCGCCCCGCTCGCCCACCGGCTCGGCATCAACACGGTGAAGTGGGAGCTCGAGGACCTCGCCTTCTCGATCCTGTACCCCAAGCGGTTCGACGAGATCGTCCGCCTGGTCTCCGGGCGCGCGCCGCGGCGCGAGGGCTTCCTGCAGGAAGTGATCCAGGACGTCCGCTCCGACCTGCGTGACGCGAAGATCAAGGCGTCGGTCACCGGCCGCCCGAAGCACTACTACTCGATCTACCAGAAGATGATCGCCAAGAACGTCGAGTTCGACGACATCTATGACCTGGTGGGCATCCGCATCCTGGTCGACTCGGTCCTGGACTGCTACACCGCGCTCGGCATCATCCACGCGCGGTGGAACCCGGTGGCGGGCCGGTTCAAGGACTACGTCGCGATGCCGAAGTTCAACTTGTACCAGTCGCTGCACACGACGGTGAAGGGTCCCGGCGGCAAGCCGGTGGAGCTGCAGATCCGTACCTGGACCATGCACCGCCAGGCCGAGTACGGCGTCGCCGCGCACTGGAAGTACAAGGAAGAGATGGTCTTCAGCCGGCCGAAGAACGGCCGGGACGACGACGGCCAGGACATGACCTGGCTCCGCCAGCTGGTGGACTGGCAGCGGGAGACCGAGGATCCCGCTGAGTTCCTCGACTCGCTCCGGTTCGACCTGGCCGTCGGCGAGGTCTACGTGTTCACCCCCCGCGGCGAGGTGGTGGCCCTGCCGCAGGGAGCGACGCCGGTCGACTTCGCCTACGCCATCCATACCGAGGTCGGGCACCGGACGGTCGGCGCCCGGGTCAACGGCCGCCTGGTCGCGCTGGAGTCCGCCCTGGACAACGGCGACACGGTGGAGATCTTCACCTCCAAGGCCCCTGAGGCCGGGCCGAGCCGGGACTGGCTCAAGTTCGTGCAGAGCCCCCGGGCCAGGAACAAGATCAGGCAGTGGTTCTCCAAGGAGCGCCGGGAAGCCGCTGTCGACGCGGGTAAGGACCAGCTGGCCAAGGCGATGCGCAAGCAGGGCCTGCCGCTGCAGCGGATCGCCGCCGCCGACAGCCTGCTCGACCTGGCCCGCGAGCTGCGCTACGCCGACGTCTCGGCGCTGTACGCCGCGGTCGGCGAGGGCCGGGTCAGCGCCCAGTCCGTGGTCGAGAAGCTGGTCAGGTCGCTCGGCGGCCTGGACGGGGCGCAGGAGGACCTGGCCGAGCTCACGCTGCCGACCAAGGCGCCGCAGCCGCGGAAGGCCGGCGAATCCGGCGTCGAGGTCAACGGCGCGCCGGACGTGTGGGTGCGGCTGTCCCGGTGCTGTACCCCGGTGCCCGGCGACCCGATCATCGGCTTCGTCACCCACGGCCACGGCGTGTCCGTGCACCGGACCGACTGCGTGAACCTGGCGCACCTGTCCGAGGTCCAGCGCGAGCGGATGGTCGACGTGCACTGGGCGCCGACCGACGGCTCAGTGTTCCTGGTCGCCATCCAGGTCGAGGCGCTGGACCGGACCCGGCTGCTCTCCGACGTGACCCGGGTCCTGTCCGACCAGCACGTGAACATCTTGTCGGCCACGGTCACGACCACCCGGGACCGGGTTGCCTTCAGCCGGTTCACCTTCGAGATGGGCGACCCCAAGCACCTCGGCCACGTCCTGCGCGCCGTCCGCGCCATCGACGGCGTCTACGACGTCTACCGCGTGACGAGCTAGCGCGCGCCGCCCTCCTAGCTCGAGAACTCCGCCAGGGTGTTCTCGGCTTCGGTGAGCCAGGCGCGGCGGGCGGTCAGCGCTTCGGTGGCGTTGCGCTCGGCCCGGGCGTCGCCCTTGTCCCTGGCCTTGGCCAGCTGCTGCTCGAGCTGGGCGATGGTGGTGCGCAGCTGGGCTACGGTACCCTCGGCCCGGGCCAGGGCCTCGGGATTGGACCGGCGCCACTGGTTCTCCTCCGCCTTGCGCACCGCCTCCTCGACCCGCCGCAGCCCTGATTCGAGCTGCTCGCGCGAGTCCCGCGGGACCGCCCCGATCTGCTCCCACTTCTCCTGGATGCCGCGCAGCGAGGACCGGGCCGAGCGGTAGTCGGTCACCGGCAGCAGCGCCTGCGCCTGCTCGAGCAGCTGCTGCTTGGCCTCGGCGTGCTCGCGCAGCGCCGCGTCCTTGGCCGAGAACACCTCGGCGCGGGCATTGAAGAACTTGTCCTGGGCACCCCGGAACCGCTTCCACAGTTCGGCCTCGGCGTCCCGGTCCGCACGCCCGGCCGCCTTCCACTGCTGCATCAGCTCACGGAACGCGCTGGTGGTAGGGCCCCATTCGGTCGAGGAGGACAGCTCCTCGGCATCGGCGCACAGTTTCTCCTTGCGCGCCTTGACGTCCTCGCGCTCGGCTTCGAGGTTGGCGAAGTATGCCTTGCGCCGCTTGGTGAACGTGTTGCGCGCCGCGGACAGCCGCTTCCACAGCACGGCCTCGGCGGCGCGGTCGGCGTGCGGCGCCGCCTTCCACTCCTCGAGCAGCTCGCGCATCCGCTCGCCGCTGCTCTTCCAGTGGGTGGCCTCGGCCGCGATCTGCTCGGCCTCGGCGACGATCCGCTCCTTGATCTCCTTGGCATGCACCCGCGCCTGCTCGCGGGCGGCCTTGGCCTCCTCGCGGCGGTGGCCGACGTCCTCGGTCAGCCGTTCCAGCCGGGTCCGGAGCCCGTCGAGGTCACCGAGCGCATTGGCCTCGGAGATGCTCCGCGACAGCCGCTGGACGCTGGCGGAGGCCTGCGCGGGGGCCATGTCGGTCGAGGCGATCCGCTGCTCGAGCAGCACGACCTCGGTCTCCAGCGACTCGTACTTGCGCGCGAAGAAGGCGATCGCCTCCTCCGGGCTCCCCGCCTGCCACGAGCCGATCACCCGCTCGCCGTCGGCGGTCCGGACATAGACCGTCCCGTCAGGGTCGACCCGGCCCCACGGATGGTTGGGGGTGGTCACGGCGAACCTCCTGCTGTGTCGTGCTCGTGTCAGGCTTTCTTGACCGCCACGCTGTCAATAATGACCTTTTCCTTCGGTGCTCCGCCTTCGGGGCTCCCCGTCGTAGGGTCGACATACTGACACGAGTATCCATCCTTAGCCACATTCTGGACGATACCGAGCCCAGAGGACACCGTGGCGAACGGTGTATACGAAGGTGTTCGGCCGGCCGGCGTGAGACCGGTCGAGCTGTCCTTGAACACGATGAAGAACTGGCTGCCGTTACTGTTCGCCGTGCCCGTATTCGCCATCGCCACCGTCCCCGCCGGGTATTTGGCGCCCGTGACGTTCTCGTTGGCGAAATCGTAACCCGGAGTGCCAGTCCCGATTTTGCTGGTCGTGCTGCAGGTCAGCTTGGTGGTCGACGTGGCGTACGGATCCCCGCACTGCAGTACGTAGATACTGCTGTTCACCACCCGGTGGCACTGGGTCTTGTTGAAGTAACCCGCCTCGGCCAGGTGGACGAAGGAGTTGACCGTGCACGTGGCCTTGCTGTTGAGCAGGTTGAAGGTGATCTTGCCCAGGTTGGTGTTGATCGTGGCCTGGTAGCTGGAGGCGTAATCGGGCGTGGCCGGCGGCAGGCTCACCTTCTTGGCGGCCGCTGTGGTCGACGTGTAGCTGCAGTGATGCGCCGGCTCGGCGACGGCGGCGGCGGTGGTAGTGGCGGATGCCGAGGCAGAAGCGCTCGGCGACTTGCTCGGCGACGCGGCTGCCTTCTTGGCGCCGCCCCCGGGGAGGAACACCACGAGCAGGGAGGCGATGAGCGCTGCGGCGAGGACCGCGCTGCCGCCGATCAGCCAGCGCTTCCTGAGCTGCTGCTGCCGGGCCATCCGCAGCTCCTGCTGGCGGCGGAACTTTTCCCTGGCTTGCCTGCGCTGGCGCTCGTTCTTACCCGCCACCGGTCGCGTCCTCCTTGGCCTGTCGCGCTATTCGGCTACCGCCGGTATCCACGGGAGGCAGGCCAACGAACCCGGTGCATACCGCTGATCCCGAAACTGGGGCAGTGCCTCAGGGCCTCCCGAAACCCCGGGAGCCTCCCGGAGCCTCGCAATATTCGCGATCGTTCGCGAATCGTACCTGCCAGATGCCTGGACTGGTACCCATCGTTATCGGTTCGCGGCCATGCGAGTCCGGTAGCCTGAGACACCGTATCGTGAGGAAGGACGCTTGTGCTCGTCGCAGGGTTCCCGGCCGGCTCGTTTGCCGCCAACTGTTATGTAGTTGCGCCCGCGCCCGGCGAGGAGTGCGTGATCATCGACCCGGGTCAGGACGCCGAGAGCGGGATCAACGAGATCCTGGCCGAGCACCGGCTCAGGCCCGCCGCCGTCCTGCTCACGCACGGCCATATCGACCACATCTGGTCGGTCGCCCCGGTGTGCGGCGCGAAAGGCATCCCGGCCTACATCCACCCGGACGACCGCGTATTGCTTACCGACCCGGCCAAGGGCTTGTCGCTCGGTGCGGGACAGCAACTGTTCGGCGGCCTGGAATTCACCGAACCCGACGATGTAAAAGAACTATCCGACGGGATGACCCTGAACCTCGTGGGGCTCGAGATAGTCGTGGACCACGCGCCCGGGCATACCGAAGGTTCGGTGACATTCCGGCTGCCCGCCAGTACGCCGCTTACAGCGCAAGGTAAAAGCAAAATCGACGTTGACGTATTGTTCTCGGGTGACCTGCTGTTCGCGGGGTCGATCGGGCGTACCGACCTTCCCGGCGGGGACTATCCCACGATCCTGCGCAGCCTGGCGCGAGTCTGCCTGACCCTGCCGGATCAGACCGTGGTGCTGTCCGGGCACGGGCCGCAGACCACGATCGGCGCCGAACGCCGGGCCAATCCGTTCCTGGCGGACCTCACCCCCGAGGCGGGCCCCCGCCGGGGACTGTGACCGGGTACCGGGGCGGGCCACCCGCCCGTTCGGTAGAAAAGATCCTTGTGAAATTGAGCGAGAGGGGCACAGCCCGATGATCCGCACCCATGAGGCGGGGACGCTGCGGACGGCGCACGCCGGCGAGAAGGTGGTGCTGTCCGGATGGGTGGCGCGGCGCCGGGACCACGGCGGCGTGGTCTTCATCGACCTGCGCGACGCGAGCGGCGTAGTGCAGGTGGTGTGGCGCAGCGAGGAAGCCGCCGCCCACGACCTGCGGGCCGAGTTCTGCGTGCTGGTCACCGGCACGGTGCGTGCGCGGCCCGCGGGGAACGAGAACCCCGAGCTGCCCACCGGCGAGATCGAGGTCGTGGCGGACGAGGTGGAGGTGCTCAGCGAGGCCGAGCCGCTGCCCTTCCCGGTCGAGGGCTCCGCCGAGGTCAGCGAGGACGTCCGGCTCAGGTACCGGTACCTGGACATCAGGCGGGACGAGACCGCGCGGGCCCTGCGGGCCCGGTCGCAGGCCGCCTACCTGCTCTCTGACGTGATGCGCGAGCACCGCTTCGTCAACGTCGAGACGCCCTACCTGACCAGGTCCACCCCGGAGGGCGCGCGCGACTTCCTGGTCCCGGTCCGGCTCCGGCCCGGCAACTGGTACGCGCTGCCGCAGTCGCCGCAGCTGTTCAAGCAGCTGCTCATGGTC
>JAICWX010000605.1 GCA_025934635.1 Streptosporangiaceae bacterium | reverse complement strand
TGCCGGTGCCGGCCGAGGTCGAGCCCGCGGCGCTGTCGGTGGACACGATGTCCACCAGGGCCGGGTCGACCCGCTGGGCAATCTGGCCGGCGCTCAGCACCGTGTTCGAGGTGGCGGTGGCCGTGCTCACCACGCCCTTGTTCATGCTGCCGATCAGCCCGCCCGCGGCGGCTCCCGCGGCCAGCGCGACCGCGCCGGTGATCACCAGGCCGCGCTTGCGACTGCGCCGCGGCGGCGGCGGTGGCGGCGCGCCAAAACCCGCTCCCTGGTACCCGCCCGGGTAGCCGGGGCCGCCGGCGTAGTCAGGTCCGGCCAAGTAGCCCTGCCCGGGTCCGGGGTAGTTCGGGTCGTAAGTCTGGCTCATCGGTCTCGCCCTCAAGTCGGTGCCGTGCTACGGCTTCGTCCCTTCGTTACGTTCCGATACTCGGTTCCGCACCTTGAGGCGAGCCAAGGGCAACCGCTCGTAAAGCTCTAAGTTTCCTGAACGTCTGCTTAAGGCGTTCAGGTTCACGGCCTTGCGCCGTCTTGCCTCAGCGCCGTCTTGCCTCAGCGCCGCTGGCATCCCTGCCCGCCCCACCAGCGGAGTCGGTGTGCCCCCGGGTACCTACTTACGTACCCTGTGCGCCACCGACTCCTCGCCGGCTTCCCCCGGTGAGGGACAATTGACCCTCATGGACTCCATCTGGGTGGTGCGGCTGGACCCGCCCGGCGGCGGGCCGCGGCTCGCGGTCAAGGACTGCATCGACATGGAAGGCCTGCCCACGACGGCCGGCTGCCAGGCGATCGCGGAACAGGCGGTCCCGGCCGAACGGGACGCGCCGGTCGTGGCCGCGGCCCGGCGGGCCGGCGCGCGGATCGTCGGCAAAACCAGCCTGACCGAGCTGTGCTGGTCGGCCAGCGGGATAAACCCGTGGCTGGGCACGCCGCCCAACCCGCTCGACCCCCGGCGGATCCCCGGCGGTTCGTCCAGCGGCTCGGCGGTCGCGGTCGCGACGGGGGAGGCGGACGTGGCCCTCGGCACCGACACCGGCGGCTCGGTGCGGATCCCGGCGGCCTGCTGCGGGATCACCGGCCTGAAGACCACCTGGGGCCGGATCCCGCTCGACGGCGTGTACCCGCTGGCCACCTCGATGGACACGGTCGGCCCGCTCGGCATGGACGTGACCGCGGTGGAACTGGGCATGCAGCTGATCGATCCGGGCTTCGCGGGCGCCTCGGCCGACCCGCCCGCCCGTGTCGGGCGCATCCGGACGCCGGCTGACGTCGGCGTGGATCCCGCGGTCGACGCCGCGGTCGACGCCGCCCTGGCCGGGCTGCCGGTCACCGACGTCGCCGGATTCGACTTCCGGGCCGTCAACCAGGCCGGGAACGTGGCCATCGACGTGGAGGCCTACCCGGCCAACGCGCACCTGCTCCCGCGGCTGGACCAGCTCACCGAGGGCATCAGGCGCAACATGACCGAGGCGGCCAAGATCACCGAGGAGGAGGCCGCCGGGGCCGCCCGGACCCGGCAGGAGCTGCGCGGCTGGTTCAGCGCCGCCCTGGCCCGCCATCCGGTCCTGGCCCTGCCGGCCCTGATCGGCGCGCCGCCGCTGCTCGGCGAGCGCATGTCCACCACCATCTTGACCATGCCGGCCAACCTGGCCGGGCTGCCCGCCCTGGTCCTGCCGGTCCCCGGCGGCCCGGCCGGCCTGCCCGCCTCCTTGCAGCTGATCGGCCCGCCCGGCGGCGAGGAACAGCTGATCGCCCTCGGCCGCGTCATCGAAGCCGCGCTGCCATTACGGTGATTCCTGCCCATCGGTGACCGGGAGCAGCCGGGGTGGCTCGCCGCCCTGGCGGCACAGCATGATCCGCCCGGCCAGGCTGTCGTCGGCCAGGAACACCATGGCGGCCGCCGCGATGTCGGCGGGCGTCAGCACCGGCGGCAGCGCCGCCCGCTCGGCGGGCGTCATCCGGGCCCGCGACCGGCGTGAGGACGGGGTATCCACCAGTCCCGGGCAGATGCAGTTGACCCGCACGCCCGTCGTGTCCCGCAGCGGCGCCAGGCAGGCTGTGAACCTGATCACGCCCGCCTTAGCCACCGCGTACTCGGGCGAGCCGTGGCTCGCCGTGCCCAGTCCCGCGGTCGAGCCGATGTTGATGACCGCCCCGCCGCCGCGTCCGGCCATCGCGGGCAGGACGAGCTGGGTGGCGAGCATGACCGCGCCCAGGTTCAGGTCGAGCGTGCGTCCCCACTTGGCCGGACCGGCCGCCGGGAAGCACGGCTCCTCGATGCCTCCGGCGTTGTTGACCAGCACCGCGACCGGTCCCGCGGCCTCGATGGCCGCGCGCAGGCCTGCCTCCGTCGCGACGTCCGCGGCGACGAACGATCCGCCGATCCGCGCCGCGGTCGCCCGGCCCGTCGCCTCGTCCGGATCGGCGATGACCACCGCCATGCCCTCCGCCGCGAGCCGCTCGGCGATCCCCGCCCCGATCCCGGCGGCCGCCCCGGTGACCAGGGCGGCCTTCCCGTTGAGATTCATCACGGCATTGTCGGTTCCGGTACCGACATTCCAGCGGGTAAGAATGTCGGTAGAAGGAGGGAGCCGCTTTTGACTACTCCCCGCCCTGATGGACGGGGATTCCGGTCCTCGCGGGCCGGGGTTCCTGTTTCACGGCCCGACTGCACCCGGGAGGTCCCGGGTGTCTGACATCAGCTCCGCAGGCATGGCCGGGGTCGTCCCCGGCTACGGCAAGACCTGCCGCCAGGATGTTCTTCGCGGCGTTGACATCCCGGTCATGCCGGGCACCGCAGGACGGGCACTGCCACGTCCGGACCTTCAGGCCCAGCTCCGCGAGGACATGCCCGCAGGCCGAGCACATCTTCGACGACGGGAACCACCGGTCGATCACGACCACCCGCCGCCCGTACCGGGCCGCCTTGTACTCCAGCATGGCCCGGAAGGTCCGCCACCCGCAGT
>JAICWX010000075.1 GCA_025934635.1 Streptosporangiaceae bacterium | reverse complement strand
GGACGAGCACTTCAGGACCGCGCCGCTGGAGGCCAACCTGCCGGTGCTGATGGGGCTGCTGGCGCTGTGGTACCGCGACTTCTTCGGCTGCCAGAGCTACGGCGTGATGCCGTACGAGCAGTACCTCAAGCGGTTCCCCGCCTACCTGCAGCAGCTCACCATGGAGTCCAACGGCAAGCACGTGACGCTGGCCGGGGCGCACGTGTCCTACGACACCGGGGCGGTCTTCTGGGGCGAGCCCGGCACCAACGGCCAGCACAGCTTCTACCAGCTCATCCACCAGGGGACCACGATCATCCCGGTCGACCTGATCGGGTTCGGCAAGACGCTGAACCCGATCCGCGATCACCATGACATCCTCTCCTCCAACGTGTTCGCCCAGGCCCAGGGGCTGGCCTTCGGCAAGACCGAGGAAGAAGTCAGGGCCGAGGGCACCCCCGAGAACGTGGTGCCGCACCGGGTGATGGAGGGGAACCGGCCGTCCAACGTGATCCTGGCCGAGATCCTCACGCCGCGGATCCTGGGCGCGCTGGTGGCCCTGTACGAGCACAGCGTGTTCGTCCAGGGAGCGATCTGGGACATCGACTCGTTCGACCAGTGGGGCGTGGAGCTCGGGAAGGTCCTCGCGGTCAAGATCATCCCCGAGCTGACCAGCGCGGGCGAGCCCGACCTGGATCACGACTCCTCCACGAACGCGCTGATCCGTAAGTACCGCTCGCTCAAAGCTCGTTAGGGATCAAAGGTTTTAAAAGGCCCTTAGGAAATGTGCAAGGCCCGCTGACAACGATGTAAGGACTGACCAGCCATGCCAACTGACTCGCCGATGCAACTGGGGATGATCGGCCTCGGCCGGATGGGCGCCAACCTCGTCCGGCGGCTGATGCGGGACGGCCACACGTGCGTGGCCTACGACGTCAACGCCGACGCGGTCAAGGCGCTGGCCGGCGAGGGCGCGACCGGGGCGGAGAGCCTCAAGGACTTCGTGGCCAAGCTGGAGGCGCCGCGCAACATCTGGATCATGGTGCCGGCCGGCTTCGTCGACGCGACCCTGGAGCAGCTCAAGCCGCTGCTCGAGCCCGATGACGTGGTGATCGACGGCGGGAACTCCTACTACCGCGACGACATCGCCCGGGCCCGGGACCTCAAGGCCTTCGGGGTGCACTACGTGGACGTCGGCACCAGCGGCGGCGTCTGGGGCCTGGACCGCGGCTACTGCCTGATGATCGGCGGCGAGGACAAGGCCGTCGAGCGGCTGAACCCGATCTTCCTGACCATCGCGCCCGGCCGCGGTTCGGCCGAGCCCACGCCCGGCCTGAAGAAGGGCGGCACCGCCGAGCAGGGCTACCTGCACTGCGGGCCGAACGGGGCCGGGCACTTCGTCAAGATGGTGCACAACGGGGTCGAGTACGGCATGATGGCCGCGATCGCCGAGGGCCTGTCCATCATCAAGAGCGCCGACATCGGCCTGCACCAGGGCGAGATCGACGCGGAGACCACGCCGCTGCGTGACCCCTGGGCCTACCAGTACCAGATCGACGTGGCCGACGTGGCCGAGGTGTGGCGGCGCGGCTCGGTGGTCAGTTCCTGGCTGGTCGACCTGGCCGCGGCCGCGTTCGCCAAGTCGCACGACCTGTCCGACTTCAGCGGCCGGGTATCCGACTCCGGCGAGGGCCGGTGGACCGTGCTGGCCGCGGTGGACGAGGGCGTGCCCGCCTCGGTCATCGCCGCCTCGCTGTACGAGCGGTTCGAGTCCCGGGACCTGGGCGCGTTCACCGGGCAGGTCCTGTCCGCCCTGCGCTCGGAGTTCGGCGGGCACGCGGAGAAGAAGGCCTGAGGCTGCTGCGATGAGCGAACCATCGGCGAACGAGACGCTGAAGCCCCGGAGCGGATCCCCGCGGTTGAGGGACGGGAACAACTCCCCGAAGCCGGACAACCACGTCATCGTGCTGTTCGGCGCCACCGGCGACCTGGCCAAGCGCAAGCTGCTGCCCGGTCTTTTCCACCTGCACGCGGCCGGGCTGCTGCCTCGTGACTACCGGGTGATCGGGTCCTCCCCGGCCAAGTTCGCACTGACCGACGCGCAGTTCAGGGAGCACGCCGAGGAGGCGTGCGCCGACTTCTGCATCACCAAGCCGACCGACCCGTCGTTCCCTTCGTTCGCCGAGCGCCTGTCGTTCGCGCCCGCCGAGCCGGACGACTACGGGACGCTGGTCGAGGCGGTGCAGCGGGCGGAGAAGGAGATCGGCGGCACGCCGCGGCGGCTGTACCACCTGGCCGTGCCGCCGGCCGCGTTCACCTCGGTGGTGGGCTTTCTCGGCGAGTCAGGCCTGGCCAAGGACGCCCGGATCATCATCGAGAAGCCGTTCGGCACCGACCTGGCCTCGGCCCGGAAGCTGAACGAGGCGGTGCACGCGGTCTTCCCCGAGTCGCAGGTGTTCCGCATCGACCACTTCCTGGGCAAGGAATCGGTCGACAACATCCTCGCGTTCCGGTTCGCCAACGGCCTGTTCGAGCCGATCTGGAACCGGCAGCACATCCGCTACGTGGAGATCGACGTGCCGGAGACGCTGACGATCAAGGGACGGGGCGAGTTCTACGACGCGACCGGCGCCTACCGGGACATGGTGGTCACCCACCTGTTCCAGGTGCTGGCGTTCGTGGCCATGGAAGCGCCGGTGTCGCTGTCGGCCAAGCACCTGCGGGACGAGAAGGAGAAGGTGTTCGAGGCGGTCAAGCCGATCGACGCCAGGAACGTGGTGCGCGGCCAGTACGAGGGGTACCGGTCCGAGCCCGGGGTGGCGCCCGACTCGGACACCGAGACGATGGTCGCGGTGCGGGCCGAGGTGGACAACTGGCGCTGGCACGGGGTGCCGTTCTTCCTGCGCTCGGGCAAGGCCATGGGGGTCTCCCGGCAGGTCATCACGCTCGGCTTCCAGCCGCCGCCGATGCGGATGTTCCCGGCGCACCGCAAGGACACCCCGTACGGCCGGCAGAACGAGATCGTCATCGACTTCGCCGACCCCGGCGCCATCAAGATCTACTTCCTGACCAAGGTGCCCGGCGCGCGGATGAGCCTGGGCAACGCCGAGATGGCGTTCCATTACAAGAACTCGTTCGCCGAGTCTCATGCGCTCGAGGGCTATGAGCACCTGATCTTGATGGCCATGGTGGGCGACCCGTCGCTGTTCACCCGGTCGGACGGGATCGAGCGGCTGTGGGAGATCTCCACGCCGCTGCTGGAGAACCCGCCGCCGGTCGAGCCGTACCCGGTCGGGTCGTACGGCCCGGAGTCGATGAAGCGGCTGATCACGCCGTATCACTGGCACCTGCCGCACGTGTAGCGCGTCTTGCCCGGCGCGGACGGATCCGCGCCGGGCGGGCGGTCAGGCGCGGGTGTCCTGGCGGATGGAGAGCCGGCCGCGGGCCATCACCCCGATCCGCTGGGCGCGGCGGGCGATGGCGCTGTCGTGGGTGACCAGGATGAGCGTGAGCCCGCGTTCACGCCACAGCGTGTCGAGCAGGCCGATGATCTCGTCCCTGGTGTCCTCGTCCAGGTTGCCGGTGGGCTCGTCGGCCAGGACTACCTGGGGCCGCTTGACCAGGGCGCGGGCGATCGCGACGCGCTGCTGCTGGCCGCCGGACAGCTCACCGGGCAGGTGCTGCGCGCGGTCGCCGAGCCCGACGCTGTCCAGGGCGGCTTGTACTTGTTCGCGCCGGTCCTGGCCGGGCAGGCCGAGCGGGATGAGCGCCGCCTCCGCGTTCTCCGCCGCGGTCAGCGTGGGGATCAGGTTAAAGGACTGAAAGATGAAGCCGAACGAGTTGGCTCTCACCTTTCTGACCTTGGACTCGGCCGCGGTGGCGAGGTCGTGGCCGGCGAATGCGAGCTGGCCTTGCGTGGGACGGTCGAGGCCGCCGAGGAGCTGGAGCAGCGTGCTCTTGCCGTGCCCGGTCTTGCCCTGCACGGCGAGCCACTCCCCCGCCCTGATCTCCAGGTCCAGGTCGCGGACCGCGTGGATCTCGCGGCCGTTCTTGCGGTAAGTCTTGCTCACCCCGGTCAGCCGGTACAGGCTGCTGGCCGGCGGGGGCGCGGTCTCGTGGGTGATGTCCATGTGCGTTGTCTCCCTTGGGTTCAGGCCACGCGGGCCAGCGCGGCCGCCGGGCGGAGCCGGGCTGCCCGCCAGCCGCCGAACGATCCCGCGATCAGTCCCCCGGCCACCGCGAGCAGCACGGCGAGGACGATCGCGGTGGCCGTGACCGAGGCGGACATCGGGACCGCGATGGTGGCGTGGCTCGCCGCCGGGCCGACCAGGGACCCGCCCGGGCCGCCGCCTGCGCCTGCTCCGATGACGTGGGTCGACGGTCCGGTGCCGCCGGCGGCCGGGACGCTGGCGGACAGCTTGGGCGCGACCTGGTCGATGATGGCCACGCCGGCGAAGCCCAGGCCGACGCCGGCCAGGCCGCCGACGATGCCGGTGCCGACGGACTCGCCGAGCACCTGGCTGACGATCCGGCTGCTGCGCCAGCCGAGCGCCTTGAGCGTGCCGAACTCGGGCACCCGGCGCGCCACCGCGGCCATGGTCAGCAGGCTGGCGACGGCGAAGGCGGCGATCAGCACCAGCACCGCTAGCCACTTGCCGAGCGCGCCGGCCAGCTTGGCGGCGCTCGCCGCGGACCCGGTGATCTCGCCGGCCAGGTCGGCGGAGCTGGTGAGGGTGGCCGTGGGCAGCAGGTGCGCGATCTCCTGCTGCACCGCGCCGATGGCGGTGGCGCTGGCGGCGGTCACGTAGACCGTGTTGACCTCGTTCTTCATCGACTTGCCGGTAGCGGGGCTGGTGGCCAGCGCCTGGGCCCGCGCGAGCGGGATGTACACCGACGGCGGGCTGCTGGCCTGCGGCTGGGTGACGATGCCGATGATCGTGAACTTCTTGTTGGCGACGGTGACCGTGTCCTTGATGTGGAGCTTGTGGGCGGTGGCGTAGTTGCCGTCTATGACGGCCACGGAGGCGTCTTTGTCGGCTGCGGTAAACGTGCGGCCCTTGGCGAGTTCGGCGTTGCTGAGCGGGCCCAGCTTGGGGTGGGTGAGGTCGGTGCCGTTCACGCTGACCGAGGTGGGGGGCACGAGCCGGGAGTTCGAGCCGGTCGGGAGGACGATCCGGTTGTCGGTCAGGACCAGGCCGCCCGCGGCCGCTTTTACGTGGCTGAGGTGCGCGATCTTGGCGATGGTGGCGGTACCGAGCGGCCCGTATTCGCCGCTGTCCAGGGTGTCGATGGTGCCGCTGGTGTAGCACTTGCCGTTGATGCAGGCCTGGGCGCGGGGGCCGCCGTTCGATCCGCTTGGGCCACCGCCTGAGGTCGCCTGGCCGGAGACGGGGGCGCTCCCCTGTGCGCCCTTCGGCGGCGTGGGCTTGGTGGTGACGGTGACGTCGGTGCCGATGCCGTAGAGCGCCCTGAGCACCTTGGCCTGGGCCGCCTTCACCCCGGAGGACGCGCCCAGCACGGTGATGACCAGGCCGATCCCGATGGCCAGGCCGATGGCGATGAAGATCGCCTGTCGCATTCGGCGGCGCAGTTCGCGCCTGAGATAGGTGAGAAAGAACATGGCGGCAGGTCTACGCGGCGGGCAGTTGCACGGGGGTTACACGGGTTTCCGGGTTTCCCGGGGTCTGCTGGGGTCTGCTGGGTGGCGGCGTCGCGGTGTAACTGGCGTGCAACCATGCACCGGCCACAGTGGACCGCGACCGCGAAGGCGCGCGAGGGAGGAGCCCGCGACATGGAAAGCGACGACGAACGACCAGGCGGCGAGGACAACGGCTGGCCGACGGGGAACGGGAAGCGCCGGCGGCGCGGGGGCGCCTGGAGATTCTCGGGCTGGCTGGCGGCGGCGGTCGCGGTGGTGGCCGCGACGGTCGGCGTGGCCGCGGGGTTCTTGCTGGTCAGGGGCGCCCCGGTGGCGAGTGCGGCTGGAGGTGCCACGTCGGCCGCGTCGGCTCCCGCGTCGTCAGGCAACGGCGCCGGCCTGCCGACGCTGCCCGGACTGCCCGGCAACGCGGGCGGGAACGGGAACGGGCAGCTGCGGATGCTGCTCACCGGCCGGGTGCTCGCGGTCAGCGGTACGTCGATCACCATCGGCGGCACGGGACCCTCGGTGACGGCCGCCATTACCGGTGCCACCCGGATTACCGGCCGCGCGCACGGCATCGGCGGCGTCAAGGTCGGCGACAAGGTGGCCGCTCAGATCACCGGCACCCCCAGCCACCTGGTCACCATCACTCTCCAGGATCCGGCCGAGTGACCGAGATTTTCATGATCGCGAAGAGTTTTATATCAGGAAACGTAGTGAACCCTTCACGATCATGAGCGCACCCTCGTGGAGTGGGCGGGCACGCTGGGGCGGGGGCCGCACGGATGCGGGTGCGTTGAGGAGAGGCCAGGCCTAGGCGGCACATGGAGGAGAGGCCGGGCGTGGGCGGCATCTGGAGGAGAGGCCGGGCGGATGCGGAGCTGCGGCTGAGAATGTGCGGGCACGCTGGGGCTGGGCGTAGAGCGGGTTAGGTGGCTGGTGGATGGGTCGGCGGGCTCGGTGGTGGCTGGTGATTGGAGGGCTGGCGTGCGGGTGCTGGTGATCGAGGATGACGGCGAGCTGGCCGAGGCGATCGGGGCCGGGCTGCGGCAGGAGCAGATGGCGGTCGACGTCGCCTTTGACGGGGCGGAGGGGCTGGAGCGGGCGCTGGTCACCGACTATGACGTGATCGTGCTGGACCGGGACCTGCCGGGGCGGCACGGGGACGAGGTGTGCGCCGAGCTGGTGCGGGCCGGGGGGCGCAGCCGGGTGCTGATGCTGACGGCCGCGGCCACCATCGAGGACCGGGTGGACGGGCTCGGCCTGGGGGCCGACGACTACCTGCCCAAGCCGTTCGCGTTCGCCGAGCTGGTGGCGCGGCTGCGGGCGCTGCTGCGCCGGGCCCAGCCGTCGCTGGCGCCGGTGCTGGAGCGCGGCGACCTGCGGCTCGACCCGGCGCGGCGGACCGCGATCCGCGCTGGCCGGCCGCTGGAACTGGGACCGAAGGAGTTCGGCGTGCTCGAGTTGCTGCTGGCGGCGCAGGGGCGGGTGGTTTCCGCCGAGGAACTGCTCGAGCGGGTGTGGGACGAGATGGCCGACCCGTTCACGAGCGCGGTCAAGGTCACGGTCAGCCGGCTGCGGCGCAAGCTCGGCGACCCGCCGGTCATCGAGACGCTGGCCCAGGCCGGCTACCGGATCCCGGCATGAACGCGACGCTGCCACCGCCACCGCCACCGCCGCCTGCGCGGGGCGGGTTCGGGTGGCGGGGGCCGGGGGGCGGGTTGATGTGCCGGGGGGCGCGGGGCGGGTTCGGGTGGCGGGGGCCGCGGCGGACGGTGCGGTTGCGGCTGACCGCGCTGTATGTCGGGCTGTTCCTGGCCTCGGGGGCGTGCTTGCTGGTCATCACGTATCTTCTGGTGGCTCAGCAGCTGCCGGGGGCGGTCACGTTCCAGTCCGGGACCAGCGGCGGGACCGGGGCGGGCGGGCCGAGCCAGGAGATCGTCATCGGCGGCGGGACCAGCGCCGCTACCGCCTGCGCCCCGCCGGATGCCGGCCCGGTGCCGGCCAACGGGCAGATGGCCGCCTGCCAGAAGGCGGTCCAGGCCGAGGCGGCCGGGTTGCGCCGCGACACGCTGGACCAGCTGCTGATCGAGTCGGGAGTGGCGTTCGGGATCATGGCGGTGGTCTCGGTCGGTCTTGGCTGGCTGATGGCGGGCCGGGTGCTCAGGCCGCTGCGGACGATCACCGCCGCCGCCCGCCGGATCTCGGCGCGCAGCCTGCACCAGCGGATCGCCATGACCGGCCCCGACGACGAGCTCAAGGAGCTCGGCGACACCTTCGACCAGCTGCTCGGCCGGCTGGATGCCTCGTTCCGGGCGCAGCGCCAGTTCGTCGCCAACGCCTCGCACGAGCTGCGGACCCCGCTGGCCCGGCAGCGCACCCTGCTCGAGGTGGCGCTGCGCGACCGGCAGGCCACGGACGCCTCGCTCCGGCTGGCCTGCGAGCGGGCGCTGGCGGCGGGCGAGCAGCAGGAGCGCCTGATCGCGGCGCTGCTCACGCTGGCCCGGGGCGAACGCGGCCTGGCCGCGTTCGAGCCGTTCGACCTGGGGGCGGTGGTGGCCGAGGCG
This sequence comes from Streptosporangiaceae bacterium, assembly GCA_025934635.1. The sequence goes on along the minus strand of JAICWX010000075.1, from coordinate 23,417 downwards.
CTGGAGGGAAGGCGGGACGAGGCGCACAAGCGCGGGGTGACGGTGGCCGCTGACCTCGGGCCGGCCCCGGCGCTGGGTGATTCCCGGCTGGCCGAGCGGCTGGCGGCCAATCTGGCCGACAACGCGATCCGGTACAACGTGCCCGGCGGGCGAGTCGAGATCACGGCGGGCCGGCGGGACGACCGGGCGTTCCTGGCGGTCACCAACACCGGGCCGGTCATCCCGCCGGACCAGCTCGGCCGGCTCTTCCAGCCGTTCCAGCGGCTGGCGGAAGGCCGCCGCGTGGAACGGGGCCGCGGAGAACAGGACCGTACGGAGCAGGGGGGCCTTGGGGTCGGGCTGGCCATTGTCAGTGCGATCGCGGCGGCGCACGGGGCCGAGTTGCGCGCGGTGACCAGGACCGCGGGGGGGCTGGCGGTCGAGGTCGTGTTCCCGCCGCCGGCGGGGGCGCAGCCGCTACAGGTGGGTGAGGTGCTCCTCGGGGGTGCCGGAGACGGCCGGGTCGCCGGGGTCGGTCAGCAGCGCCAGCGCGTGCCGGAGGCGGAAGGCGGTCTCTAGCGGGCGGGGGTCCGTATCCAGGCCTCGCACCTGGGCGTAGGCGTGCCATCCCTGAGCCCACAGGGCGGTGAAGTCGCGGCGGTGGCGCCGCCACAGGCCGGTGCCCCACTCGCCGAAGTCGAAATCCCAGAAGGGGCGGTCGATCCGGGCCGTCTCCCAGTCCCGGCCAGGACGGCCGGCGGCTCGAGCTCGTGCCAGCGGGCGATGGCCTGGCCGAGCTGGCCGATGAGAGCCTCGGGCTCGGCGGGCACCGCACCGCGCAGGCGGGTGACGGCCGCGAACGGGAACGGGTAGGCGGCCGGATCCTGCCAGCGGCCCAGCAGGCGCGGCACGATATCCAGCCGCGTCGCGGCCAGGGCCTGATAGACGGCGAGTTCCCGCTCGAACCACTCCACTCCGGCCGCCGCCCGCGGGAACAGGAACACCCGGTCCGGGCCGAGCAGGACCAGCTTGTTCCACCCGGTCACGTTCAGCACCAGCCCGTCCGGGTCGGCGCCGGTGAGCGCGGCGAACCGGGCCGCCTGCGGGGGATCAGCACGGCGCCGGCCGGCCGTCCCACGATGTCGCCGCTCACGCCCCACAGTATGACGGGCCGCCCGGTTGCGGCCCAGACGGAGCTGCAGGGACGCGCTTGCGCAGCTGAGAGGGGTGGGGTTGGCGGGGCGGGGACGGGACTCGTTCGGGATAATGGGTTTCGTGCTTGTGCCTTTGACTTTGGCGTGCGGGGATTATGACCGGACCGCCGCGCTGGCGCGGGGGCAGATCCGGCCCGAGGGGGTCGAGCTGACCGTCCTGACGCTGCCGGTCGAGGAGACGTTCTTCCGGATGACCCGGCACCGGGAGTTCGACGCGGCCGAGATGTCGCTGTCGTCCTACCTGATCAGCCTGGATGCGGACGCGCCGTTCGTGGCGATCCCGGTGTTCCTGTCGCGTTCGTTCCGGCACAACGGGATCTACGTGCCGGCGGCGAGCCCGGTCACCGAGCCGGCCGGGCTGGCGGGCGGGCAGGTGGGGGTGGCCGAGTACCAGCTGACCGCCAACGTGTGGATCCGCGGGATCCTGGCCGAGCGGCACGGGCTGCCGGTGACCTCGGTCCGGTACCGGACCGGGGGGCAGCACGCGCCCGGGCGGGTGGCCAAGCTGGCGCACGCCGCGCCGCCGGGCGTGGACGTTTCGCCGATCCCGGGCGGGGCGACGCTGGCGGGCCTGCTGGCCGACGGCGAGCTCGACGCGCTGTATACGCCGCGGGTGCCGCACGGGTTTGCCGAGGGGCGGGTGCGGCGGCTGTTTCCTGATGCCCGCGCGGAAGAGGAACGGTACTTCGCGGAGACCGGGATCTTCCCGGTCATGCACGTGGTGGTGCTCAGGCGTGATGTCTACGAGCAGCGGCCGTGGCTGGCGCAGTCCCTGTACAAGGCGTTCGAGCAGGCCCGGCGGGGGGCGGCCGCGCGGGTGGCGGAGACGGCGGCGCTGGCGGCGCTGCTGCCGTGGGGGTACGCCGAGGCGGAGCGGACCCGGCACCTGATGGGCGCGGACTACTGGACGTACGGGCTGGCGGGGAATTCCGAGACGCTGGGAACGTTTGTCCGGTACTCGTTCGAGCAGGGGCTGATCGAACGGCAGCGTCCGGTGGAGGAGCTGTTCGCGGCGGAGACCCGTGAGGAGTACGTGATCTAGGCGCGGTCTCCGCGCCTTGGTTTCTACGTCCGGTTTCTACGTCCCGGTTTCTACGTCCCGGTTTCGACGCCGGCTTCGCGCAGGCGGGTCGCGTTCCGCTCTTCCAGGGCGGCGTAGGCGCGTTCTTCTTCGTCGTACATGGCTTTGTCCGCGCTTCGCCCGGCGGCGAGGGCGGCTGGGTCGACTTCGGCGCGGTAGACGAGGGTGGCGTTGCCGTTGACGACCGGGTGCCATCCGTCGTCCTGAACCTCCAGCGACACCGTGGCGGTGCCGCCGGCGTTGCGGATCAGGACCGCGCGCTCGGGGCCGGCCTCGCCGATGCGGGACCAGACCGCCCGGGCGGCGGCCATGCCGGAGCCGCAGGAGGCGGTCAGCCCGGCGCCGCGCTCGAAGGTCCGGACGAAGACCTCGTCATGGTCGTGCGTCAGCGGGAGCAGCACCGACAGGTTGGCTCCGGCCGGGAACAGGTCGCGGCGGGCCGCCACCTGCTCCCCCATCGCGATCAGGTCGGCCTCGACGTACTTGTCGACCGCGGCGACCAGGTGCGGGTTCGGGATCGTGACGGCGGTGAAGGTCAGGGCCGGGTCGAGCTCGGGCAGGCGGGCCTCGGTCAGCGGGTTCCGGCCGGTGACCACGGGTTTTACCGGGGTGAAATCGACGGCGGGGTGCTCGAGACTGACCTGCCGGACACCTTCCCCGGTGGTGGCGCCGCGGCGGACCGTGTACTGCGCCTGGCCGCTGCGGATCTTGGCGGTATCGGCTTGGCGCAGATCCAGGATGACCCGGCCGAGGCAGCGCATGCCATTGCCGCAGAACTCGGCCGACGATCCGTCCGGGTTGAAGAACCAGGCCTCGGGGACCGGCGGGGCCGCGTCGTAGAAGTACACGCCGTCCCCGCCGAACGGGCCGGCCCGGTCGCACAGGCGCCGGACGAAGGCGGTGAGCTCGTCGTCGGAAGCGAAGTCGCGTGGCGTCAGCGGGACGACGAAGATGTCGTTCCGCGAGCCGTGCGCGTTCAGGATCTCGGCCATCGGGGCTAGCTTATCCGGGGGTTATAGGGGTTGCCCCGGGGCCGTCAGGCGCTGAAGGCGTCCTGCCAGGGTGCCGCCTCGTGCAGGGTGCCGTAGAGCGCGGGGCCGCCGCCGGTCCCGGCCGGGCCGAACGCCGGGTAAGTGGAGAAGCGCATGCCCTCGGCGTAGTTCCGCAGCGCCACCCGGGACCGGTCGAGCATGTTCGTGGGCAGGTTCGCGGTCGGGAACCAGCGCGCGTCCGGCGAGATGAACTCGCCCGGCCAGCCGGAGACGCTCAGGAAGAACGCGATCCGCCCGCTGCCGGACACGTCGTGCATGACATGCGCCAGCGACACGTTCTCGGCCCGGATGGCGATCCCCGCCTCGGCCGAGGCGACCCGGATCGCCGTTTCCACGATCGTTTCCCGGTCGGCCAGCTGGCCGGTCGGAGGTTCGTAGGCACCGTCCCCGTAACCCGTGTTGGCCCGCTCCCGCAACAGGATGCGCCCGTTCCTCATCAGCAAGAGGATGACGTCCACGACCACCCTGCGGCGATGCTCAACCGTCGCAACGATCGCGGTGCCGTCGGCTCTGCTCATAGTGACCGCCTTGCCGCGCCCCAGAAATCCCCACCCTTACCTGGGTCCCTCACTACCCAGGAAGAAGCACGCTACCTCCGCGGGTCTGTGGATTGCCATGTGGACAAAGCGGGCCGTTCTGTGGACGAGGCGGGGATAACGATCTCCATGCTGTGGACACGGTCACGGGCTCGCCCTAGCGGGGAAGGCCCCCGGGGCTGTGGAGAACTGTGCAGCCATGTGGACGACCGGGGCTGAGATTAGTTGAAAACCACCGATGGTCGCTTTCGTGGCCGTTACTCGGCGTAACCACTGAAGTGGGGACAACGAGGGCAGGCTGGTTGTGCTCGGCTGGTTGCGCTCGGCTGGTTGCGCTTGGCTGGCGTCGTCGGCTTGGTGCCCGGCCGGCGCTGCTGGCCTGCTGGCCGGCTGGCCGGTCAGGGGCGCTCGCGGGCTTCCCAGCGGGCGACGGCCTCGACGGCGAGACCGCGGTGCTGCGTCATCAGCTCGATGATCCCGTCCACGTCGCGCGCCTCGAACCGGCCGATCATCCGCTCGTGGTCCCGCTGGGCCTTCTCGGCGTCGACCAGGCCGGCGAAGGTATAGGGCGCGGCAGCATCCCAGAGATAGGTGAGGAAGCGGAGCAGCCGGTCGCTGCCGGCCGGACGGAAGGCGATGAAATGAAACTGCCGATTAAGGTTCAGGTATTCGCGCCGTTGCACGGAGCCGGCCACCTTGCGCATCTGGCCGCACAGCCTGCGCATTTCCTCGATATCGTCGCCGGTGAGCCGGGGGATGGCCATCATGAATGCCTCCCGCTCAAGTATCTCGCGCCAGCGGTAAATATCGGCCAGATCTTCGGACGACAGGATGCGGACGAAGAAGCCGACCCGCGGCTTGTGCTCGAGGTACCCGGACGCAGCGAGCGAGGTCAGCGCCTCGCGCACGGGGATATGGGATACGCCCAGGTTGGCCGCGACCGCGCTGGGCGAAAGCTTGGCGCCCGGCTTCAGCTCGCCAGAAACAACCGACTGTTTGATTTGCTTCTCGATGTAGGACAGCAGGGCCTCCGGCTGAGCCTGACGACGCTCCTGCGAGAGGGGCACTGGTGCCTGCACCTCCCCGTACGGCCGCGAATATATTATAGCCAGCCGATCCGGCGGATTCGATTACCGCTGGCTGCTCGGAGTGTATGCGCCACGCCCATCGGCCGGTAGCATGACCACAGAAAATGCGAGCTTATATTAGGGTAATTGGTCCAGCCAATTCGACACGGTAATGACCCGGCGCGGCGGCCCGGATACGGCCGCGATTCACTATTGCCCGGCCCGGCGGCGCAGCGACCGGAGCTGAGCGCCTCGCTCGGCTTCCAGGGCGGCGGCGGGCCATGGGAGGCGGGAGGGCGGCGGGCCATGGGAGGCGGGGAGGGCCCGGTTCGGTCCGCGGGCTGGCGGTGGCTTTCCGGGCCAGTTGCGGGTCGCGGGCCGCTCTTCGGGCGAGCTCGGCGGCACGCTCCTCGACCTGCTCCCACGGCCGGGCTCCGGCACCACAGGCCCCGCCCGTCGCCCGCGCCGAGCCTAACCGGGCTCCCGGTAGCGACATCGATGCTCCATCGATGTCGTCCCGGCAGCATGGATGCTCCATCGATGCCGTCAGCTGCTTTGAGCCAAGAACCGGGTCCACCTCGACGTCCGCGTGGCCGGGCGGGACGTCCGCGGCGAAGAGCGCGAGCAGCTCGTCAGCGAGAAGGTCGAGCAACTGGTGGCGGCCGGCGCCACCCTGGCCTGGAAAACGAGAGTGACCGGGATAATTCGATCGCGCCGCGCGACCCGGAGGGTAACGAGTTCTGCGTGACCTGATCCGTCTTCTGCGTGAGCTGTCCCGTCGGGGCGGGCGTTATGCCGAATGTCACCGCGGATTATTGCTAGCCGCTCCGGGGTGGCGGGCATCTGTCACTCATGTCACTCCGGCACCATTTCGTTCTGGCACTACGTCACATTGTGCCGGTTATAACCGGGTCAATGTCACATCGTGCCGAGTACGAAGCCAAGCGGAGTGGCTCGCGGCACGGATAACAGGCGAGAGCGATGTGAGACGGGCGAGGCGACGCCGGGGCCTTGCCGGGGGTGGCGGGAGCGGGGTGAGAGTGGCGGGAGCGGGCCGGGAACGCGGGGGCGGGTGGATGGAAACGAACCAAGGAGCCGAAGGGCCCATAGGCCTGGTAATTGAGCATTAAAATACCGCCGCGCAATTACGTGGTGGTTTGGTGCGGATCACGGATAGTTGCGCGGACTGCGCCGGGACCGGCCCTGGGAAGGGAATCTCAGGTTCATAACGAAGCATCGCCGCGCCGGGACCGCGGTCCCGGCGACGGCCGGGCGTGACCAGCCACGAGATCCCAATGGAAGCGGCATTCGGGTCTTTTATGCACTTTTTCGCTACATATAGCCACACCGGGGAATCGCCACTAGCATTCCTTATACCGGACTGTGGTGCACGTGCAGAACGGTGCCCGTCGCCAGCTCCGGGCACCTGGTGAGTCGTCTCTCCTAGGACGTGAGTTCCTCCTGGGACGCGAGTCTCTCCTGGGACCGGCGGACGGGAGGCCGGCCGTCGCCGTCCCGCTGCTGCAGCGGGCGGTGGCGGACAGCGGGCGCTACCTCGGCCCCGACCACCCGCTGACCCGGGCCGTGCGGGACCAACTAGAGTCGGTAGCCCACGGCTGACCAGCACAGAGGCGAGATACAGCTAAAACAGGATACAGCCGGCACGATCGCACTAGAATCGCACCACGCCATCTCGATACGGAGAGTACATGGACAATTACAGCTTTCGTAAGATTGACGCATAGAGCGCCTTATCCCCCATATAGCTAGCAGGCGGCGGCGACGTATCATGCCAACAGCATCGGGCCGCGCGTTCCAGCTGGACCTGTGACCTGGAAGATCTTCAAAATTCAGGCACAACAGGGGACGAGGGCGAGAAAGGGCTGTCCGCCATGGCCACGCCGTACGCAGAATCCGGGTCAGGCTCGGGTCCCGGCGTACTGCTGTCCGGGATCGTCCCGCCGCTCGCCCGCTCCTACTTCCCGCGCGAGCTGGCCGGACCCGGGCTGGCCGGCACCCTCCGCCTCGGCGAGACCGCGGTGCTGGTCCACGGCGGCGAGACCGAACTGGCCCCGGCCGCCCAGGGCGGCACGGGCAAGACGCAGCTGGCGGTCGAGTTCGCCCACACGATGTGGAATACCCGGGCGGCGGAGGTCCTGGTCTGGGTGAACGGCGCCAGCCGGGACTCGATCGTGACCGGCTTCGCGCAGGCGGCGAACGTGACCGACGCCAGCCCGCTGGACGAGAGCGCGGACGCGGCCGCGGCCCGGTTCGTATCCTGGCTGGAGCGGACCAGGCAGCCGTGGGCGCTGATCCTCGACGACCTGGCCGAGCTGAGCGACCTGGACGGGCTGTGGCCGGCCGGCGCCTGCGGCCGGGTCCTGATCACCAGCCGGCTGCCGGGCTCGGCCTTCGACGGCCCGGGGTTCGCCGGCCTGCGCGTCATCGGGGTCAGCGGGCTGAACCGCCGCGAGGCGCTGGACTACCTCACCTCCCGGCTGTCGGACTACCCGGACCAGCGGATCGAGGCGCTGGACCTGGGCGAGGACCTGGAAGGGCTGCCGCTCGGGCTGGCGCAGGCCACCGCGGTGATGAAGGTGCGCGGGCAGGGCTGCCGGGAGTACCGCGCGCTGCTGGCCGAACGACGCCGGCACATGCCCGCGGTGCCCGGCGTCTCCGCGGCCGTGCTGGCCACCTGGTCGCTGGCCGCGGAGTGCGCGCACGAGCTGCCGCCGACCGGGCTGGCCTGGCCGACGCTGGTACTGGCGGCAATGCTCGACGGCCACGGCGTGCCCGGCGCCGTGCTGACCAGCCCGGCCGCCTGCGGCTACGTCACCGGCCGGCCGAGCACCGCGAACGCGGCCGACCAGGCCACGGTGCGCGCGGCCATCAACAACCTGGCGCAGGCGGGCCTGGTCACCATCGACCCGGGCAGCTCCGTGCGCACCGTACAGCTGCACGCCAGCGTGCAGGCCGCGGTCCGGGCCTACCTGCCGGCCGCCGACGTGGAGCAGGCCGTGCTGGCCGCCGCCGATGCCCTGCTGCAGAGCTGGCCGGACGGCGACGGCGGCCCGCCGTCAGGCCCAGGTACCCAGCCGGCGGAGCTCGACCTCGAGCAGGCGCTGCGGGACTGCGCGGCGACGCTGCGGACCAGCGACGGCGCGCTGCTGTGGAAGCCGGAGGCCCACCCGCTGCTGTTCCGGGCCGGCCTCTCGCTGGAGCAGAGCCGGCTGTCCGAGGCGGCCATCACGTACTGGAAGTCGATGGTGGCCACCAGCACCCGGCTGCTCGGCGCGGATCACGCCAACGCCGTGGTCGCCCGGGACCGGCTCGCCGCCGCCTACGAGGCGGCCGGCAAGTCCGCGGACGCCGTCTCGGTGTTCCAGACCGCACTGGCCGAGCGGGAGCAGAACCAGGGTCCCGAGCACCCCGAGACCATCGCGGCCCGCACCCACCTGGCGCACGCCTACGTCAGCGCCGGCCGCCCGGCCGACGCCGTGGCCCTGTACGAGCGGACGGTGGGCGACTCCGCCCGGATGCTCGGCACCGGCCACCCGGTCACCCTGGACGCCCGGGCCAGCCTGGCCCAGGCCTACCGGGCGGCGGGCCAGCCGCGGCAGGCGCTGGCCGCCTACGAGACCCTGCTGACCGAGGCCGAGCGCCACCTCGGCGTCGGCCACCCCGCCACGCTGGCCGCCCGGGCCGGGCTGGCCGCCGCCTACGCGGCCGGCGGGCGGCCCAAGGACGCCATCACGCAGTATCAGCGGGCGCTGGCCGACCAGGAGCGGATGCACGGTCCCGACCACCCGGACACGATCACGGCCCGGGCCAGCCTGGCCTCGGCGTTCCGCGCGGCCGGGAAGGCCAAGGACGCCATCGCGCAGTACCAGCAGGTGCTGGCCGACCGCGAGCGGACCGAGGGCGCCGACCACCCGGACACCATCGCCGCCCGGGCCAACCTGGCCTACGCCTACCGCAGCGCCGGGCGGCTGCGCGACGCGGTCCCGCTGTACGAGCGGACGCTCGCCGACCGGCTGCGGGTCCAGGGGCCCGACCACCGCGACACCCTGACCGCGCGGTCCAACCTGGCCGCGGCCTACCTGCAGGCGCGCCGGATGGCCGACGCGATCCCCCAGTACGAGCGGGCGCTGGCCGACAGCGAGCGGATGCTCGGCCCGGGCGATGAGGAGACGCTGACCACCCGGTGCAACCTGGCCACCGCCTACTACACGGCCGGCCGACTGGCCGATGTCGTCGCGGTCTTGCAGCGGGCCCTGTCCGACTGCGAGCGTTACCTCGGACCCGATGACCAGATGACCCAGGCCGTGCGCGCGAACCTCGACGCCGCCACCCAGGCTTGAGAAAGACAAGCAGGCCTAGGAGAGTTGGGGGGCTAAGGAAGGACGCCGAGGGGTAAGAGCACTCAAAACCCGCGGGAGGCACGATGGCAGCGCGTACCTATGACTTCGTGATCGTAGGCGGCGGATCCGCGGGCAGCGCCCTGGCCAACCGGCTGTCCGCCGACCCGGGCAGCCGGGTGCTGGTCCTCGAGGCCGGCCGGCCGGATTACAGCTGGGATCCGTTCATCCACATGCCGGCCGCGCTCACCATCCCCATCGGCAACCGCCTCTACGACTGGAAGTACTCCAGCGAGCCGGAGCCCCACATGAACGGGCGCCGGATCTACCACGCCCGGGGCAAGGTCCTGGGCGGGTCGAGCAGCATCAACGGGATGATCTTCCAGCGCGGCAACCCGCTGGACTACGAGCGCTGGGCGGCCGACCCCGGCATGGCCGAATGGGACTACGCGCACTGCCTGCCGTACTTCAAGCGGATGGAAAACTGCCTGGCGGCGGACGATGACGACCCGTTCCGCGGGCACACCGGGCCGCTGGTGCTCGAGCGCGGCCCGGCCGACAACCCGCTGTTCGGCGCGTTCTTCGCCGCCGTGCAGCAGGCCGGCTACCAGCTCACCGACGACGTGAACGGCTACCGGCAGGAGGGCTTCGCCCCGTTCGACCGCAACGTCCACCGGGGCCGGCGGCTGTCCGCCGCCCGGGCCTACCTGTATCCGGTGATGAGCCGGCCGAACCTGACCGTGGTCACCCGGGCGTACGGTACCAAGATCATCTTCGAGGGCAGCACGGCAGTCGGCATCGAGTTCCGGCACGAGGGCAAGGCCAAGCGGGTCCGGTCGGCCGAGCTGATCCTGTGCGGCGGCGCGATCAACACCCCGCAGCTGCTCCAGCTGTCCGGCGTGGGCAACGCCGCCGAGCTCGGCGCGCTCGGCATCGCCGCGATCGCCGACCTGCCCGGCGTGGGCGAGAACCTGCAGGACCACCTGGAGGTCTACGTCCAGTACGGCTCGAAGCTGCCGGTCTCGGTCGCGCCCGCGCTCAAGTGGCGCAACCGGCCCCTGGTAGGGGCCAAGTGGCTGTTCGGCCGGACCGGGCCCGGTGCCACCAACCACTTCGAGGGCGGCGGCTTCGCCCGCAGCAACGACAGCGTGATCTACCCGAACCTGATGTTCCACTTCCTGCCGATCGCGATCCGGTACGACGGCACCCAGCCGGCCGGCGGCCACGGGTACCAGGTGCACATCGGCCCGATGTACTCCGATTCCCGCGGCACCTGCAAGATCACCTCGACCGACCCGGGCGTGCACCCGAGCTTGCGGTTCAACTACCTGTCGACGCCGACCGACCAGCGGGAATGGGTGGAGGCGATCCAGATCGCCCGGAAGATCCTGACCCAGCCCGCCTTCGACGACTACAGCTCGGGCGAGCTGTCGCCCGGCCCGTCGGTGCAGACCGAGGAGGAGATCCTGGCCTGGGTCGCCCGGGACGCGGAGACGGCGCTGCACCCGAGCTGCACGGCCAAGATGGGCACCGATCCGATGGCGGTGACCGACCCGGGCAGCCTGCGGGTGCACGGCCTGGCGGGGCTGCGGGTCGTCGACGCCTCGGTGATGCCTTATGTCACCAACGGCAACATCTATGCGCCAGTGATGATGACCGCGGAAAAGGCGGCCGACCTGATCCTGGGCAATACGCCGCTGCCAGCCGAGCCGGTCCCGTTCTTCCGCCGCGACCGCACGCAGGTTGAGGTGGGGGAAAGCCTGCCCCGTTCGGAAGAATGAAAGGTCTTTTTATCCCGAACGGGGCTGGTTCGTGCCTTCTTGTCGAGCCATAGCCCCACAACGTGGGATTCTTAACCTGAAAACTAGACAGACCGGCTGTCCGTCACCATGATCGAACTGGCACGGGGCTAGACGAGGAGCAACCTGGCATGACCACACCACATGAGGGTCGCGGCTTCGGGGAGAACGCCGCCAGCGACCCGTTGCCCGAGGCCACCGGGCTGGTGCGCGGCGCGTCGGAGGCGGGTTACCAGCTCAAGATCCTCGGCGGCCTCGGGGTCCGGGTCCTCTGCCCCGACTTCCCGCCCCGGCTGCGGGCCGGGCAGGACATCGACCTGGCCTGCCTGGGCAAGAGCCGCCGCAAGGTCGCCGATTACCTGGCGAGCGCGGGCTGCGAGCCCGACAAGCGGTTCAACAACCTCAACGGGGACCGGCAGATGTACTTCACCGCCCCGTCCGGCCGCCCCATCGACGTCATGGTGGACCGGCTGTCGATGTGCCACACGCTGGACTTCAAGGCCTCGTTCGGCTCCCCCACCTCGATGACCCTCGACCCGGCTGACCTGCTGCTCTCCAAGCTCCAGATCGTCGAGCTCAACGCCAAGGACGCACACGACATCTTCCACCTGCTGTCCGGCCTGCGGGTCGGCCGGGACTCCGCCCGCCCGGCCATCGACCCCGACCGGTTCGGCGTGGTGCTGGCGGCCGACTGGGGCTGGTGGCGGACGGTGACGGGCAACCTGGCCAAGCTGCCCGACCTGCTCTCCGCCCAGCCCGGCCTGGCGCCGCCGTATCCGCGGTTCGACGCCCTGACCCAGGCCAAGCAGCTGCTCGAGGTGGCCGAATCGGCGCCGAAGAGCCTGAAGTGGAAAACCCGGGCCCGGGTGGGCGACCGGGTGCGCTGGTACGAACTGCCCGAAGAAGTCGATCACTGATTTTCGTTTGACCGAGCGACAGGAAGGCGCCGCCGCGATGAAAGTCTTCTTCGCCACGGATATTCATGGCTCCGAGATCTGCTGGCGGAAATTCCTCAACGCAGCCGCCTTCTACAAGGCCGACATGGTAATCCTCGGCGGAGACGTGACCGGCAAGGCCCTGATTCCCATCCTGTCCATGCCGGGCTACTGGGAGGTCACGTTCGGCGGCCAGCGGATGCGGCTGGAGACCCAGGCCGAGCTGGACCAGGTCCAGCGCCAGATCCGCGACCGCGGCTCCTATCCCTCGGTGATGGAACCCGACGAGCTCGACGCGCTGAACACCGAGGACGGCTCGGTCGACCGCCGGTTCACCCTGGAGATGACCCGCGGCCTCGACCGCTGGCTGGACATGGCCGACGGCAAGCTGCGCGGCGGCGATATCCCGTGCATCCTCAACGGCGGCAACGACGACATCTGGGAGATCGACGACATCATCGAGCAGTCCCCGTGCGTCAGCTTCGCCGAGTCCAAGGTGATCGACATCGGCGGCTTCTCCCTGGCCTCGATGGGCTGGACCAACCCCACGCCGTGGAACACCTTCCGTGAGGCGCCCGAGGACGTGCTCGCCACGAAGATCGACGAGGTCGTGGCGCAGATCCCCGACATGGGCCGGGCGGTGTTCAACTTCCACGCCCCGCCCTACGGCACCGGCCTGGACGAGGCCCCGGCCCTGGACGACACCATGCGGCCGATCCACGGCGGCGCGGTCATGAAGCCGGTCGGCTCGAAGGCGGTCAGGGAAGCGATCCTCAAGTACGCGCCCGCGCTGTCCGTGCACGGGCATATCCACGAAAGCCGGGGCGTGGCCAAGCTCGGCCGGACGCTGGCCATGAACCCGGGCAGTTCCTACACCGACGGCGTGCTGCAGGGCGCGGTCCTCGACCTGAACGAGAAGAAGGGAAAGGTCGGCAAGTACATTCTCGTGAACGGCTGACGAGAATAACGGAATGTGAACTGTCGACTTCGCAAACGGCATCGCCGCGGGCCTCGTCAAGACCCTATATTGCCGCTAGTTGAACAATTTCTCTGTGAAATAACCCCTCTTAACCTTACCTAACGGATAAAACCTGACAACTTAGGATACCGGAGGAGACTTATGACCACAGGAGCGCTCGGGGAAGAGAGACCGACTCTCTTCCTCCGCAAGGCGACCGGCCTCGTTCGCGGCTGGTCGGTCAGGGACTCGACGATCTACGCCACCCTGTCCACCAACGTGGTCACGCTGGGCATGGTCGAGTGGGCCTACCAGTCCACGTTCCCCGGCGGATCCCTGCTCACCTCGATCCTGATCTCCGGTGTCTGGGTCTCGTTCCTGGTCATCGCGTACGCCGGGCTGGTCGTCACGATCCCGCGGGCGGGCGGCGACTACGTCTGGCAGAGCCGCATCCTGGGCAGCGGGATCGGCTTCGTGCTGGCCGCCACCGGGTGGTGGTTCATCCTGTGGCTGTGGGCGCCGATCTACGGCGCGGTGCTGTCCGAGGAGTTCTTCCAGCCGATCTGGGCCACCCTCGGGTCGCCGAGCGGCGCCACCTGGTTCGCCTCGAGCAACGGCAAGTTCGTGGTCACGCTGATCACGATCGCGCTGGCCGGCGTGCTGGTCTCGGTGGGCATGGCCGGCTACGCCCGGCTGCAGAAGTACTGCTTCATCGGCGGCATGGTCGGCTTCGCGGTCATCGCCATCTTGCTGCTGGTCAACAGCAAGGCCACCTTCATCTCCTCCTTCGACAGCGCGACCAGCCGGATCTTCGGCACGAACCACCTCTACGAGGCCACCAACACCGACGCGGCCAAGAACGTCGGCTACACCGCGCCCGGGTTCGGCTTCGGCGGCTCGTTCCGGGACAGCATGCTGCTGGTGCCGCTGATGATGTTCTACCTGCTGTGGCCGAACTGGGGCACCACGCTGTACGGCGAGATCCGCGGCGCCAGCGACTTCAAGCGCGTGTTCACCGGCATGTTCGCGGGCCTGTGGACCACCGTGCTGCTGTCGGTGGCGTTCCTGCTGCTGTTCGCCAAGACGTTCGGCTGGAATTTCTACATGAACGTGAACGCGGACTGGTACGCGGCCGGCAAGTCGGCGCTGCCCATCTTCCCGTACCCGGTGCTGATGGCCTCCTGGCTGATCCACAACAGCGCCGTCCAGGTCATCATCTTGCTGCTGATGAGCCTGTGGTTCTTCGGCTGGGTCGGCACGCTGTTCCTGTCCTCGACCCGGGTCATCTTCGCCGCCGCCTTCGACCGGGTGCTCCCGGACGCGGCCGCGCAGGTCTCGGAGAAGCGCCGGGTGCCGGTCGCCTCGCTGGTGCTGATGCTGCTGCCGGCCGTCGGGCTGGCCGCGCTGTACGCGTACAACACCACGTTCGCGACCTACACGCTGGACGCCACGCTGGTCATCGCGGTGACCTACCTGGGCAGCGCGATCGCGGTGGTCATCTTGCCGTGGCGCAAGCCGGACCTGTGGGCCGCCTCGCCGGCCAGCAAGTTCAAGGTGGCGGGGGTGCCGATCGTGCCGGTGGCGGGCGTGATCACGATCGGGCTGCTCGGGTACAACCTGTACGAGTGGCTGAGCAACGACGCCTACTTCGTCAACAACAAGGGCTCGCTGGTCTACATGGGCGCGATGTACGTGCTCGCCATCTTGATCTACGTGGGCGCGCGCATCGTCCGCCGGCGCCAGGGCATCGACCTGGGCCTGATCAACAAGGAGATCCCGGTCGAGTAGGTTCTTTTGATCGCGAAGGCCCTGGCACCACGGTGGGTGTCAGGGCTTTCGCGCTGTGCGGTCCGCGCATTCATATGAGGAGCCTGTTTTAGATGACGAGTGAGCTGGCGGGGCGGACGTTCCTGGTGACCGGGGCCAACACCGGGATCGGGCGGGCTACGGCGGAAGGGCTGGCCCGGCGGGGCGGGCGCGTCTACGTGGCGAGCCGGTCCCCGGAGAAGGGCTTGGCCGCCGTGGACGGGATCCGGGCCGCAACCGGGAATTCCGCGGTGTCGTTCCTGCCGCTGGACCTGGCCGACCTGGACTCGGTGCGGGCCTGCGCCGCCGCGTTTCTCGCCCGGGGCGAGCCGCTGCACGGGCTGGTGAACAACGCCGGCGTGGCCGGGCACCGGGGCCTGACCAGGCAGGGGTTCGGGCTGACGTTCGGCGTCAACCACCTCGGGCACTTCGTGCTGACGAACGCGCTGCTCGGCTGCCTGGAGGCCAGCGCGCCGGCCCGGGTGGTGACGGTGTCCAGCGACGCGCACTACGGCGCCCGCGGGATCGACTGGGACGCGCTGCGCCGTTCCATCCGCGGCCTGACCGGCATGCGCGAGTACGCGGTGTCCAAGCTGTGCAACGTGCTGTTCAGTTCGGAGTTGGCGCGGCGGACGGCGGGCACCGGGGTCACCACCTACGCGCTGCACCCGGGCGTGGTGGCGTCGGATATCTGGCGGCGGGTGCCGTGGCCGGTCCGGCCGCTGATGGAGCGGCGCATGCTGACCGTTTCGCAGGGGGCGGAGACGTCGCTGTACTGCGCGACGTCGCCCGCGGTGGCGGCGGACAGCGGGCTGTTCTACGACAAGTGCGCGGAGCGCGCGCCGAGTCCGGTGGCCACGCCTGAGCTGGCGGCCGACCTGTGGCAGCGCAGCGAGGCCTGGGCGCTGTCGTCCTAGACCGTGGATTACAGCGGCGGCGGGGTCCAGGAGGCGAGCGGCTCCAGCTGGCGGAGCATCAGGCCGGGGCCGAGGCGGCTGACCAGGCTGACGCCGGCGTTGCGCAGGGCGATGGCGGGACGGGACGTCAGGCCGGACAGGCGCATCGCCCGGTAGGAGTCCCGGACCACCTTCTGGGTCCGGGGCAGCCGGGCGGCGGTGTAGGCGGCGAGGTCCGGGGTAGTGCCCGGTGCGGCCACGCTGGCCAGCACGATCGCGTCCTCGATGGCCTGGCAGGCGCCCTGGCCGAGGTGCGGGGTCATCGCGTGGGCGGCGTCGCCGAGGAGCGCGACCCGGCCGTGGTGGTAGGCCGGGAGCGGGTCGGCCATCCAGTAGACGTCGTCGTGCAGCACCTGCTCGGGGGACACCGAGCCGATCAGGCCGGGGATCGGGTCGTGCCAGCCGCCGAACCGGCGCTTGAGCTCGGCCGCCTCGTCGTCGTGGCGCGGGCCGGCCGGCTCGAACGCGGCCGCGTAGCAGTAGACCCGGCCGTCGGCCAGCGGGAAGGTGCCGAACAGGGTCCCCCTCCCCCACGTTTCGGCCGGGCTCGGGCTCCGGTCGGGCCGCGGCGCGACGAACCGCCAGGTGGTGCAGCCCGAGTAGCGCGGGCCCGGGTGCGCGGGGAACAGGGCCGCGCGGACCGGCGAGCGGATGCCGTCGGCCGCCACCACCAGGTCGGCGTCGAGGTCGCCCGCGCTGGTGGTGACCCGGGCCCGCTTGACCTGGTCGCCCGGGTCAACGCGGGTGACGGTCACGCCGGTGCGCACCGTGCCGTCAGGAAGGCGGCCCGCCAGCAGCTGGACGAGATCGGCGCGCAGCGTCATGAGCTGGGGATCGCCGAACCGCTCGGTGATCGCGCTGAGCTCGGTGCGGGCCAGCCAGCGGCCGTCCGGGCGGCGGATCCCGCCGTCGCCCTCGATCGCGGAGAAACCGCGCACCTCGGCGCCGAGGCCGATGGCGTCGAGGGCGTGCAGCGCGTTCGGGCCGAGGCCGAGGCCCGCGCCGACCGGCTCGAGTGACGCGGCCCGCTCGAAGACCGTCACGTCCCAGCCCTGCCGTCGCAGCGCCACCGCCGCGGTCAGGCCGCCGATACCCGCGCCCGCCACGACCGCGTGCCCGCTGGCTGTCATGTCTGCCTCCACTGCGTGTACTACATCCTGTGTGCACTACATCTGTAGTGCAGCTTACTACACCTGTAGTGACGCAGCTAGACTTGGCCAGGTGACCATCGCACCGAGCGCGCGCGCCCGGCAGGTCGGCGACGCCGCTATCGCCGTGCTGGCCGGGCAGGGCGCGCGCGGGCTCACCCACCGCGCCGTCGACCAGGCAGCCGGGCTGCCGCCCGGCACGACGTCGAACTACGCCCGTACCCGGGCGGCGCTGCTGACGCTGGCCCTGACCCGGATCGGCGAGCTGGAAACCGCCGACGGCGAGAGCCAGCTGGGCGATTTGGACGGGCCGGACGAGCTGCGCGGGCCGGGGCTGGCGGCCGGGCTGGCGGCGGTGCTGCACCGGTGGGTCACCGACCCCGGTGCCCGGCAGCGGGTGCTCGCGCGGTTCGAGCTGGCGCTGGAGGCGACCCAGCGGGCGGAACTGCGGGCCACCTACGACGCGATGGGCCGCGCCATCCGCGTCCAGGTGGCCGCGGTGCTCGCCGCGACCGGTTCCGCCCATCCCGAACGCGACGCCTGGAGGCTCATCGCCTGGATGGAGGGAACCGCCTTCTACGCGCTGGCCGGCGCGGGCGGCCCGGCCATCCCGTCCCTGGCCGAGCTCCGCGAGCAGGCCAGCGGGCTGCTGGCCATGATGACCGGGGGTGCGGCATGATCGTCGGAGGGAGCGGGCAGTAACCCGGATAGCGGACCTGACCGAGGAAGCTGGGGGCATGGATCTTCCTGTCAACCCGCCGGTGGCGCCGATGCTGGCCAAGCCGGTGGGAGCGATACCGAGCGGCGACTACGTGTTCGAGCCGAAGTGGGACGGCTTCCGGTCGATCGTGTTCCGGGACGGCGACGAGGTCGAGATCGGGAGCCGGAACGAGCGGCCGATGACGCGTTACTTCCCCGAGCTGGTGGCCGCGGTCAGGGCCGAGCTGCCGGAGCGGTGCGTCATCGACGGCGAGATCGTCGTCCCGGACGGCTCGGGCAGGCGGCTCGACTTCGACGCGCTGCAACTGCGGATCCACCCGGCCGCCAGCCGGGTCGAGCTGCTGTCGGTCCAGACGCCGGGCCACTTCATCGCGTTCGACCTGCTGGCGCTGGGCGACGTCGACTACACCGAGCACCCTTTCGCCGAGCGCCGGGCCCTGCTCGAGAAGGCGCTGGCCGGAGTCCGCTCCCCCATTCACCTGACCCCGGTGACCACCGACCGGGCGGTGGCCTCGGGCTGGTTCGGCCAGTTCGAGGGCGCGGGCCTGGACGGCCTGATCGCCAAGCCCGCCGACGGCATCTACGAGCCGGACAAGCGGGTGATGAAGAAGATCAAGCACGAGCGCACCGCGGACTGCGTCGTGGCGGGCTACCGGGTGCACAAGAGCGGCGAGGACCGCATCGGGTCGCTGCTGCTCGGGCTGTACAAGGACGACGGCAAGCTGGCCAGCGTCGGGGTGATCGGCGCCTTCCCGATGGAGAAGCGGATCGAGCTCTTCGCCGAGCTGCAGCCGCTGGTCACCACGTTCGACCAGCACCCGTGGAACTGGGCGGAGGAGCAGCCCGCGCAGCGGACGCCGCGGGCAGCCATGTTCAGCCGGTGGAATGCCAACAAGGACCTGTCGTTCGTCCCGCTGCGGCCGGAGCGGGTGGTCGAGGTGCGCTACGACCACATGGAGGGCCCGCGGTTCCGGCACACCGCGCAGTTCAACCGCTGGCGCCCAGACCGGGAACCACGCTCCTGCACCTACGCCCAGCTCGAGGAACCGGTCAGCTTCAACCTGGGCGAGATCCTGCAAGGCCGTCCGGCGGAGAGTCCTCATGGCTGAGAAGAAGGAAATCCTGGAGCTGGCCGGGCACGAGGTCGCGGTCAGCAACCCGAGCAAGGTGTACTTTCCCCGCGCCGGGGTCACCAAGCTGGAGATGGTGCGCTACTACCTGTCGGTGGCGCCCGGCGCGCTGGGCGGCGTGCGCGGCCGGCCGATGGCGCTGAAGCGGTTCGTGAACGGCGCCGAGGCCGAGCCGTTCTTCCAGAAGCGGGCGCCGGACAAGCGGCCGGAATGGGTCGGCACGGTGGAGCTCAGCTTCCCGTCCGGCCGGACCGCGGACGAGGTGGTGGTCACCGACGAGGCCGTGCTGGCCTGGGTGGTCAACCTGGGCTGCATCGACCTGAACCCGCACCCGGTGCGCGCCGCCGACCTGGACCACCCGGACGAGCTCCGGGTCGACCTCGACCCGGTCCCCGGGGTGGAGTGGCCGCAGATCAGGGACGTGGCCATGGTGGCCAGGGATGTGCTGGCGGACTTCGGCCTCACCGGCTGGCCGAAGACCTCCGGATCACGTGGCATCCACATCTACGCCCGGATCTTCCCGCGCTGGGAGTTCGCCGACGTGCGCCGGGCGGCGGTGGCGGTGGCGCGGGAGATCGAGCGGCGGGCTCCCGACCTGGCCACGTCCAAGTGGTGGAAGGAAGAGCGGCACGGCGTGTTCGTGGACTACAACCAGAACGCCAAGGACCGCACGGTGGCGTCGGCCTACTCGCTGCGCCCGGTGCCCGACGTGCGGGCATCGGCGCCGCTGACCTGGGCCGAGGTGCCGACGTGCGATCCGGCCGCGTACACCATCGCGACCATGCCGGAGCGGTTCGCGCGGATCGGCGACCCCTGGGCGGAGATGGACGAGGCGGCCGGGTCGCTGTACGGGCTGCTCGAGCTCGCGGCCAGGGACGAGGCGGCCGGGCTGCCGGACGCGCCGTGGCCGCCGCACTACGACAAGCAGTCCGGCGAGGCGCCCCGGGTCCAGCCGTCCAAGCGGCGCAGTGCCGGTTCTGGTTCTGGCGCGGCTTCGGGGACCGGCGCCAAGAGCCCCACGGGGCGCCGGCAGAGCACGATGCCGCTGATCGAGGTGGCGCGGGCGGAGACCAAGGCCGAGGCGATGGCGGGGCTGGAGCGGTGGAAGGCTCGGCACGGCGACGTCTGGCCGCTGCTGGAGGCCGCTGACGTGCTGGTCGACGCGATGCGCGGGCGCAGCTCGGCCTGGTACCGGATCCGGCTGAACCTGCGGCACGTCCCGGAGGCGGAGCGGCCGGCGCAGGAGCCCCTCGAGGTCGACTACGACCCCTGGGCCGGCTTCCGCCCCGAGGGTCGCGAGGACGGCTAGCCCGGCTGCGTGTCCTGGAGGCCGCGGCTAACGGCATCGATGGAGCATCGATGCCGCTCCCGCGGCATTGATGGAGCATCCATGCCGTTGCCGGGAGCTGGGCGGAGCCGGAATGAGGTGAAGGCGGGGCTGGTGGTGCGGATGCGGATACTGAGGACGAGGACCCGGTTCCCAGCGTGTCGGCCGGCGGAGTGGGTGGCGCACAGGGTACGGAAGAAGGTACCCGGTGGCACACCGACTTCCGCGGGGGTGGAGGCCAGGGGCGCGGCGCGCGCGGGGGCGCGGCGCGCGCGGGGGCGCGGCGGGGGCGGGGGGCCTGGTTAGGGGCTGGGGGTAGCGGGAGCGGGGCGGGGACGGGACTCGTTCGGGGGAAGGGTTTTAGTCGACGTCTATCCAGTTGAGGGTGCGCTGGATGGCTTTGCGCCAGCCGGCGTAGCCGCCGGCGCGGCGGTCCTCGGTCCAGGTGGGGGTCCAGCGCCTGGACTCGTGCCAGTTGGCGCGCAGCTCGTCGGTGTCGCGCCAGAACCCGGTGGCCAGGCCGGCCGCGTAGGCGGCGCCGAGGGCGGTGGTCTCGGCGACGACCGGGCGGCTCACCGGCACGCCGAGGATGTCGGCCTGCAGCTGCATGGCCAGGTCGTTGGCGGTCACCCCGCCGTCCACCTTGAGTACCTCCAGGCGGACGCCCGCGTCCTGTTCCATCGCCTCGGCCACGTCCCGGCTCTGGTAGCTGATGGCCTCCAGGGTGGCGCGGGCCAGGTGCGCGCCGGTGTGGAAGCGGGACAGTCCGACGATGGCGCCGCGCGCGTCGGCCCGCCAGTACGGCGCGAACAGGCCGGAGAAGGCCGGCACGAAGTAGCAGCCCTCGGTGTCCTCGACCTGGGCGGCGAGCACCTCGCTGTCGGTCGCGGCGCTGATGATGCCGAGCTGGTCGCGCAGCCACTGCACGGCGGAGCCGGTCACCGCGATGGACCCCTCGAGAGCGAAGACGGCCGGGTCCGCGCCGAACTTGTAGGCGACCGTGGTGAGCAGGCCGGACTTCGACCGGACGATCTCGGTGCCGGTGTTCAGCAGCAGGAAGTTACCCGTTCCGTACGTATTCTTGGCCTCGCCGACCGCGAAGCAGACCTGTCCCACGGTCGCGGCCTGCTGGTCGCCGAGGATGCCGGTGACCGGCAGCTCGCCGCCGAACGGGCCGTCGGCCTTGGTCGTACCGTACGGGTCGGGCACGGACGAGGGCCGGATCTCGGGGAGCATCGGGCGCGGCACCGTGAAGAAGCCGAGAAGCTCGTCGTCCCAGTCGAGGGTCTGCAGGTCCATCAGCATGGTGCGGCTGGCGTTGGTGACGTCGGTGACGTGGACCCCGCCGGTGAGATTCCACAGCAGCCAGCTGTCGGCCGTGCCGAACAGGGCGTCGCCGCGCTCGGCGTCGGACCGCAGGCCGTCGATGTGGTCGAGCATCCACTGCAGCTTGCCGCCGGCGAAATAGGTGGCCGGCGGCAGCCCGGCCCGGTGCCTGATCACGTCGCCGCGGCCGTCCCGGTCCAGGGCCGCGGCGATCCGGTCGGTCCTGGTGTCCTGCCACACGATCGCGTTCCCGTACGGCCGGCCGGTGCGCCGGTTCCACACCAGGGTCGTCTCCCGCTGGTTGGTCAGGCCGACGGCGGCGAGATCGGCGGCCCGCAGTCCGGCCCGCCGCAGTGTGGTTTCGATCACCGTGCGGGTGCGCTCCCAGATCTCGGCCGGATCATGTTCCACCCAGCCGGGCCGGGGCATGATCTGGGTGTGTTCCAGCTGGTGCCGGGCCACTTCGGCGCCGGAGTGGTCGAAGATCATGAACCTCGTGCTGGTGGTGCCCTGATCGACGGCTCCGACGAAATCGGCCACGGTGTCTCCTTTAAGCGCCAGTACATCCCGCTGTCACGGTTTGCGGCTAGGTTGACGATGTACATACTCTAGGGAACGGGGAAACAATCCCGGCTCAGGGGGAATGGTGATGGCGGGTAACGGAGCTCTCGATGCTCGGGACCGCGGCGCGATGCTCAGCCGGCTGGCGGCGGAACGGTTCGACGTCCTGGTCATCGGCGGCGGGATAACGGGGGCCGGAGCGGCCCTGGATGCCGCGTCCCGCGGCCTGCGGGTGGCCCTGGTGGAGACGCGGGACCTGGCCTCGGGTACGTCGAGCCGGTCGAGCAAGCTCATCCACGGCGGGCTGCGGTACCTGGAGCAGTTCGACTTCAAGCTGGTCTACGAGGCGCTGCGGGAACGCGACCTGCTGGTCTCCAAGCTGGCGCCGCACCTGGTCAAGCCGGTCTCGTTCATGTACCCGCTGTACAAGAAGGTGGTCGAGCGGCCTTACGTCGGGGCGGGCCTGGTCCTGTACGACTCGATGGAAGGCACCAAGCGACCGGTGCCCCGGCACAAGCACCTGACCGCTAAGAGCGCGCTCAAGCGGGCGCCGGCGCTGTCGCCGGAGCGGCTCGCGGGCGCCATGCTCTACTACGACGCGCAGGTCGACGACGCGCGGCACACGCTGACGGTGGCCCGCACCGCGGCGGCGAACAGCGCCGTGATGGCCACCCGGGTCAGCGCGACCGGGCTTGTGCGCTCGCCGGACGGGGACCGGATCGCCGGGGCGCGGGTGCGCGACGAGGAGACCGGGCGCGAGCTCACGGTGGCGGCGGAGACCGTGGTGATCTGCGCCGGGGTGTGGACCGACGTGGTGCACGAGCTGGCCGGGGTCAAGGCCGGCTACAGGGTGCGGATGTCCAAGGGCGTGCACATCGTGGTGCCGCGGGCGGCGCTGGACGCCAACACCGGGATGATCTGCCGCACCGATAAGAGCGTCCTGTTCTTCATCCCGTGGGGGGACCACTGGATCGTCGGCACCACCGACACCGACTGGTCCGGGGACCGGGCCGAGCCCGCGCCGTCCGAGGACGACGTCGAGTACATCCTGACCGCCGCCAACCGGGTGCTGGCCCGCCCGCTGACCCGCGCCGACGTCGTCGGCGTGTACGCGGGGCTGCGGCCGCTGGTCGACCCGCAGGCCGGGAACGGCGGCAAGCCCACCACCAAGCTGTCCCGGGAGCACGTCGTCGACGTGCCGGTCCCGGGCCTGGCCAGCATCGCGGGCGGGAAGTTCACCACCTACCGGCTGATGGCCCGCGACGTGATCGACGCCGCCGTGGCGGACTTCGGCCGTCTCGGCCGCGAGGTGCCCGGGTCGGTGACCGACCAGGTGCCGCTGCTCGGCGCGGACGGGCTGGCCGCGGTCCAGGCCGCGACGTCGAGGCTGGCCGAGGATTACGGCGTTCCCCGCGAGGCCGTCGAGCACCTGCTCGGCCGGTACGGGACGCTGGCCGAGGAAGT
>JAICWX010000004.1 GCA_025934635.1 Streptosporangiaceae bacterium | reverse complement strand
CCTTCCGGTCCAGGCCGCCTTCGCGCCGTCCGGACCCTACGCCACCACGACCGGGACCGTTACCGACGGCACCGCGGTCTACGACGTGTACCGCCCGGCCAGTTACGCCGTCCTCGGCTTCCCGAGCCCGATCGTGACCTGGGGCAACGGCACCAACGGATCGCCTGCCCAGGTCTCGGTGCTGCTCCGGCACCTCGCCTCGTACGGGTTCACCGTCATCGCCTCGACCCTGCCCAACACGGGGAGCGGGCGCGAGGTCGACGCCGCCGCGCGCTACCTGGTCGCCCAGAACGGCGTGGCCGCCAGCGTCTTCGGTGGCCACCTGAACGTGACCAAGGTCGCCGCGGTCGGCACCTCGCAGGGCGCCACCGGGGCGGTGCGGGCCGTCACCAGCGACCCGGCGCTGATCAAGACCGTGCTGGCCTTCTCGCTGCCGAGCGCGGTCTGGGCCGCGCCCAACCCGGACTGCCCGACCGCGGCCGACTGCACGGCCCACCCGGACGCGCTGACCCGGCCGGCCTTCTTCATCTCCACCCACGGGTTCTGGGACTCGGTTATCGCCAGCCCGGCCACCGAGCGGGCCTATTTCCTCAGCGCCCCGGTCCACGCCGCGCTCGGCATCATCACGAGCTCGGACGGCAAGCCGGCCGATCACGCCTCCATCGCGGACCCCGCGGCCGGCGGGAATCCCGGCGGCTTCCTCGGCTACGCCACCGCCTGGCTTGAGTATCAGCTGCGCGGCAACCTCACCGCGGCCGGCGCCTTCACCGGTCCGCACCCCGAACTGCTGGCCAACCCCAACTGGCCCGGCAGCGCCGCGAAATAACCGCCGTGAAATAACCGCCGTGAAGTAACCCGCACCGTGAAGCAGGCCGGGGCCGCGCGATCAGAACCGGTCGCGCACCCCGGCCGCTATTTCCTCCGGGCTCAGGTCGATCAGCGCCTCTCCGTAGAGGCGCTCGAAGTAGGTGGCGTCGCTGCGGTAGACGGTTTCCGGATTTGACCGGCTGAGCACCTTGAACACCAGGTGGTACCCGTCTTCGCGGCCCCGCGGGCCGCCGCCCGACAGGCCGTAGTTGAACGAGGCCAGGTTCCAGTCCCGGTAGGCGGCCAGCACGCGGGACAGGCCGTCGCCGAGCGCGGCGCAGTCCTGTTCGCTGAGGTCGGTCACGTCGGCCGCGTCGCGGACCACGCCCCACACCTCATGGAAGCCGGCCGGCGCGAAGGGCGTGAACCAGGCCACCCGGCCCGTCTGCCCGACCCACCGGGGGCCGCTCGCCTCGACCTCGGCCAGCGCCGCCCAGTACGAGGACCCGCGGTCCTCCTGCCAGGCCCGCGACCGCTCCGCCATCAGGCGCTGGGCGGTCAGGCCGAAGGCGTCGTGGGCGGACTGCAGGTGCGGGTGGACCAGCGACGCTCCCGAGGGGGGCAGGTAGTTGGCGTTGATCGAGCTCCACGCCGCCGCCGGGTCGGCCCGGCGCACGCAGTGGGCGTGCCGGACCATGGCGGCCAGGGCGTCCCCGATCAGGGAGGGCGTCAGCTCGTCGAGGTCGAGGAAGTGCCGCCCGGGGTCGTAGATGCCGACCGCGCTGTGCGTGGCGTACGCCATGATGTTGGGCACCACCACCGCCGCGCCCTGCCGGATGCGGCCCTCCGCGGTCAGCTCGGCCGGAAACGGGACGGTGGCCTTCTCCAGGTGCTCCGCGTCGAACGGGCAGAAGGCCGGTTTCGCGGTGAGCGCGGCCAGGTCCGTCCGGCTGGCCGGCTGGAGCTTGACCCCGGTCAGGATCCGGGCGCTCGCGCCGGTCAGCGGGTCCCGGCGCCAGCGCAGGCTCACCCGGGTCCATGCCCCGCCCGCGGCCAGGTCCGGGACCTGCGCCGCCAGTTCGTGCTCTTCGAATTCGATCGCCGCCACGCTGACGACCGTAATGGTTTCCGGCCCCGTTGGACAGCCGCGCCACGGCCCTGGGAATGCCCTGAATAGGCGGGCTTTGTCCGCTAGCATGAAGCATCCTACGCGCGGACCTCGCAGCCGGTCTCCGGGCGACCACGCCCCGCGTGAGGAAGCAGCCTCATGACTGATAGCGAACCCCCGCCTCTGAACGAGGATCAGCGCGCCCTGCAGGACACCCTGCGAGGGTTCCTCGCCGACCACCTTCCGTCGTCGGAGCTGCGCGCCGCGCTGGAGACTCAGGCCGGCTACAGCCCGGAACTGCACGCCCGGCTGGCCGGCGAGCTCGGCCTGGGCGGGCTGACGATCCCGGCCGAGTTCGGCGGCTTCGCCCGGTCCCAGGCCGAGGCGAGCGTGATGCACGCCGAGCTCGGCCGCGCCCTGTACCCGGGCCCGTTCCTGTCCAGTGCCCTGACCGCCGGCGTGCTGCTGGCGGCGGGGGACCGCGCGGCGCAGGAACAGTGGCTGCCGCTGCTGGCCAAGGGAGCGGTGACCGGGACGGTCGCCGCGGCCGGCGAGGCCGGCTTCTGGTCGCCGGGACCGGACAGCGTCCGGGCCATGCGGGCACGGGACGGGTGGCGGCTCTACGGCCACCGGTGGCACGTGGTCGCCGCCCACGTCGCCGACATCGTGGTCGTGCCGGCCGTCACCGCGGCCGGCCCGGCCATGTTCCTGGCGGAGACCCGGGCCCTGGGCTTCACCGCCTCCGGCCAGCTGGGCCTGGACCTGACCAGGCGGACCTGCGTCACCGCCTTCGACGAGCTGCCGGCCGTGCTGCTGGCCGAGGGGGAGACCGCGTCCGCCGCCCTGGAACAGGCCGAGCGCGACTTCCTGCTCGCCACCGCCGCGGAGGCCGTCGGCGGCATCGGCTGGTGCCTGGACGCCACGATCGCCTACGCCAAGGACCGGGAGCGGTTCGGGCCGCCGAACGGCTCGTTTGCGGCGCTCGCGCAGGCGTGCGTGGACATGCTCGCGCAATTCCAGGACGTCTCGGCGATCGCCCGGTCCGCGGCCATCGCGGCGGCGGACGGCAGTGCCGACGCAGCGATGACGGCTCACGTCGCCGCCCTGCGGGCCGGCGAGGCCTACCGGGCCGTGACCGAGTCGGCCACCGGGCTGTTCGGCGGGGTCGGCGTCAGCTGGGAGCACGACACGCACCTGTACTATCGCCGGGCCTGGTCGGCCGAGCGCCTGGCGGGCGGCCCGCAAGCGCACCGCGCGGCCATCATCGACCTGCACGGCCCGGTCGGGCTGGCCGGGCTCTAGGCCGCCACGGCCGGCTCGGCCTCGCCCCCGGGTCCCGACGGGCGGTCGCGCCGGGCCGGGATGGTGCTCGCGGCGTCGGCGTCGCGGATGGACAGCGAGCACGCCACGGCGCAGAGGCAGACCGCGGCGGCGGCCAGGAAGGCCACCCGGTAGGCGGTGAGGTTGGCCACCTCGTGGCCGCCGGCCAGGTGGACCGGGCCGATGAGGACGATGACCGTGGTCAGCACGGCCACGCCGACGGCCCCGCCGAGCTGCCGGACCGTGTTGAACATCGTCGCGGCCCGGCCGGTCGCCGCCGGGGTGATGGTGGCGAACGATGCCGCCTGGACCGGGACGAACACCTGGGCCATGGACAGTCCCAGGGTGAGCATGAGCAGCCGCGCCCACCACAGGCTGGTCTGCGGCCCCATCAGGGCCAGCAGGCCGATCGAGATCGTCGTGCCGGCCAGGCCGATGGTGATGTGGCGGCGCGGGCCGAGCCGCGGGTACAGCACCCGGCTGGCCAGCTGCGCGCCGGCCATGACGCCGAACGCCTCGGGGAAAATGCTCAGCCCGGCCGCGAGCGCGCTCAGGCCCCGGCCGTCCTGGAAGTACAGCGAGATCGCGTACAGCGTGCCGAGGAACGCGACCGAGGCGAGGACCATGACCCCGTTGCCCGCCCGGAACAGGCGGTTTCCCAGCAGCCGCAGGGCGACGATGGGCGCCGCCGACCGCAGCTCGACGACCACCATGGCCGCCAGCAGCACCACCCCCGCGGCGATCGACGCCAGCACCTGCGGATTGCCCCAGCCCAGGTCGGGTCCCTCCGAGACGCCGTACATCAGCAGCCCGAGGCCGAACCCGGCCAGCAGGAAGCCGGGCAGGTCGAAGCGGCCGGGCTCGGCTTGCGGCGGCTGGTGCACGAAGACCGCGCCGAAGGCGAAGGCGGCCACGCCGATCGGCACGTTGACGTAGAACACCCACCGCCAGGACAGCTCGGTGACGAACAGCCCGCCCAGGACCGGCCCGAGCGCGGGCGCCAGCGTCGTGGGGACGGTGAGGATCGCCGCGGCCCGGATGCGCTCGGCCGGCGGGAAGACCCGGTAGAGCATCGCCATCCCGACCGGAGCGAGCATGCCGCCCGCGGCGCCCTGGAAGATCCGGAAGGTGACCAGCTCGGACAGGCTCGAGGCGATGCCGCACAGCGCGGAGGCCCCGGTGAACAGGGCGATGGCGGTGAGCAGGACGCGCTTCCCGCCGTACCTGTCGCCGAGCCAGCCGGACGCCGGGATGCTGATGGCCAGGCTGACCAGGAAGGCGATGGCGATGCCGTCGACGGCGGTGGCGCTGACCCCGAAGTCACGGCCGATGGTCGGCAGGGCCACGTTGACGATCGTCGCGTCCAGGATGGACATGAACATCGCGGCGACGAAGACGGTGCCGACCGCTACCTTCTGGCTGATCCGCGCGTTCACCCTGGCTACAAGACCACGCGGGCAGCGGAAATTCCGGCTGCCCGCGTCGTCGGCCCAGCCGCCAGGTCAGTCTCCGGTCTGGTCGTCCACCTCGGCGCCGGGGGCGTTGTTCTTGACCGACTCGATCCCTTTCAGCGCGGACTGCTTGCGCTCGTAGGTCTCGCTGGTCGCGATGATCTGCCCGTTGGTGGCGACCAGGTTGAAGTGGTACTTGCCGCTCGATCCCTTCTTGAGCACGAACTTGCCTGCCATGGGTGCCTCCTCGGTGAGTCCCCCCTGCGGACCGTATTCACCTTCCTGGGGCTGGCCGTTTTAACCATGTACCATGTGGCGCCCGCCGCGGGCGGGACGCGCATCACCTGGAACGAGCAGTTCGAGGCCACCCGCCCGGGCACCGCCTGGTTCATCGCCCGCGTCCTGCGCCGGTTCGTCCGGGACCGCGCCGACGGCCTCGCCGCTTACGCCGGGGCGTCACCGGAGGTACCGGCCCGCTGAGCCTTCCGCGTCATCAGCGCGGCCACGTAGGCCTCGTGGGCCGCGTCGGCGCCGGCCGTGTCGCCGGTGGCGAGCAGGTCGAGCAGCAGCCCGCGGATGACCGCGATGCCCAGCCGGGTCTCGGCCCGCGCCTGCGCTTCGGTCAGCCCCCAGGTGCGCCGCGCCAGGTCCGCGACATCCGGGCCCTGGGTACCGAACGAGCTGGCCAGGAGCCGTCGCTGCCGGCTTTCCGCCTCCTGCGCGATCGCCACGAACAGGCCCTCCTTTGGACCCGAAGTGGTAGATGAGCTTCCGGTGGCTGGTCCCGGGGGCGGCGGCGAGCTCGCGCAGCTGCAGGCGTTCCTGGATTCGGTGCGGCACGACAGCGGCCACTACGTCGCCTTCCTGATCAGCTTCAGCGCGATCGCCGCCGCCGGACGCGGATCCTCGCCTCCGCCCGGCCCAGGCCGGGATGGCTGGCCCGGACCGTCACCGTGCCCGGCTGGCCGGCCCGGGAGCGGATCCAGACGGCGCCCGCGCCGCCCGCCGCCTCGAAGTCGAACGGGCTCTCGCCCACCAGTACCGCCGGGCCCTCCACCTCCAGCGTGACCTGGCCGGTCACGTAGGGGCGGGGCGCGCCGTACCGGTCGGCCGCGCGGAACTCCAGCCGGGTGGCGTCCGCGCCGTCGGCATCGATCTCGGCGTGATCGGCCGTCAGCGTCAGCCCGTCGCCCGACGGGTCGGACGAAAAGCGCCGCGACGCCACCTGGTCGTCGCCGAGGTAGCCGTCGATGCGCAGCTCGGGCAAGGCCGAGCCGTCCACCGTGCGGAAATCGGCGAACGAGGGCGGGTAGGCCAGGTGCGGGTAGCCCGCGCGGTCGGGCGTGAGGGTGGCGAAGTGCTCACCGCCCACGTAGACCTCCAGCCGGTCCAGGTTGGCGCAGATCATCGCGGCCGGCAGGGCGGTGACGGGGGACTGCGGGGCGAAGTCCCAGTAGAACGCCGGGGCGATCACCGGGCGTACCCGCGGGTCGGCCTGCGCCTGGTAGATAGCGGCGCCGGGCTTGAGGATCCGGAACAGGTCCACCACCCCGGTGTACTTCACCCCCCGGTACTGGTTGCCGCTGCCCGACGGGTAGTCGAACCCGGACCAGGCCAGCAGGCCGCAGTAGCGGTCGTCGGAGGCGGCCAGGTCGTGCACCCGCGCGTGTGCCGTCGCCTGCCCCTGCTGGACGGCCTGGGCATCGGTGCGCCGGTAGTAGATGGCCGGCCCGGACAGGGTCCCGACCGCCTCGCTGATCAGGTAGGGCCGGCCGACCCTGGTCACCGGCGGCTGCAGCACCGGCTCCTTGACGCCGTCCGGGCCCTTCACCGAGGAGTAGTCGTCCTCGCCGAACACGTCCTGCTGGTAGTCGGTGGTCAGGCGCTGCCCCGCCATCGCCCCGGCCGTCGGCCGTGAGTCGTCCAGGGCGTGCGCGAGCTCGTTGGTGCTGGTGTAGAACGCGGTGTCGTTGGGGGTCTCGTTGAGCCGGGCGCCCCAGACGATGACCGACGGGTGGTTGCGGTCCCGGATGATCATCTCGCCGATGTCCCGGTAGGCCAGCGCCTTCCAGGCGTCGTCGCCCAGGTACCCCCACCCCGGGGCCTCTTCCCAGGCCATCAGGCCGAGCTCGTCGCAGGCGTCGAAAAAGGCCTCGGCCTGCGGGTAGTGCGAGCACCGCACCATCGTGCAGTTCAGCTCGCGCCGCATGATCTCGGCGTCCGTGGCCTGCACCCGGGCGGGCATCGCGCCGCCGGCGAACGGGAAGAACTGGTGCCGGTCGGCCCCGAACAGCTTGACCCGGCGGCCGTTGAGGTAGAACCCGTCGAGCGCGAACCTGGCCTCGCGGAACCCGGTCCGCACCTGGTGCTCGTCGCGACCGGCGCCGTCCGCGAGCAGCCGGGTCACCACCTGGTACAGCTTGGGATGGTCAGGGCCCCACAGCTCGATGCCGGGCAGCCCGGTCAGGGTCGCGGTCACCGTGACCTGGCCCGGCTGGGTGACCGTCACCGGCACCCGGGCCGAGGCGAGCGTGCGTTCGCCCTCGCGCAGCTCGGTCACGACCTGGAGGACCTCGTCCGGCACCGCGGCGGCGTCCACCGTGACCTGGACGACCACCTGCCGGGCGGCGGGGTCCAGGACGCTGACTGGCTTGGCGAACACGTCGGCCAGGAACACCGGCGGCACCAGCCGCAGCCGTACGTCGCGGTACAGCCCCCCTGGCTGCCAGTAGTCCACCGAGATGGTGTCGGCGGGAGCGGGCCGGTCGGGCGGCACGTTGAGGTTGAAGCTCGCGTCCAGCCGGACCGCCAGCAGGTTCCCCTCCGGCCGCAGGGCACCGGTGACCTCCGTGCTGAACGGCAGGTACCCGCCCAGGTGGTCGGCCACCTGGGCCCCGTTCAGGGTGACCGTGGCGTGGGTCATGGCCGCGCCGATGTCCAGGAACGCCCGCCGGCCGTGGTGGCCGGGCGGCGCGCCGAAGTGCCGGCGGTACACCCAGGTCCGCTCCCAGGCGGCCGGGTCCCAGTCCTGCCAGGACAGCGGCGTGACCGTGTGCGGCAGCGTCACCGCGGCCAGTCCGCTGTCGTCGAAGCCAGGCTGCTCGCTGCCGTCGGTGTACGCGCCGAACAGCCAGCCTGCGCCGAAGGGAACGGTCCGGCGGTAGTCGCTCATCCCGCCGAGCCTAGCCTCGCCGCTAGTCCGCCGCCGGGGCCTCTTCCGCCCGCAGCGTCCGGTCCATCCCGCGCCGCACCGCGGCGATCAGGTACGAGCGCAGCCGGGCGGCCCGCACGATCGCGTGCACCGAGCCCACCTCGAGGGCCCGCTCGATGCTGTGCACGGCGTCGAACTCGTCGGCGACCTGGCCGAGCTTGTCCGCCTGGACGGCGGGCCAGGCCGCCGCGAGCTCCGCCCGCCGCGCGGCCGCCTCGTCGTTGGCACCGCCCTCGGTGGCTTCGGCGATCGCCGCCTGCAGGCCGGCGACCCGGGGATCGGCGGCGGTGCGCTTGCGCACCTCGGCGGCGAACACCACCGCGGCGGCGGGCGCGCCGCCGATGACCGAGGCGTAGGAACCCTCGACCGCGGCCACCTCCATGTTGTCGTTCAGCGTGCCGGAGAACACCACGAACGCCCCGCCGTGGTACCGGGAGACCACGCAGAACACGATCGGCCCGGCGAAGTTGACGATGGCCCGGCCGATCTCCGCGCCGTACTCGAGCTGGAGCTGGCGCAGCGATTCCGGTGAGCCGTCGAACCCGGACAGGTTGGCCAGGATCACCACCGGCCGGTTCCCGCTGGCGGCATTGATCGCCCGGGCGGTCTTCTTCGACGAACGGGGGAACAGCGTGCCCGCGGTGAACTGCGACGGCCCGTCGACCGGGTAGAACCCGTGCCGGGCCAGCGGCTTGGATTCGAAGCCGATCAGCGCGACCGGCTGCCCGCCCAGGTGCGCGTCCAGCACCAGCACCGACGCGGCGTCGGCCATGTCGGCCCAGCGCTCGAGCGGCGCGTGGTCGGCGTCGATCACCCCCGCCAGCAGCGAGCGCATGTCGAACGGCTTCTTGCGCTCCGGGTTGAGCCTGCCGTCGAAGACCTCGCCCAGCGTGGCGAACTCCGGGCCGTCGTGCGGCGAGGAGGAGATGTCCCGGTCGTCCGGGTCCGCGGTCGGCGCCGGCCGGGGGAAGCGCTCCTGCGCGGTCACGTAGGTGTGCGCGTAGTGCGCGAGCAGCACGTCGACCGCGCTGGACAGGTCGGGCGCCCAGTACTGCGCCTCGCCGTTCGGGCCCATGATCCGGTCGTAGCCGCCGATCCCGAAGTTGTCCTCGGCCGACACGCCGCCGGAGTAGTCGAGCGACTGCTTGCCGGTCAGCACCATGGCCGAGTCCGGCGTCATGATCAGCACCCCGCGGGTGTGCATGAGCATCGTCGCCTCGGCGTTCCAGTACGGCTGGGCGCCGACGTTGATCCCGGTCACCACGACGTTGATCTCGCCGCCGTCCTGGGTGAACTCGACGATCCCGCGCAGCGCGCGCGAGATCCAGTCCATCGTCTCGGTGCCGGAGTCCATGGAGATCTTCGCCCCGGACGAGATCGCGAACCATTCCACCGGGACACCCAGGCGACGCGCCAGGTCGATGGCCGCCAGGATCCGGCGGCACTCCGGCTCGGCCAGCGCTCCCAGCGCCCGGGTCGGGTCGCCGAGCAGGACCACCCGGCGCAGTCCCTCCGGGTACCGCTTGGTCGGCGTGCTGACCACGCCGAGCACCAGGTTCGCGGTGTTGGAACCCGCGGGCCTGTCCACCGGCACCGGGGTGCCCGCCTCGTCCAGGTCGTACTCGGTGAACTCGCCCGGGCTGGCGCCGGCGTCCGGCGAGCGGGTGAGCAGCGGGATGAGCTCGTAGGGGTAGACGGCGCCGCGGCGGCGGGCCCTGATCACCTTCTGCGTGTAGGCGTCCAGCTCGCGCAGCGGGTGCGGCGGCGGTCCGGTGACGCGCAGCGCCAGCCCGGCGCCGGGGGCCCGGGACAGCCGCAGCATCAGCTCGCGGCCCTCGCCGTCGCGGAACTGCACCAGTACCTCGTCCAGGCCCAGCGCCCCGGTCCGCGCCGCCAGCGACCTGATGACCTGGTCTAGCTCACCGAGCGGCGCGTCCACGGCCGGCCACACGTACAGCTGGATGCGGTTCCAGTCCAGCCGGGCCAGCTCGCGGTCGGCCGACCGGGCCGAGCGCAGGCTGTCCAGGCAGGCATCCAGGAGGTGCTCGACCTGCGGCAGCCCGGTGACCCGTCCGGCGTCATCGCGCACGATGGTGAGGTCGCGCACGTCAGCCAAGGCGATGAGCCGCTGGTCGTCGGGCACCTCGCGGCCCTGGATGCGGAACAGGTGCACGTCCGGGGCGGCAGGCAGCCGGGTCATGTCGAACCGGGCGAACCGCCACACGCCCAGCCGCTCGGCCACCAGCGGATGCCAGCCGCGCTGGGTGCGGTCCTCCACCGCTGTCCCGTCCGGCCCGGCGACGAAGGTGAACCAGTCCGGCCAGCCGCCCCCGCCGCCGTCCGGGCGGCGCACCGCGACCGCGACCCGCGCGACCGCGGGCGGGATGACCCCGAGCTTGCCGCGGATCCGGTCGGTGCGGGCCTCGGGGTCGCCGCTGCCCTCCTCCGCGGACGTCTGCGAGGTGACGTACAGGTCGATGAGCACGGTCCGGCCGGGCGGCAGCGCCCGGATCAGCTGGGGGAGGTCGGTCCCGCCCGCGCTCTCGCCGCCGTCGGCCACGGTCGCGATGATCAGGTAGTCCTGCCCGTCATGGGAGTACTCGGCGGTGACCAGCGGCCGCCCGCTCCGCTCGCTGACCTGGACGTTGCGCAGCGACCTGATCCAGTAATACCGCCGGGTCATCACCTCGAGCATGACCGGGTCGTGCCGCTCGGTGAAGACGCCGAGGATCGGCTCGTCCGAGGCGACGATGGCGTCGATCTGCGCCGCCCGGGCCGCGGGGTCGGGGGAGAGCCGGTCGAGCTCGGCGCGCACCTCCTGCTGGGCCCGGGCCCGCTCGGCGGCGATCAGCGGCTCGTCGAAGCAGCGATAACGGACCTGCCGGGCCAGGTCGCCGACGCCCGGGTGGCGCAACTGGGTGGCCGCGACCAGCTGGTCGATCACGCGCCGGTAGCCGTCGCGGCCATCCGGGAGCAGCGCCGTGTCGGCCAGCTCACCGGATCCCAGCGACTGCGGGTGGCGCAGTCGCCACTGCAGCAGCTCGGAGACGACCGGTGCGTACCCGCCGCCCCGGCGGTGCGCGAGGAAAATCCGGTACAGCGCCGCCTCGAGCTCGGGCGACGGCTCCACGTCCGGCGCCGGCTCGTGATCCTCGACGCCGTAGTGGGCCAGCGTCCGGCGCAGCCGGATCCGGAACGACTCCGGCAGGCCCTCCGCGTCGGCGTCCCGCGAGCGCAGGTAGGCGTGCATGTATTCCTGCGGGTTGCGGGCGGCCTCGGCGTCCACCGCGGCCTCGTCGTCGGCCTGCGACTCGCCGGGCTCCCGGCGGCTGCGCCAGAGCGCGGACACGTCGGCGAAGATCCGCAGGATCTGGGCCTCGCCGGCCAGCAGCCGCGGGTCGTCGTCGGGCAGCGCGTCCCGCGCGGCGGCCAGCCGCCGCAGCTGCCGCCCGGCCTCGGCCTCGTCGACATCGAAGCCCAGGACCAGGGACCGCAGCGCCGACAGCGCGTCGGCGGCGGCCCGGGCCGGGTCCCCGTCGTCGCCGGCCGCCACCGCCAGGCTGTCCAGGTCGGCGCGCTCGGAGCCGTCCGGGGCCTGCGCCTGTTCCTCGTCGGCCGCGGGTTCGATGCGCAGCAGCTTGGCGCCGCTCTCCACCTGCGTGTTGACGTCGGCGAACACCTCAGCGACCCGGCCGGCCGCGGGAGCGCGCAGCGAGGTCTCCAGTTTCATGCTCTCCACGACGGCCACCACGTCGCCCTCGGCGACCTCGTCCCCGGCCGCGACCGAGATGGCCACCACCATGGCCGGGGCAGGGGCGCGGACCAGCCCGGCCTCGCCGCCCGAGATACGGTGCACCGCCCCGTCCACCTCGACCAGGTAGTCCGGGCCCTGCGCCACCGACAGCACGTCGAAGGCCTGGCCGCCGGCGGTCAGCCGCAGCTCGAACCGGCCGGACCGCTCGACGTCGACGTCCACCGCGCGACCGTCCAGCTCCACCTGGTACCGGACCGGCCTGCTCCGGGAGACCCGCAGCCGGTACGCCTCGCCGCCGACCCGGACGTCGACCTGATGCCGCGTCTCGTGCCCGACCTCGGGGCGGCCGCGCTCGGCCGAGGTGAACAGCCGGTCCCGCTGGCGCCGCTCGTGCGCCTCGTAGGCCTCGAACGCGGTGGCCAGCAGGGCCACGTCGCCCCGCAGCGGCGGTGCGTAGCCGTCCGCCATCATGGTGTCCAGCCAGGTCGTGTCCACCTCGCCGCGGATGAACTCCGGCCGGCTGAGCAGGTCGAGCAGGAACGCCTTGCTGGTCGTCCCGCCCCGGATGACCGTGCTGGTCTGCCGCAGCGCCCGGGCCAGCCGGGCCCGGGCCTCGGCGCGGTCCTGGCCCCAGGCGATCACCTTCGCGATCATCGAGTCGAACTGCGGCGGGATGACGTCACCCGGCGCGACGCCGGTGTCGACCCGGATGCCCGGTCCGGACGGCAGCGCGAGGTGCTCGATCAGGCCGGGGGCGGGCGCGAAGTCGCGTTCCGGGTCCTCGGCAGTGAGCCGGGCCTCGATCGCGTGGCCGCGGGACGGCGGCTCGGCCGGGCCGATCTCGGCCAGCGTGCCGCCCGCCGCGATGTGCAGCTGCAGCTTGACGATGTCGGTGCCCGTGCACGCCTCGGTGACCGGGTGCTCGACCTGCAGCCGGGTGTTGACCTCCAGGAACGACAGCAGCTGCTGGCCGGGCTCGTAGAGGAACTCCACCGTCCCGGCGTTGACGTAGCCGGCCGCCCGGACCAGGTCGGCGGCATGCCCGCGGAGCAGCTTCTCCTGCTCCGCCTCCAGCGCGGTCGAGGCGGACTCCTCGATGACCTTCTGGTTGCGCCGCTGCACGCTGCAGTCCCGCACGCCCAGCGTCCACACCGTCCCGGCGGCGTCGGCCACCAACTGCACCTCGATGTGCCGGCCGCCGCGGATCGCCCGCTCCAGGAACACCGTCGCGTCCCCGGCCGTCTTCGCCGCCTCCGAGCCGGCCCGCTCGAAGGCCTCCTCCAGGTTCTCCGGCGCCCGGGCCAGCCGGATGCCGCGGCCGCCGCCGCCCGCGGTGGCCTTGACCATCAGCGGGTAGCCGATCGACTCGGCCGCCTCGCGGGCCGCGGCCAGGTCGGCCACCGGCCCGCCGCTCCACGGCGCGAGCGGCACGCCGACCTGCTCGGCCAGCAGCTTGGACTCGATCTTGTCCCCGAGCCGCCGCATCACCTCGGCCGACGGGCCGATGAAGGTGATGCCGAGCCGTTCGCACAGCTCGGCGAACTCGGCTTTCTCCGAGACGAACCCCCAGCCGGGCCAGACCGCGTCCGCCCGGCAGGCCCGCAGCGCGCGCTCGAGCTCGGCGTAGTCCAGGTAGGGGCTCCCGGCGAAGGACTCGCCGGCGTCCTCCGGGCCGATCAGCACCGCCTCGTCGGCCTGGCGGACGAAGGTAGCCTGCCGGTCGGCGGCGGTGTACACGGCGATGACCCGCAGTGCGGGCCGCCCCTCGGCGTTCCACTCGCGGACGGCGTTGATCAGCCGCATGGCCGGCTCGCCCCGGTTGACGACGGCCACGCGCTCGAAGGCGAAAGCAGGGCTCATCGGCTACTCACCGAAGGCGGCGCGGATGTCGTCGCTGGTTCCCCCGGCCGCCGCCCCAGTGGCCGGCCGGTCCGCGTCCCGGATGTCGAGCACCACCTCGTCCGCGATGATCGCCGGGTCGACGCGCATCACCGCGTACCCGCCGACGGCGCCGGCCCCGAACCCGGGGGCGAACACCCGAACCGGCCGGGTGATGACCCCGTCGCGCACGGCGTCGTGGACCGCGATCGGGATGCTCGCAGCGGACACGTTGCCCATCCTCTCGACGTTGAAGTAGAGCTGCTCGGCGGCGAGCCCGGCCTTGGCGGCCAGGTTGAGGATCATGGTCTTGTTGGCCTGATGCGGGATGATCAGCTCGATGCTCTCCAGCAGCTTCTGCTCCGGCGCGTCCGGGTCCGGCAGCTCGCCGAGCTCGCCGAGCATCTGGACCAGATAGCGCTGGACCAGCGCCTTTACCTCCGGACCGTACACGGTGATGTCGCCGTCGAACTCGGTGTTCGGCCAGATGATCGAGTTGACCTCGCTGTGCGGGCCGCTCGCGTAGGTCTGGACCACCTCCACGTCCCCGCGCTGCCCGTCGGCGGCCGGGCCGATGATCATCGCCGCGGCCCCGTCGCCGAAGATCATCCGCGAGGTTCGCACGCTGCCGATCTTGTCAGAGAACTTCTCCACGCAGACCAGCAGCACCGGCCGCCGGACCTCCTGGAGCTGGCGGATGGCCTCCGAAACCCCGTAGGGGAACCCGGCGCACGCCGCCACCAGGTCGGCCGAGGCGTGCGTCTGCCGCAGGCCGAGCTCGCCGGACAGCCAGCACGCGATCGACGGGATCTGCCGGTTGCTCGTGCACGTGCTGACCAGGATCGCGCCGATCTCCGCGGGGCGGCGGCCCGACTTGGCCAGCGCGGCCCGGGCCGCGTGCAGCGCCAGTTCCTCCGGCTCCCGGCTGGTGTAGTGCCGCTGCTCGATGCCGGTCTTGGCCGCGATCTCCTGCGCGCTCATCGGTGACCAGGAGAAGCTGGTGTTCCTGATCACGTCGTCGTTGGTGCAGACGTGCTCGCCGCGCACGATCGCCAGCGCCTCGAACGCCGGCTGGACCGCGAACGCCTCCCGCACCCGCACCGGGGGATAGGGCGTCACCGGCTCGACCTCCTCTGCCCGGACCCGGGCGGAGCCCCCGGCGGCGGCCTGCGGGCGCTTCACCCGCTCGATAAACGCCTGCACGTCCCGGGTGCGCGGGTGGAAGGCGACCACGAAGTCGTCGTCGCCGATCTCGCCGGGACCGCGCAGCTCGGTGCCCGAACGGTCCCACGGGTACTGGTTGTGCAGCATCATCGACCAGCGCATCAGCGCCTCGAGCTCGGGCACGTCCTCGTGCGCGTCCATGATCTGCTCGGTGCTGAAGACCGGGTAGTCCGGGTCGTAGCCGGGCATGACGAAGGTCAGCGCGCCGGGCTGGTCCATGAACTCGGCCACCGTCGGCTTGATCGGCGGCAGTTCAGTGGCGTGGTAAAGCTTGGTCCGGAACAGGTCGAACAGCAGGTCGAAGATAGTCTCCTCGGCTTGGGCGTCCCACGTCGGCTCGAGCGCCCGGAAGGCATGCTCGACCGCGGCCACCTTGCGCTCGCTGTCCTCCCAGGGCGTGAGCACGGGCAGGAAGACGTCGGGGCGGCGCTTGGCGAGGTCGCGCCAGCGGGTCGGGCGCCGGTCGAACATGGTGATCGAGTACCGGTTGGCCCAGTACAGGTTCTGGCCGAGGTCCCGCAGCAGCTCGAAGCGCCGGGTGTAGGCCCCGGAGTCGACGCGGTCCGCGATGTCGGTCCCGGTCGGCGCCTTGGCCTCGAAGTCCCGCCCGATCACCGCGGTGAACTGCTCGAGCGTGTCGAGTACCGAGAAGTCCAGGTCCCCGAGGAAATTGGCCGGGAACACCAAGCGGCCATGGCTGTTGACCACGAATGGTTTCACGATGTCACCTCCTGGGCGGAGCCTGCGTCCGCCGGTGAGTCTGCCCTATCCGGTGGTGCGGCGGAGCCCGGTGTATGTGACCTGGGCCATATGTGCAGCCGTACCCGCAATGCGCGGGTTATGCCCGTCGTGAGGTCAGATTGACGGGATTTTTCGCGGGCCGGCTCGCGTTATCCGGACGTCCGGCCAATATAGACTGACCGGTCTGTCCAGGAGGTGTGTGTCATGCCTAGCGACACGACCAGCGAGATGACGAGCGGCGTGCCCGGTGCCCGGGTCAGGACCCGGCGCCCCTCGCCGCGAGAGCGGCTGCTGCAAGCGGCGGACGAGCTGTTCTACGCCGAGGGCGTGCATACCGTCGGCATCGACCGGGTCCTGGAGCGGGCCGACGTCGCCCGGGCCTCGCTGTACGGCACCTTCGGCAGCAAGGACGAGCTGATCCGCGCCTACCTCGAGCGCCGGATGGATGCGATGCAGGCCAGGCTGCGAGGGGCTGCCGAGGCGCACGACGACCCGCGGCAGCGCCTGCTGAGCGTGTTCGATGCGCAGGCTGAGACCTTCGCCCGGCCCGGTTACCTCGGCTGCGCGTTCAATCGGGCCTCGGCCGAGGCCCAGCCGGAAACCGCCTCCTACGAGGTCCCGCGCATCTACCGGCACTGGTTCCGCGGCTTCCTCACCGACTTGGCCGCCGGGGCCGGGGCCCCGGACCCGGAGATGCTCGCCCGGCAGATCCACCTGCTCTACGACGGCGCGATGACGGCACGGAGCCTGGACGGCGACACTGACGTCACCGCAGCCGCCAAGACGGCGGCCGCGACCCTGCTCGACGTCGCCCTGCAAGGCTGACCCCGGGCCGCCTCGCCACCCGGGGACCTGGGATGATCCGGGAGT
Source organism: Streptosporangiaceae bacterium (assembly GCA_025934635.1). The sequence goes on along the minus strand of JAICWX010000004.1, from coordinate 54,851 downwards.
GGCAGACGCAGACATCCCGGTGCTCGACCGGTTTTCGCTGGCGGGGAAGGTCGCCCTGGTGACCGGGGCGAGCAGCGGCCTGGGGGCGGGCTTCGCGGTGGCGCTGGCCCAGGCCGGGGCGGACGTGGTGCTGGCCGCCCGGCGGGCGGACCGGCTGGATGCGGTCCGCCAGGAGGTCGAGAAGCTCGGCCGGTCCGCGCTCGCGGTAGAGACCGATGTCACCGACCCCGAGGCGTGCCAGGCCGCGGTGCAGGCGGCCGTCGAGCGCTTCGGTCACCTGGACGTGCTCGTCAACAACGCCGGCCTGGGCACCGCCGTGCCCGCGCTGCGCGAGACCCCGGAGCAGTTCCGCCAGGTCGTCGACGTCAACTTGATGGGCGCCTACTGGATGGCCCAGGCGGCCGCGCGCGTCATGCCGCCCGGCTCGTCCATCGTCAACATCGCCAGCCTGCTCGGCCTGGTGAAGTCCTTCTGGCCGCAGGCGGCCTACGCGGCCAGCAAAGCCGGGCTCATGGGGCTGACCCGCGACCTGAACCAGCAGTGGTCGGGCCGCCGCGGGATCCGGGTCAACGCGGTCGCACCCGGGTATTTCCGCAGCGAGATGACCGACCCGATCCCGCAGGACATGCTGGACCAGTTCATCACCCAGACCTCCACCCTCGGCCGGATGGGCGAGCAGCACGAAATCGACACCGTGGTGGTCTTCCTGGCCAGCCCCGCCTCCTCCTACATCGCCGGCATCACCCTGGCCGTCGACGGCGGCATGTCCGGCCACTGACCCGCCCCGCCCAGCCGGCTTCCTGCCCCTGGCATCCCGTCCGCACCGCAGGATCCTCATCCGCACCACAGCCCGCACCCGTCACCCGGCCCGGCCTTGCCCAGGCTCCCGGCGCGACATTGATGCCCCATCCATGCCGCGGGAACGACATTGATGCTCCATCGACGCCGTCAACCGAGCTGCCCAGAGCACGGCGGCCGGTGTCAGGCGCACCACGGGCACCACTCGCCCCGTAAGCCGGCCGTTCACCGCAGCGGAACGCAAGCCGGCGTGCTCGGGCCGCCAAGCGGCCGGGCCGGGTCCGCTATCGTCCCGGTCATGGGCCAGGCCCGGCCGGGCGGGGCCGGTACGGCGGGCCAGCCGAACGAGAGGACCGCGGATGAGTAAGGCGCAGCCGATGCCGGCCGCGTTCTTCGGGCACGGCAGCCCGATGAACGCCCTGGAGCTCAACCGGTACACCCACGCCTGGCGCGCGTTCGGCCAGGCCGTCCCGCGGCCCCGGGCCATCCTGGTGGTGAGCGCGCACTGGTACATCAACGCCACCGCCGTCACCGCGATGCCGCGGCCGCGGACGATCCACGACTTCTACGGCTTCCCGCAGGAACTGTTCGACGTGCAGTACCCCGCGCCCGGCCTCCCGGAACTGGCCGAGGAGGTCAGCGACATCGTCCAGCCGACCTGGGTCGGCGCGGACGTCGACTCCTGGGGGATCGACCACGGCACCTGGTCGGTGCTGCGGCACGCCTTCCCGGACGCGGCCATTCCCGTGGTCCAGCTGTCGATCAACCAGTTCAAGGACTTCGGCTACCACCTCGACCTGGGCGCCAGGCTGGCGCCGCTGCGCGATACCGGCGTGCTCATCGTCGCCAGCGGCAACATCGTGCACAACCTGGCCGGGATCAGCGTCCAGCTCGCCGACACCGGGTTCGACTGGGCGGAGCGCTTCGACGCCGACGCCCGGGAGCGGATGCTCACCGACCCGGCCGAGATCGCCCGGCTCGATGCGCACCGCGACTTCGCCAGCGCCGTTCCCACCCCGGATCACTTCATCCCGCTGCTGTACCTGGCAGGCCTGGCCGCCTCGTCCCGGGACAAGTCACCCCGGGACGAGGCGCCCCGGGGCAAGGCGGGACCGGGCGACGCGGCAGACCCGGGCGACGCGGCAGACCCGGGCGACGCCACCCGCGTCCTGGTCGACGGCTGCGCCTACGGATCACTGTCGATGACCGCTTACACCCTCGGCCTCGACGTGCCGGACGCCACCGGAACCGGCCCGGCTGCCCAGGCCCCCGCGGGCATCCCGGCCGACGAGACCAACCTCTGACGGCGGGTCCGCGGCGGCTGCCCCGGCGCCAGGTCTCCAGGCGGCCGGTACCCGGACGGCCCGGGCTTGCCTCGCGCAAGACCGGGGGCCTTACCGGCCCGCGGCCAGCAGGGCTACCAGCGTGTCGCGGAAGGCGGCCAGCCGCTCGGCCCCCAGGTGCTCCCGCCATTCGCCCTCGACAGCCAGCCCGGTCGCGCGCATGGCGCGCAGCGCGGACCGGCCGCGCGGGGTCAGGCAGATCAGCTTGGCCCGGGCGTCGCCCGGGTCGGTGACCCGGGTGAGGTAACCGTCCTGCTCTAGGCGGGTGACCACCTGGGCGACCGCCTGGCGCGATACCCCCAGCGTCTCGGCCAGGTCCGAGGCGTGCCGCCCGCCGCCGAGGAGGGGGACCAGCAGCACGGCGTGCAGCGGGCGCAGCCCGGGCATGCCCTGTGCGGCGAACTCGGCCCGCAGCCGCTCGGTGCCCGATCGCGCAAGTGCCTGGACAAGTGCCGGTACGGTCTGTCCCGCAGCCCGAGGTGATGAATCAGCCACAGACTCATTATGTCGTCTTTTGACTTTGACAAGTGCCTTGCATAAATTATCACTTATGCGGATCATGAGCCAGCTCTCGCTCGCCGTCGGCGCCCTGCTGGCGGTGACCGGCCTGTCCGGCTGCGGCGGGGCCGCCGCCCGCGTCGCCGGCCCGTCCGCGTCGCCGGCCCTCCCGGCGGGTTCCTCCACGCACTCGATCGAGGCGGACGGCGTCAGCCGGACGTACATCGTGTACCGGCCCGCGTCCCTGCCCGCCAAGGCCCCGCTGGTCGTGATGCTGCACGGCGGCTTCGGCAGCGGCCGCCAGGCGGAGAATTCCTACGGCTGGGACGCCGAGGCGGACCAGGGGCACTTCGTCGTCGCCTATCCGGACGGGCTCAACCGCGCCTGGAACACCGGCGGCGGCTGCTGCGGCACGCCGGGCCGGACGAGCGCCGACGACACCGGCTTCATCACCGCCATGGTCGCGGCGATCGAGCGCCAGGTCCCGGTCGACGCCGGCCGCGTGTACGCCACCGGCATCAGCAACGGCGGCATCATGGCCTACACGCTGGCCTGCCGCACCTCGGTCTTCGCCGCCATCGGGCCCGATTCCGCCACCGAGCTGGGCAGCTGCCCGGCCCCGCACCCGCTGTCGGTCATCCACATCCACGGCACCGCCGACACGCGCATCCGCTACCAGGGTGGCGAGGGCCAGGGCGTCGCCCACATCGACGGACCCCCAGTGCCGTCCCTCAACGCCCGCTGGCGAGCTATCGACCACTGCGCCGCCCCGGCCGTCAGCGCCAAGGGCGCAGTCACCGCATCCACCGCGTCCTGCCCCGGCGGCCGCGCCGTCGAGCTGATCACCATCGCCGGCGCGGGCCACCAGTGGCCCGGATCCGTCCCCCGGCCCGCGCTCCAGCGGATCCTGGGGAGCGACCCGCCGTCCGCCGCGCTGAACGCCACCCAGGTCATCTGGCAGTTCTTCGCCGCCCACCCCCGCTAGGGCCAGAAGACGGTCGAGCTAGTTTCCGGTGACATGATTTCCCTGGGACCGTTAACTGGGCCGCCCAGGTCGTCGTGGCTCCGCCCGGCCATGCTCCAGGTGCTTGTTCTGCGAGTCGGCGACCGGGCGACCGCGGCTTCGCCCCGCTAACGAGGAGTGTCGACGACCAGATCAGCCTCAGTGCCGCGGACGTGATAGAGGTTCGCGCGGATCAGCGGGTCCACATGCGGCTCGGTTATCAGCGTGATGCCATCAGCCACCCGCCGAGCCGAAAACCAGGATCCCGCCACGGGGAACCCAACCGTGTCCACACGGCAAGTATCACATCGCCACCCACGGCAGCCCGGCACACTGGTGCGGTGCGGATAACCGTGTGGGTCCGGCCCGGCTCGGCGCGCCCCGGGGTCGGCGGGGAGCGCGACGGCGCGCTGGTCGTCCAGGTCAGCAAGCGCGCCGTGGACGGCCAGGCGACCGAGGCGGCGCTGACTGCCGTGGCGGCCGCGTTCGGCGTCCCCCGCCGGTCCGTGACGCTGGTCGCGGGGGCGACGAGCCGCACCAAGATCCTCGACGTCGAGGGCGCCGACCCGGCCGTGCTACAGCGCCTGCGAACGGGCGCCGGGTAAGGCCGGGTACGCGGGACTCAGCCCGCCAGCAGGCCGCGAAGGTCGGCGGCCTGGCGGTGCAGTTCGGCCTCGGGCACCGGATCGGCCGAGTGGATCTGGGCCCACTCGATCGGGCCGCCGGGCGCCGGGTCGTCCAGGTATCGCGGCACCACGTGCGTATGCAGGTGCGGGACGGTGTTGCCCAGGGTCATGTAGTTCACCTTGACCGGGCCGAACCGTGCCCGCACCGCGTGTCCCGCCGCGAGCACCTCCGCCCAGTAGCCGGCCGCCTGCCCGGGATCCAGGTCATCCGGCTCGGCGACGTGCCCGTGCCGCCATACCACGATGCAGTAACCCGGCAGCCGGGTCCGCCGTTCCATGCACACTTCGGCGAACTGCCCCGTGTGGACCGCCACCGTATAGTCGTTGTCGCCGCGCCCGAGGGCGCCGCAGAGCGGGCAGTCCTTGCCCGCCATCCGCTCGTCCCAGTCGGCGGGCCAGCCGCGGCCGCCCATGATCAGTCCAGGCCCCAGGACGTCCAGCCCGCGGACGGCCCGTCGGGGGTGAAGGCGAGCAGGACCCGGCCTTCCGCCGCCAGGGCCTCCAGGTGCTTGCCGTCATCGGGAACGGGCAGCCCGTGCTTCTGCCTGATGGCGCGGAACCGGGGCAGCTCGGCTTCGATGTCCTCGCGGACCTCAGCCGTGGCCGTCACCAGGATGGCCCGGTAGCCGACCGGGTCGTCGATGAGCAGCTGGGCCCGCGGGTCGCGGCGGAAGACGGCGTACTTCACCCGGCTCCGCGTGGTGGAGACGTAGAAGCGCTCGCCGTCCCAGGTGAACCAGTTCGGGCTCAGGTGGGGGCGCCCGTCGCGGCGGATCCCGGCCACGACGACGTTGCGCGGCTCGGCCAGGAACATCTCGAGTTTGTCGGTTGCTGCCACGCCGTCACGCTATCGCGCCCCGGTCACGCCGGGTGAGCTGGGCGGCGAGGCCCAGGACGCAGACGGCGGCGTCGGCGCGGATGACGGTCAGGTACACTCGTGGGTCCCGATACGCAGGGTCTCGCTCATGGTCCCTTTCCCCGTAGCCAGGCCCCGGCGATCCTTACCCGCGATCCTAAGCCGCGGCGGGCGCGGGCTCCCCGGCCCGCGCGGGCAGCCGGTGCCGGGACGCCGGCAGCAGGACACTGACCGCCACGATCCAGATCAGGGTGCCGAACCGCCCGATCGGCAGCGTCGCGTCCAGCGCCGAGGTGAGCAGGGTCAGGGTGGACAGCACGCCCGCCGCCGCGATCACCAGGCCGGTCCAGGCCAGCCAGGACGGGGTGAGCCGCAAGATGAGCGCGGGCACGGCCACGCCCGCGACCAGCAGCGCGGACGGCACCACGAAGCCCGCTGCGCCCGCGGCGAAGCTGAGGTCGAACACCACCCGGGCCAGGGCTGGTCCAGCGTCCGCCGCGGTATCGGCCGCGACCCAGGTGAACAGGCCGGACAGCGCGAGCGAGGCGGCCGCGAGGATGCCGCCGGCCAGCCCGATCACCGCGCCGGGAGCGGTCACGCCCAGCGTGCGCAGCCGCCGGTAGATGGTCGCCGCCCAGATCGCCAGCGGCGCGGCGGCGCCGAAGATCAGCACCGCGGCGACGTGCAGCAGGCCGGTGTGGGCCTGGTCGTAGGCCAGAGTGGCGGCTGCCGACGTGCCAGGACGCGGGCCGCCGGCCGACACGGCGGCAGCCGCGATCACCAGCGCCCCGTAGGCGAGGGCGGGTACCAGCGGCGGCGGCCCGCCCTGCGGGCGCCCCCGCTGGCCAGCGCGTATGACCGGTGCGGACATTGCTTCCTCCCAGAGACCGGTGAAAAATCAATTGATACCGAACGAGAATAATTACAAGTTGAAATGATTGTCAATCGTTTACCATGGTGGGCGTGGCACCGACCGACACGCCCCCGGCCCGGCCCGCGCGCAAGCGGACGGGCATCGCGTTCCTGGCCGCGCAGCTGGGCGCCTACGCCGCCGGGCAGTTCGGCGAGCGGGCGGCCGCCCTCGGGTTCACCCGGCCGCAGGCCGGCCTGCTCCGCCTGCTCAGCCGCGAACCCGGGCAGAGCCAGCAGGCGGTCGCCCGGGTCCTCGGCACCCCGCCCAGCCGGCTGGTGGCGCTCGTGGACGACCTGGAGGAACGCGGCCTGGTCGAACGCCGCCGCAACCCGGAAGACCGGCGCAACTATGAACTGCACCTCACCGCCGCGGGGCACCAGGCCATGACCGGCCTGGACCGGGCCGCCGCCGAGCACGAGGAAGCCATCAGCGCCCCCCTCACCCCGGCCGAACGAGCCGAGCTCAACGCCCTGCTGGCCAAGCTGGCCGCCGGCCACGGCCTCGTGCCCGGGATCCACCCCGGCTACCGCCATCTGGACGGGAAGGAAACGCCCTAGCCCGGAGCCAGCTCAGGGGTACAGCTCAGCCGGTGCTGCCCGCGCCGTACTGCTGGCGCAGGGCCGTCTTCAGGACCTTGCCGCTGGCGTTGCGCGGCAGCGCGTCCATGACGTGCAAGATGGTCGGCAGCTTGTAGCGGGCCAGCCGGCCGGTGCCCCACGCGCGCAGCTCCTCGACGGTCAGCGACGCGCCCGGGACCAGCGCGGCCACCGCCACCGGCGTCTCGCCCCACCGTTCGTGCGGCGCGCCGATCACCGCCACCTCGGCCACCGCCGGGTGCGCGGACAGGGCGTTCTCCACCTCGGCGCAGTAGACGTTCTCGCCGCCGGTGATGATCATGTCCTTCTTGCGGTCGACCACGTACAGGAAGCCCTCCTCATCGGCCCGCACCAGGTCACCGGAGTGGAACCAGCCGCCGCGGAAGGCCTCGGCCGTGGCCTCCGGGTTCCGCCAGTACCCGGTCATGACCGAGGGACCGCGGTAGACGATCTCACCTACCTCGCCGGGCGGGACGTCCTTCATGTCGTCGTCGACGACCCGGGCCGCGACCATCGTCACCGGCGTGCCCACCGAGCCGATCTTGCGCAGCGCATCCTCGCCGGACAGGGCGCATGTCACCGGCGACATCTCGGTCTGCCCGAACACGGCCACGTTCGTCACGCCGGGAAACGCCTCCGCCATCCGCGTGAGCAGGGTCGTGGTGGCCGGGGCGGCGCCCCACGACATCGTCTTCAGCGCGGACAGGTCGCGGGTACCGAGCGAGGGGTCGTCGCACAGCAGCTGCCATTGCGCCGGTACCAGGAACACGCTGGTCACCCGTTCGGTAGCTATCAGTTCGAGGGTGGCCGCGCTGCTGAACCCGCCGCTGGGGAGCAGGACCGTGGTGCCGCCGATCAAGGTCATGGGCGCGACGGACCCGATCGAGGCGATGTGGAACAGCGGCGACGCGCACAGGTTGACCTCGTCGTCGCCGAAGAGCCGCCAGGCCCGGATCAAGGTGAGGGACTGGCAGTGCAGGTTCTCGTGGGAGAGCACCGCGCCCTTGGGCCGCCCGGTGGTACCGGAGGTGTACATGATCAGGGCGGGGCTGTCCTCGGGCACGTCCGCGGCCGGCGCGCCGGTGCCAGACGGGCCGGCGCCGGGGAAATAGGGGGCCGCGCCGTCGGCCTGACCGGTCGACACGAAGCCGATCTCGTGCGCGCACGCGGCCCGGGCGATCGCCGCCGCGGCGGCCGTGGCCTCCTCCACCACCAGCAGCGACGCCCCGGAGTCGGTCAGGATGTAGGCGATCTCGTCCGGCGCCAGCCGGAAGTTGACCGGAACCACGATCGCGCCCAGGGCGTTGGCGGCGAACATCGTCTCGAGGAACTCGGGCCGGTTCGTCATCATGACCGCCACCCGGTCGCCGGCCCGGATCCCCCGCTCGCTCAGAGCCGCGGCCACGGCGCCGATCCGCTCGTAGAGCTGTGCCCAGGTGACCGACGTGCCCTCGAAACGCAGGTAGATCTCGCCGGGTTTCGCATGCGCATGCCGGGCGATATGACTGACCCAGTGATTACGGAGGCGGGCTCCGGTGTCGTCCATGGCCCATTCCTACCGTTAAATTCAGGCGAAGGGCAGCACACGAAGGGACAGCATGCACGAGAACCTGACCAGGCTCGACCTCGTCGGCCCCGCGCTCGCGCGAGCGCTGGGCGATCCCGGCTGGGAGCAGCTGGCGGCCACATTGGTCTCCGGCGGCAAGTCCAACCTGACCTTCGAGCTCAGCAGCGGCGCGGGCGAGGCGGTGCTGCGCAGGCCGCCGGACGGGCCGCTGCTGCCCCGGGCGCACGACATGGGCCGGGAGGCCCGGATCCAGCGGGCGCTGGCCGGCACCGCGGTGCCGGTGGCGAAGATCATGTACGAGGACGCCGGCGAGCTGATCGGCGTGCCGTTCTACGTGATGGAGAAGGTCGACGGGTACGTGATCCGGGGCGACCTGCCGGACGGCTGGGCCGAATCGGCGGCGGACCGGTGCGCCGTCGGCGACGTCCTCATCGACACCCTCGCCGACCTGCACGCCATCGACCCGGACCAGGTCGGCCTGACCGGCTACGGCCGGCCGACGGGCCTGGGGGAGCGGCAGGTGCGCCGGTGGAGCGATCAGTGGGAGCGGTCCAAGAGCCGCGACATCCCGGCGGTGGACGAACTCGGCCGCCGGCTCCGCGAGGACCCGCCCACCGGGCCCGGCGGGTCGATCGTGCACGGGGACTTCCGGATCGACAACACCATCCTCGGCGCGCACATGCCGCCCGAGGTCAAGGCGGTGCTCGACTGGGAGCTGTCCACCCTGGGAGAGCCGCTGGCCGACCTCGGCATGTTCATGTTCTACTACCGCGAGCCGACCGACGCCCGGCCGCGCATGACGCCCGCGCCGACCATGCAGCCCGGCTTCCCGACCCGCGCCTACCTGGCCGAGCGGTACGCCAAGCGCACCGGCGCCGACATCTCGAACCTCTCCTCGTGGGTCGCGCTGGCCCACTTCAAGTCGGCGGCGATCGCGCAGGGCATCGCGGCCCGGGTACGAGCCGGGTCAATGGCCGGGCAGGACTTCGGCGACATCGAGAGCGAGGTCGAGCGGGTCGCCACCGAAGGGCTCGCCCGCCTGGACGAGGGAAGCTGAGGCGGACTTCTCGCCGAGCCTGGCGGCCCGGGACGCGGTGCACCGCAGGTCAATCGCCCGTCAGGAACTGCGCCGCGAACGATCGTTCGCAGGGTGAAAAAAGGGTCTCCCTCGCGGTGTACAGTCGGCCGCAGAGGGTGACTTACGCCGTTAGAGTATGGCTCGCCCCATAAAGCACGACCCGGCCGGCCAGCCCCCGGCCGTTGCCCCGCGGGACGAGGACACGCGAAAATTGAAGAAGGCAGAAATCGTTGCTGAGCAGATCGAGCAAACGATTGTCGGTCAGCGCTGGGAACCGGGGGAACTGTTTGGCAGCGAGGTGGAGCTTATTGCCCGTTACGGGGTGAGCCGCGCGGTCTTCCGCGAGGCGGTCCGGTTGCTCGAGCACCACGGCCTGGCCGAGATGCGCCGCGGATTGCACGGCGGGCTGTTCATCCGGCAGCCCGACCCGGCGCCGGTGGCCAAGGCGATGGCGGTCTACCTTGATTTTGAGAAGGTCGAGCCGCGGCAGCTTGAGGACGCCCGGCTCGCTATCGAGCTGTTCTGCGCCGAGCGCGTCGCCGCCAGGATCAGCGAGGACGAGGTGGCCGAGATCCGGGCCTACCTCGCCGTCGAGGCCACCCTGGTCACCTCGGGCGAGGCCTGCAGCCTGTATGACTTCCACGTCCTGATGGCCCGGCTGACCGGCAACCCGGCCCTGCACCTGTTCGTGCAGACGCTGACCGACCTGACTCAGCGGCAGCCCGCCTTCGAGCGGAGCCGGCTCTCGCTGGAGGACATCCACGTGGCGCACGGCAAGATCGCCGAGGCGATCATTGCCCGCGACGGCGCGCTGGCCCGGCACCGGATGATGAGCCACCTGGAAGAGGTCTCCGCGGCCGGCACCCGGCGGGCGCCGGCCCGCTCGGCGCCGCGACCGGAGGGGCGGCCCGTCGGCCGCAGCGAAGGGCGCCGCGAGGCCGCGGAACCAGTCGCGTTACCGCCAGGCCCGGGTACGCCTTCCTGATCAGCCCTGGATACGCTTCCTGGCGTGCCAGTCCGGCCCCGCCAGCCCGCGGACCTTCCCGCCTGCGCGGCCGCGCTGCGCCGGGTGCACGACGCCAGCGGCTACGTGGACCCGCACTTCCAGCGGCTGGGCCTGGCCCGCACCCTGCTGGACACCGCGGCCGGCGCCGCCGTGGATCACGGCTTCCTGCCCGTCCTCGACGTGGTGGACGACAGCGCCCCGGCCATTGCCCTGTACGAACGGGCCGACGGCGATTCCGATCAGGCCACGCCGATCGCCACCTCGTCCGGCCGCCTCGTCCCGGCGGTCAGCGTCGGCGCCTTCTCCTATCCCACCGGGATGGTCATCGCCGGCTCCACCGGCGTCGTCCTGGACACCTACGGCGGCTAGGTCTCCTGTTCAGCACCCGCACCCGACACGCCTACGCGCCGATCACCGTCGGCGACTTCCCCGTCGCGGTCGCCATCACCGACTGACCACGGGCGTGGAGTTCCCGAGGCGACGGAAGCCACTCGTACCCCGTATGCTGTCTGCGTTCGTTCCGTCAGGGACGGCCGGGCGTATAGCTCAGCGGAAGAGCGCCCGCCTTACAAGCGGGAAGCCACTGGTTCGAACCCAGTTACGCCCACTATTTTCAAATACCCGTCTCCTTGCTGGTGCAAGACGCGAGCGGTTATCTGGGTCGGCGAAGGGCCGGTCGCTTGCCCTCGGCGTGTTGCTACCGAAGTTCTGGAAAACCGGAATTTACAATGAGAGATATGAGGCAGGATTTGTGCGGCAAGTGGATGCCGCGAAAGCAGACGATGTGTGCGCGCAAACCGGGCCATGGCGGATTCTGCAAGACAGCCGAGGCCATGGAGCGCCAGCGGGAGTACAGGCGCTCCCACCCGCATCGTGGGTCAGTTTGAGGTGTGTGACTCTGTGGCACAAGAGGGGTCAGCGACCGTATGGCCTCGCTGATTCAGGGCATTTGCCTAGCGGGGCGCTGTCGCGGTGACGACGACCCGCCGCACCAGGTCGGCCGTTGGTAGCTGCTCCCTGGCCTCGTCCTGGAGTTCGGCCAGTATGGTGTCGTCACCGTGGTCGCCAAGCTCCAGGGCGGTCCGGAACACCCTGGTGTAGGCCTCGTGCCAGGTGGCACTCGCCGCCTCCCGGACATCGGCGAGCCCAGCTTCCCGCAGCACCGGAACCCAGTCGATGCGCAGCCGAGCCGGTGGCCGGGTGTCGCCCGGCGTGGCCGGCTGCCAGCCTGTCAGCACGAACCGCCCGTCCGGCCGGAGGATTCGCAGCACCTCGGCGGCGGCCTAGGCCCGGGTCGGCGGCAAACTGGAAGGCGTCCACGCTCACCACCGCGTCGGCACTGGCGGCCGGGAGGCCGGTGTCGGTCAGCTCGCCCACGCTGAACCGGGCCACGCTGGCCCGGCCGAACCGCGCGGCCCGCCGGGCGGCCGCCTCGACCGCGACCGGGGAGAAGTCCACGCCAGTCAGCCTCACGTCCAGCTCGCGGGCCAGCCACAGCCCGGGCCCGCCGCGTCCGCAGCCTAGGTCGGCGAGGTCCTGACCGCGGGATATGCCTAGCGCCCGGGCGATGTACCGGAGCAGGCGGAGGAGACGAAGGAGTGCGGTTCGACCTCGGGAAGGTCCGGGTGCGCCTGCGCCGTGCGATCCCGGGAGAGCCGGCCGCCAGCGCGAACACCCGGTCGAAGACCTCGGAGCCGGGCTGGGACGTGCGCCCGGCGGCCGGGAAAGACGCCGGGTCGGCGTCGTCGGGAATGCTCACCTGGAGCGGATGAACGCGCGGATGGCGGCGGCGACCTTCAGCGTTGAGGAGATCATCGTCGAGTGCCGGCCGGGGACGGCCGTCGGCGGGGGCGCGCCGATGCGCGCTGCGGCTGGGGCGGCTCCGGCCGCAGAGAGCGGGGGTCGTCGACGCCGAATATCACTCGCTTGGGCACGGCGGCAGAGTGTAGCCGACTGTGCCTGCGGTGCTGGTCTTCTCCGCGGCGTTCATCGTCGGCCGCCGCTCGGGCTGCCGATCGCGGCCAGGTCCGGCTTCCGTGCGCTCTTCCTGCTCGTCGGCCCGTCCGCAGTCCTGGCCATCGTCTCGTTCTGCCTGCTACCGGTGGCGGCGGCAGCCCGGACTAGCCGGCAACGGCACTAGGGACGTCGGCTAGGGAACTGGCCTTGGTGTATCTGGGGATCGCGCCTTTGCCTCTGAGTAGATGACGGGTAACCGCATCTCTTTCAGGGGGCACGATGAAGCGCATACTGGTGCAGGCCGGTCATCAACGACCGCTGCAGCCCGGGTTCGAGACACAGACGGGTGCGCCCGGCGAGGCCGAACTCGTCGCGGATATTCAGCACGCACTTGTCAGCCTGCTGAATCAGGACCCGGACTTCCACGGCATTCCGGTACCTGGCCATATCGACCCCCACGTCGATGTCGACGGCGCGCTCTACCTGCATGCTGACGGGGCTGCTAACCCGTCGGCGGGCGGCTACTCGGTCGGCTATCCGCGTCTGGAGGTCAACCGCCGCCTGGCTCAGCTAATCGCGGAAGAAATCGAGAAGCTCCCCGGTCATCCCCGCCGGCGGCCAGACAATAACACCGGGGACATGGAGTTCTATTACGGCTTCGGCATTGTCCAGACGCCGGGGCCTGAGGTGCTCGTGGAACACGGCTTCGTCACGAACCCGGCGGAGCATCAGTGGCTCAAGGCCCACGTCAATCAACTCGCCCAAGCCGAACACAATGCATTGCGCCGCTTCTTCGGCCTGACCGTCCAACCGTCATCGAAGGGCGGCACCGGGAGCCAGCGAACGGTGACGACGCCTGGCCAGGTAACGGCGGGCACGCGCCTTCTCGCACCCTCCCGCGCGCCAGCGGCGCAAGCTGAGAGCTACCTGCTCGCGCGAGCGCACGGCGGATACAGCAACGCTGACGTCCGCTCCCTCGTCGCTGACTACTATGCGACAGCAACGGCGGTCGGTCTCGACCCTCTGCTCGTGGTGGCCCAGATGGTCGAGGAGACCGGTCATCTCACGTCATTCTGGTCCCAGCGGCCGCGCCGGAACCTGGCCGGCATCGGGGTCACCGGGAAGCCGGGGGTAGGCCTGTCGTTCCCCGACCTGAAGACCGCGGTGGACGCCCACACCGGTCGCCTGCTCGCCTACGCACTCCCCGCCAACGCCGGCAATCAGGACCAGAACCAGCTGATCAAGGAGGCCTTGTCGTTCCGCACGCTGCCAGATCGGCTGCGCGGCGCGGCACCAACGCTCCAGGGACTCGCTGGCACGTGGGCGCACGATCCGCACTATGCGGACAAGCTGGCTGGCGTGGCGAACGACATCCGGACACACGCCGCTTGAGATCCACGGAGGTTACAGGGTGCCGGTGAGGGCCTGGAGGCCCAGGCTGGCTGCTGCGACCGTGACCCAGAGCAGGGCGCCGAGGACCAGGGGGCGGGCACCGGCCTTGCGGAGCGCGGCCACGTTGGTGGACAGGCCGATCGCGGACAGCGCGACGGCGACGAGGAACACCGACGCGTGCTCGAGGGGGGAGTGCGCGCCGGCCGGGATGATGCCGCCGGAGTTGACGGCGGCCACCAGGACGAAGCCGATCAGGAACCAGGGCACGAGCTTGACGGCGCGGCGCGGTGACATGCGGGCAGCGGCCGGAGAGGCGGGGCGGCCCGCGGCAGCGCCGTCGCGGGCCGCGGCGGCTGGGGCGGCCGCGCTGGCGAGGCGCTGCTGCCTGCGCGCGGTCAGCGCGGCGAGGCCCAGGCAGATCGGGATGATCATGAGCGTCCGGACTAGCTTCACCACGACCGCGTGGCTGGTCGCGGCGGTGCCGTAGGTGGCCGCCGTCGCCACCACGGACGACGTGTCGTTGACCGCCGTGCCTGCGAACAGGCCGAATGACTGCTGGCTCATGCCAAGCACGTGCCCGAGGAGCGGGAAGGCCAGGACAGCCGCGATGTTGAACAGGAAGATCGTGGAGATCGCGTAGGCGACGTCGGCCGACGCGGCCTCGATCACCGGGGAAGCCGCGGCGATCGCCGATCCGCCGCAGATGCCCGTGCCCACGCCGATCAGCGTGCGCAGGTCGCCGGGGACGCCGAGCAGGCGCCCGTACAGCCAGGCCGCGGCGAGGCAGATGGCGAGCGTGCCGAGCATGACCGGCAGTGAGGACACGCCGACCCTGGCCGCCTCGGTGATCGAGAGCTGCGCGCCGAGCAGGACCACCGAGCACTGCAAGACGAAGGTGCTCGCCCACTTCACCCCGGGCGCGAAGCGCGCGCCCGGCTTGACGACGATCGCGATGACGGCGCCGATGACCGCTCCGGGAACCGCGCTGCCGATCAGCGGCACGTACTGTCCCACGACCGTCGCTGCTGCCGCGACAGCGAGTGCCAGCGCGAGCCCGGGCGCGATGGCCTGGGCGCGGCGGGCGGCACGGCGCGGGCGGGAGGCGTCAGCGGGATGCGAAGGGCCCCGCTGGAGGCTCTCGGTGTCCCGCGTCCGGCGCTCGAGGGTCGCCGAGGCGGGGGAATCATGCAGGGCGGTCATAACCATTCCAGCGTCGCCAAGATCCTGGCCTGCGGGAATGAGGGCCGCCTTGTGAGGGTACAAGCTAACGTTGTACCTGGCGGCAGCCGCGATCGGGCAGGGGAGGCGCGGGACGATGAGCGAGGCGGTGCACGATCTGGGCGCGCTGCGGGCGCTGCGCGAGGTGGGCAGGCGCGGTTCCATCGCCGCCGCCGCCGCGATGCTCGGCGTCTCGCAGCAGGCGCTGTCCGCGCGGATGCGGACGCTGGAGCGGGCGACGAACGTCACCCTGCTCGCCCGCTCACCGGGCGGATCCCACCTCACCGAGCAGGGACGCCTCGTCGTCGGCTGGGCCGAGGACGTACTCGACGCCGCCGACCGGCTTGAGGCCGGGCTGCGGTCGATCAGGTCCGGCGTGTCGCACCGGCTGGCGATCGCCGCCAGCCAGACCATCGCCGAGCACCTCGTGCCGCACTGGCTCGTCGAGCTGCGCGGCATCGAGCAGGCCAGCGCCGGGCAGGCAGCCGGGGACACGCCGACCGTCGTGGAACTCACCGTCGCCAACTCCACCCGGGTCATCGAGCTCGTCAGGGACGTTAAGGTGCGGCTCGGCTTCATCGAGACCCCGCACCTGCCTGCTGACCTGGTCACGACGCACCTGCGCGACGACGAGATGCTCGTGGTCACCGCGCCGGGCCATCCGTGGGCGCGCCGCCGGGGGCCGCTGTCACTGACCGAGATCGCCGCGATGCCGATGGTCATGCGGGAGGCCGGCAGCGGCACCAGGGTCACCCTGACCGACCACCTGGCCGCCCAGGATCCGCCGCTCAGCGCGCAGATCGCGATGGAACTCGGTACGAGCGCGGCGGTTCGCTCGGCGATCGCGGAGGGCGTCGGACCGGGCGTGCTCAGCCGGCTGGCCGTCCGTGACGACCTCGTGCTCGGCCGGCTGGTCGCCATCGAGGTCGCCGGGCCGCCGCTGATAAGGCAGCTCACCGCCGTCTGGCGCCCCGACCTCGACCCGCTGCCGCCCGAGGCCGCGCGCCTCCTCGCGGTCGCCAAGGGCACCGCGCTGGCCCGCGGATGACCGCGGCCGCCCAGTTGCCGCCTGGGTGTCTTTCACGGGTGACTGATGGACCGGACGAACGTGTCGATGGCGGCGGCGACCTGCCGCGGTGAGGAGATCATCGTCAGGTGGCCCGACTTGGCTCACCATGGCAGGTCCTGGCTGAGCGCGGTTTGCTGACATGCGGCTTCGTCGCGATGGGCCGGTGGATGTGCGCACTAGCGATCGTTTATAACGAGGGACCCGCGCTCGTCACCGGCCCTCGGCGCCGAGCTGCCGGAGGAAGCTGCGGTAATCGGTGCGCACGAATTCCTCGATCAGCCGCCCGTCATCATCGAACCGGAAGATGTTGATCAGGTCCCATACGACCCTCGTGCCCGTCGGGGGAAGCGGGCCAGCCGGCGATTGGGTGAACTCGCGCACGAATGTGCCCTCGATCCACGTCTGGCAGGCCATGGTGTTACCCTCGGCCACGATGATTCCGCGGGTGATCTTGCGCTCATCGAAGGCGGCGCGGATCGACGCAAAGTATGCGGTAAGCCCCGCGTAATCGGATTCGAAGCCGTCGGGACCGTGAAAGCGAAAATTCTTCCGGTCGAAATAGGTATCAACCTCGGCTTGGTCTTCACCTGACACTTCCAGTTCGCCGGCGCGAACGAGACGGGAGACCAACTCGGAACGACTGAACTTCTGGGCCACAGCAGCTACCTTCCGCTCGGTTCGACCGGAGACTGTGCGTTGATGCCCTCGAACCTATCCCCCCGGTCTAGATCAGCGACTCCAGCCGACTCGGCGAGGCCTGCGTTCCGGCTGAGATTGAGTTCGCTGACCACTCGAACAAATCCACCGCTAGCGAGGTGTGCACTAACTTGAGCCAAGTCGGGTCTTTCACGGGTGACTGATGGACCGGACGAACGTGTCGATGGCGGCGGCGACCTGCCGCGGTGAGGAGATCATCGTCAGGTGGCGGCCGGGGACGGTCACCGGCGGGGGCGCGCCGATGTCCGCCGCGGCCTGAGCAGCTCCGGTCGCGGAGAGCTGGGGATCGTTGACGCCGACTATCACCCGCTTGGGTACGGCGGCCGAGCGTAGCTGGCTGAATTCGGCGGCGGTCATGGCGGGAATTCCGTGCCGCATGGTGTACGTGACGGCTGACTCGAAACCCGGCTGCTGCAGCGGCCGGCGCCACGTCTCGACACCTGCCGCGGTCAGCGGCGGGCAAACCGGCCCGCACTGGGCAGCGTAGATCCGCCGGATAAGCCAGGAGGAACTCAGCCCCAGCCGCAGGATCGTGGTCCGGTACGGGGGGATCAGCAGCCAGCCCAGTGCGGACGGGATTCCCAGCGGCTTCGCGTCACCGTCGAGGAACACGACGCCGGCCGCGACGCGGCTGCCGCGCGCCGCCGCCCTGCCCACCACCGCGGCACCGCTGGAATGCCCGATCAGGACGGGCGCGTTCGCGCCGGTCAGTCCCTGCGCGGCCAGGAACGCGAGCAACTGATCGGCGAGGTGGCCGGCGGTGTAGGGCGGGCTCGGTGTGCTGTAGCCGGTGCCGGTGAGGTCGATCGCGAACACCCGGTGATCGGTGCCCAATTCGGCGCCGAGCGCGGCGAAGGTGTCCGCTGTCTCGAAGGCTCCCGGCACCAGGACGACCGGCGACCCGGTGGCTCCCCAGGTGCGGTACCGGGTGTCGAACCCGCCCGCGCTGAGTGTCCGCAGGCCGGAGGGCCGGGGCGCCGGGCCGGTCGCGAGGTTGTAGCCGACGCTGGCGGCGGTGAGCACGGCAACGATGCCGACGGCGCCCCGGGCCACGCGCCGCGGCCAGCGACGTCGCGGCCGGTCACCGAGATCACGACGTGGCAGCCGGATGGCGGACCCCAGACGGCGGCGCGGCGTTTCGCTTTCGGTCATGATGACCTCCACCCTAGACATCAGCGCAGCCATCGCTGCCAGTGCGCAGCTCCAGGCTCAGGCCGTGTCCGCAGGGACTGCTGCGACTCTAGCTGCCCTCAGACGCATGACAGCAGCTCCTGCGGAAAGGGGTCTGTGCAGTCTGAAACGATGAGTTCCGGGCAACCGGCGGAAACTGACCGCGAGGAAACGTGGACCCACTGATATGCATCCGGGGCTCAGCCTCTCCCGGGCACAGCTACCCGATGACTGCCCTGCATGTGAAGAACGCAGGCAGTTCCCCGACGCAGGTCACGTTCTCGGTCAATCCGGCGGATGCCACCTCATGGCTGAAGATCTCCCCGGTGGAAATCCTCCCCGGGGAATCGGCGAGCGTGCCGCTGACCCTTGTGGTCCCGCCGAACGCCGCTTCCGGGGAAGACCACGTGATCCTGACGGTCGGGAAGACCCACTACGACGTCAGGTTCAGCGTCGGGGCCCCGGCTCCTCCCGAGTGCCTCGCGGCCGGTTACAAGCCCGTTCCGGGAACCAGCCCTCCGGTGTTCTTGTGGCTGATAATTCTCGTGGTGGTAGTCATCGCGGCTTTCTTGCTACGGAGCAGGCTGGCACGAAGACGGTGAGTTGCGGCCTCTCCGGACGGCCGGATGCCATCCGCAGGGGCCGCGTGATCGCTCAGGGCCTGCTTTGCGTCAGACCCTGACCCGGAACACCTGCCCGGTCAGTTCGCCCACATATACGTACCCGTGGTGCAGGCCGAGGCCGACGACCGGCGCGATGAAGTCCTTCAGCAGCGGCTTGAGCACGGAGCCGTTCAGGCGCAGTGTGAACACCTCACCCCCCGGTCCCTTGCCCTTCGGGCCCGCGAAAGAGGTCAGGTAGAGCGTCCCGGCCTGGACCGCGATGCCCATCAGGTCGGTGTGCGGGCCGAAGGTCCGGAACGGCTTCGTGAAGCCCCTGCACTTGCTTGGCGCCGTGCGGTTGCACGCCGGGAAGCCGTAGTTGTCGCCGTGGTGCACGTGGAGCACGAAGTCCGGCGGGTTCTTGGCGCCAGAGTCCTGGCCGAGGTCGGTGACGAACGGCGAGTTCGAGCCCGGCTGGAAGGCGAACTGCCACGGCTGCCGTATGCCTGTCGCGAAGACCCGCATGTCCGTGCCGTTGGCGCGGAACGTCAGGATGTCGTAGAGGTGGGGCGACGTACTGGCGGGGCCGTGGTCGTTGTGGTCGGTGAGGCCGACGTCCACGCCGACGTACAGGCGGCCCGGAACTCGCGTTGACGGCTGGTGCCGGTTAAGAAGCTGCTCGCGTGCGATCCGGCCGACGCGGCGGCACGCATCGCTGCGCACTGGCGCGACGCCGAGGCGGCCCACGATGCGCGGCGCGAGCTAGCCGACTACCTCGTCAGCCGGCTGCGCGGAAAGAGGTCTGTCATGTACGAAGCTGCCACCCGGGAGATACCCGAGCGGAGCCTGCTCTGCCTGCAGCGGAACGTCAGCGTGCAGGAGCAATTTGCGTTCGGCAAGGAGTTCATCGCGATCCTGCGCGAGCGCCCGCTCCCGAAGATCGAAGGCCGGGAAGGCGCGGCCTTCTGCATCTACTGGAGTCACCCGGGCGCCGACAGCGACCGGTCTGATCGAGTGGTGCAAGCCGGTTCCCGCGGGGGAAGCAAACCCGCTCGCGGAGCGCTGTCCCGAGCCGACGCTGCGAACCGAGCCGGCGCACCAGGAGGCGTTCGTCGCGCTGCCAGCTGGATATCAAGCGGTGCAATGGGACCTCGCCTGCGGGTCACTGGACGCCTGGATGCGGGAGGAGGAACAGGAACACGAGGGGAAGCGTCTTATCCTCACGCTCGTAGACCTCGGCCTGCGCACCACCTATCTCGCGACCGGACCCGTCACCGCCCCGGTCTCCGACGTCGACCTCGCCATCCCGTTCGTCGTAGAGCGATGATCGAAGTCCACGGCCCACCCCCATGCGGATGATCCTGGGCCTCGACGCGCCGACGCAGGACCCGGCCCCCGCTGCAGGCCGCCGTCTGGCGCTAGACGAGCGTACTGATGGCCTTGTGCACTGAGGCGATCGCGCTGGCGCCCTCGCCCGTAGCCGCGGCGACCCGCTTCATCGAGCCGGAGTGGACGTCGCCGACCGCGAACACGCCCGGGATGTTGGTCTCGAACGGAAGCGGCCGCCGCCCGAGGGCGGCCCAGGCGGGCCCGAGATCGCGGTCGTCCAGCTGGACGTCGGTGCGGATGAACCCGTCGTCCCCCGTAGCGATCCCGGCCAGCCAGCTCGCAGCGGGTTCGGCGCCGATGAAGCAGAACAAGCCCGCGCACCTCTGGGGTTGCGTGCTGTCCGCCGTCCGGTCGGTGATGCTCACTTCCTCGAGGAAGTCGCCGCCATCCAGCCGGGTAACCTCGCTCCGGCACCGCACCGTCACCCGCGGATGGACCAGCAGCCGGTCGACGAGATAGGCCGACATCTCGGTCGCGATATCCGGGCCGCGGACAACGAGCGAGACATCGCTTCCTCGCCCGGCCAGGTACAGCGCCGCCTGGCCGGCGGAATTCGCGCCGCCGACCACCGTGACCGGGCTGCCCGTGCACCCCCGGGCTTCCAGTTCGGTGGCCGCGTAGTAGATGCCGGCGCCCTCGAAGTCGGGCCAGCGTTCCAGCGGCAGCGCCCGGTAGCGGGCGCCGGTCGCGATGATGATGGCCTTGCTGTCGATGACTTCCCCGCCCTGCAGGTGCAGGCGGAGCAGGCCGTCGTTCCGGTCGGTGTCGAGCTTGACCGCCTGGCAGGGGCTGGCCAGCTGGGCGCCGAACTTCAGCGCCTGGAGCACGGCCAGGCCGGTCAGGTCGTTACCGGACAGGCCGAACGGGAAGCCGAAGTAGTTCTCGATCCGGGAGCTGGCCGCGGCCTGCCCGCCGGTACCGACGGCGTCCAGCAGCACGGTGTCCAGGCCTTCGGACGCCCCGTAGACGGCGGCGGCCAGGCCGGCCGGGCCGGCGCCGACGATCGTGACGTCAGCCGGCTTGGTGGAAGAACGACGGTAGCTGAGGCCGAGCTTCTCGGCGAGGCAGCCCGGCGTGGCCTGTTTCAGCGTGGTGCCGGGCATGACGACGGCGGGCAGGTCGTCCTCGGTCAGGTGAGAGGACTCCATCATCGCCCGGCCCGCGGGGGTGTCGGCATCGAACCAGAGGTGGATCAGGCGCTGCCGGGCAGCGTAGGTCCGCAGCGCCAGCGCCGCGGCCGACCGGGCGCCGCCGACGATCTCGACCGCCAGGGCGGCCGTGCTGCGCTGCAGCAGTTCCCGGCGGGCAATCAGCGCCTTGAAGACGATGTCGGACAGCTCGACGTCGTTGGCCATGAGCTGCCGCAGGCGCTCCGGTGACACCCGGTAGACCGTGCCGCCCTCCCGCACCCGGCACAGCAGGTAGGTATTCTGCCCGGTCAGCAGGTTCAGCTCGCCGACAAAGCCGCCTGCATCCACGACCGCGACGATCGCCGCGGGCACGTCAGCCGTCTCCGTCCGGACAACCTCCGCCGAACCCCGGTCGACCACGATCAGATCGGCGTCTACATCGCCCGGGCTGAACAGCACATCGCCTGGACGAGTCTGCTGCGGTGTGCCATAGGCCAGAAGCCGGGCGAACAGCTCATCGCCGAGCCGCGGCGATGCGACGCTGGTCGGCACCAGCGGCTTGCCCGGCCGTCCGCGTGCGTGGCTGGCGCGTAGCCGATCCAGATCATGAGGCGCGGTCCAGACCACCGGCCTGGCCAAGCCGGCCTGGCTGAACATGGGTCCGCGCGCAGCCCAGGGCACGGCGTCAGTACGCGACAGTTTCCTCATTGCTGTCACGCTTTCAGGTCTGCGGCCATCCGGTCAAACGGTGATCGGCGCCGTCGTGACCGTTCCCGCACGTACCGCCGAGAGGATCACCAGCGGATCGGCGGGGTCCTCCGGCGGCGGCCGGCGCGCGGGCCCGGCGCAGCCGGACGAAGGTTGCCGATTTAACTATAAAAGTTAACTTTATACAATGATGGCGGGCCGGGAAGAAACGTGGAGAGGGCGACGGATCGCATGACCGACCAGCAAGCATGGGAGAGCGCGGCCGCCCGCGCCGTCCGCCCGAGCCGGCTCGGCTCTCCCGAGCGCACCGCGCAGGGGCTGCGCGAGGTCGGCTACCTGCCGGACCAGCACATCGCGAGCGTGGTGTACCTCGGCGAGCAACTGGCCAAGCCGGTGCTCATCGAGGGGCCGGCCGGCACCGGCAAGACCGAGCTGGCCAAGAGCGTCGCGCTGATGAGCGGCATGCGGCTGATCCGGCTGCAGTGCTACGAGGGTCTCGATGAGGCCAAGGCGCTGTATGAATGGAACTACCGCAAGCAACTGCTCCGTATCCAGGTTAGCCAGGCCGCTGGCCCGCAGCAGCCGGACGAGGCGGCGTCCTGGTCGGACGTCGAGTCCGACATCTTCAGCGAGGAGTTCCTGCTGTCCCGGCCGCTGCTGGCGGCCATCAGGTCACCCGAGCCCGTCGTCCTGCTCATCGACGAGGTGGACCGCCTGGACGTCGAGACCGAGGCGCTGCTGCTCGAGGTGCTCTCCGACTACCAGGTGTCGATTCCCGAGCTCGGCACCGTCACCGCGACCCAGACCCCGCTGGTCTTCCTGACGTCCAACAACTCCCGGGACCTGAGCGAGGCGCTCAAGCGCCGCTGCCTCTACCTCTATCTTGACTACCCGTCGGCCGAGCGCGAGCAGGAGATCGTCCGCAGCCGGGTGCCGGGGATCGGGGAGCGGCTGGCCGAACAGGTCACCGGCCTGGTCCGGTCCCTGCGGGCGATGGACCTCAAGAAGCGGCCGTCGGTCTCGGAGACCCTCGACCTGGCCAGCACGCTGTACCTGCTCAAGGCCGAGGAGATCACGCCGCAACTCGCCGCCGACACGCTCCATGTCCTGCTCAAGTACCAGTCGGACATCGAGAAGGCGGGGGCCGAGCTGGCCGCGAAGCGCTGACATGACCAGCCGGGCGACGCTGGCCGCCTTCATCGCCGAGCTGCGCACGATCGGGCTGCCGATCTCGGTGTCGGAGAACGTGGACGCCACGGCCGCGGTCCTGGCCATGCCCATCGCCGACCGCGCGGCGCTGAAAAGCGCGCTGGCCGCCACGCTGGTCAAGAGCGCCGAGCACTACCACGCGTTCGAAACGGTCTTCGACCTGTTCTTCGGCGACCGCCGGGTGGGGAACAGCGACCAGGCGGCCGGTACCGCGGCCGCCAACGGCCAGGCCGCCGCGGCGAACGGCGCGGGCCGGCCGGGCATCGTCGCGGCGCTCAGCGACGCCGACCTGGATGACCTGCTCTTCCGGGCCGTGCAGGCCGGCGACCAGGTGCTCATCCGCGCGGTGCTGGCCGAGGCCGTCAGCCGGTACGCGAACGTCGAGCCGGGGCGGCCGGTGGCCGGGGTGTACTACCTCTACCACACCCTGCGGCGGCTCAACACCGAAGGGCTGCTCGCCCGCCTGATCGCGGCTGACGGCCCGGCGGACCGGCCGGAGATGGACCGTGCCCTGGCCGCCGAACGCCGCCGCGGCCAGGTGGACGACCTCCGCACCGAGGCGGAAGCCGAGATCCGCCGCAGGCTGGTCGCCGACCGGGGCGCCGCGGCGGTAGCCCGCACGCTGCGCGTGTCGCTGCCCGAAGACGTCGACTTCCTCAACGCCTCGGCGGAGCAGCTGGCCGCGATCAGGCAGGCCGTCCAGCTGCTCGGCCGGAAGCTGGCCGCGCGCATGGTCCGCAAGCGCCGCCACCACTCCCGTTCGGCGCTGGATTTCCGGCGGACGATCCGGCAGTCCCTCGCCAACGGCGGCGTGCCGGCCGATCTCGTCTTCCGCAAGCCCCACCCGTCCAAGCCGGAGATCATGCTGATCGCCGACGTCTCCTCCTCCGTGGCGGCCTTCGCCGGCTTCACGCTGCAGCTGGCGAACTCCATCGGCTCGGAGTTCTCCCGGGTCCGGAGCTTCGCCTTCACCGACGGCATCGAGGAGATCACCGACGACCTGAGCGCGGCGCCGGATATCACCACGGCCGTCCGCCGTATCAGCAGCCGGCCGGGGGTGGTCCGCCTCGACGGCCATTCCGACTACGGCATGGTCCTGGAGAGCTTCTGGGAGCGGTGGGGCCCGCAGATCAAGGCGAGAACCAGCGTGATCATCCTGGGGGACGGGCGCAGCAACTATCACGCATCGCGCTCGGTGATACTCCGGGCCATCCGGCAGCGCGCACGTCACGTGTACTGGCTCAATCCCGAGCCGGCCAACACCTGGGATTCCGGTGACTCCATCATCTCGGAGTACGGGAAGTACTGCGACGAGGTGGTGGAATGCCGCAATCTCCGGCAGCTGAAGGAGTTCGTGGAAGCACTCGATTAGCGCCGGACGGGAGCGGACCGGTGCTGCGGCGAGCAAGGCGACAGGCGAGGTGACAGTGGACGACGTGCCCGTCATGCTGATCCATGGCTTCGCGTCCTCGTACGAGCGGAACTGGCGCGAGCCGGGCTGGGCCGACCTGCTGCGCGACGAGGGCCGCGAGGTGATCGGCGTGGACCTGCTCGGCCACGGGCAGGCGGCCAGGCCACGGGACCCGGCCGCCTACTCCTCGCTCGAGCAGTCGGTCCTGGCCGCGCTGCCGGCCGCCGGGCCGGCCGACGCGGTGGGCTTCAGCCTCGGCGCCCAGCTCCTGCTCCGCGCGGCCGCCGCCGCGCCGGACCGGTTCCGGCGGGTCGTCGTCGCCGGCACCGGCGACGGCCTGTTCGCCAGCACCGATCCGGAGCCCACGGCCAGGGCCGTGGAGACCGGGCAGGCCGAGCCGGCGGCCGGCCCCGTGGCCGCGGCGCTGGCCCACTACGCACGCGCGCCGGGCAACGACGCGGCGGCGCTGGCCGCGTGCCTGCGCCGGCCGCACGCTCCGCTGACCGAGGCAGAGGTCGCCGGAATCCGCGCCCGGGTGCTCGTCATCCTGGGTGACCGCGACTTCGCGGCTCCCGCCGACCGGCTGATCGCCGCCCTGCCCGACGTCAGGCTCGTGACCCTGCCGGGACCCGACCATTTCGGGACGCTGCGGGACTTCCGTTTCGTGCAGGCCGCGCTCGACTTCCTGCGCCGCGACGAGGCCGGAAACCGGACGCAGGCGTAGCCTCCGCGAACCCTACCCGGCACCACCGGGGTCCGCGGCCGCCGCGTCCTCGCCGGGCCGCGTGGCATCCAGCTCGTCAGTGTCGCGCGCCTGGAGCCGTTCGGCCAGGACGACTTTGAGCCCGGCCGCGACGGGGATCGCCATCAGGGCGCCGACCAGGCCCAGGACGGTGCCGCCGATCAGGGCGGCCAGCAGCACCGCGGCCGCGCTCAGGCTGACCGTCTGCCGCAGGATCCGGGGCGCGACGAGGTAGTTCTCCACCTGCTGGTACAGGACGAAGAAGATGGCCACGATCACCGTGGTGGGCCACAGGTCCGTCGTGAGCAGCGCGGCGGCCACGCAGACCACGGCGCCCAGCGTCGCGCCGATCATCGGGATCAGGTCGCATACCGCGACCACGAACGCCAGCGGCACCGCGAACGGTACCGACAGCGCGGCGAAGACGGCGAAGGCGGCCAGCCCGGCCACCAGGGAGATCAGCAGGTTGCCGATCATGTAGGAGCCGACCTTGTCCACCATCACGTCGGTGATGCGCACGGCCTGGGCCCGCCGGGCCCGGGGGAACAGCCGCATCGTGTTGTGCCGCAGCCGGGGCATGTCGGCCATGAAGTAGATGGCCAGCACCACCACGGTCAGCGTGTCGAACAGCGCGCTGAACAAGCGGCGGGTGAACCCGAGCGCGCCGCCGCCGAGACGGCCGGGCAGGTCCGCGATCAGGCCCTGGACCTTGGTGGTCAGGTGAAACCGGTCGGTCAGCTGGCGGAACCGCGAAGACCGGTCCGACAGGCTCGCCACGTACCCGGGGAAGTCGTGCACCAGGGACTGGAACTGGCTGACCAGGGCCGGGATGACCGAGATCAGGAACGCGGCGGTCAGGCCGCCCGCGATCGCGAAGATCACCAGCACGGCCAGGCCGCGGCGCATGCCCCGGTGAGTCAGCGCGCGCACCGCCGGGTCCAGGCTGACCGCGATGAACAGCGCGATGAGCACCCGGACCAGGACCGCCCGGGTGGTGTAGACGGCGGCGGCCGCGAGCAGGACCGCCAGCACCGCGAGGCTGACGTACAGGCCCCACCGGAACATCACGCCCGGGGGCGTCGCGCCAGCCGGCCCGGCGGGCGGCCGCACCGGGACCGGGTCCTCCCGCCCCCGGTCCTCGCCTGCGTCACCGCCGCCGGTTGTCACATTGCGGGTGTCCACGTGGTTCTCCTGTCATAGCTGCCGCCGGCCCCGGACGTCGTAACCAGTAGACATCCGGGCGCTGACCACCGCACGTCAGTACGCCCACCTCATCAGCGGGACGACCTCGCTGAGGGGCCTGGCGGCGTAGGTGCTGAGCTCGTACCGGCGCACGGCGGCGAAGGTGTCGATCATGGCATCGCCGAGCGCGTCCCGCAGCAGCCGTGACTGCTGCAGGTTGTCCAGGGCCGCCCCGAGATCGGCGGGCAGCCGGCGAATGCCGGCGCGTTCCCGCACCCCGGCCGGCAGGGAGTCGGGGGCGGCGGTGACCGGGTCGGGCAGGGACAGGCGGGCGGTGACGCCATGCTGGGACAGGGCGATGATCGCGGCCGCAACCAGGTACGGGTTGGCTGAGGCGTCGACCGACTTCAGCTCGCAGTTCGCGCTCGAGCCGCGGCTGGTGACAGTGCCCTGGACGAACCGCAGGGCGGCTTCCCGGTTCTCCAGGCCCCAGCAGGCGTACGCGCCGGCCCAGTGGCCGGGCACGAGCCGGGCGTAGCTGAGCGGGCTGGGCGCGAACAGCCCGGTGGCGTCCTGCAGCCCGGCCAGGATCCCGGCCAGCAGGTGCTCACCGGTCTCGGTCATGCCGTACCGGCCGGTGCCGCCGCTGAAAACGTTCCGCCCCTCGGCGTGAACGGAGAAGTGGACATGGAAGCCGTTGCCGACCGCCCCCGGGTCCGCCACGGTGACGGGGGCATAGGAGACCTGCAGGCCGTGACGGCGGGCGGTTCGCCGGAGCATGATCCGCGTGAGCAGGTACTGGTCGACGGCCGTGACGGGGACGGCCGGGGACAGCGAGACTTCCATCTGCCCCGGGCCGTACTCGGGATGGAACTGCTCGACGCCGACGCCGACGCGCTCCAGTTCCTGGACGGCATCGGTCACGAAGTCCTCGAGATCAAGCAGGGCGCCCAGCCCGTAGGCGGGCCCGGCGTGCGCCGGCACCGGGCCGTCAGCGGCGGGGCCGTCAGCGGCGGGGCGGAAGACCGTGAACTCGCATTCCAGGCCCATCAGGTACCGGTGGCTGGCGGCCTCGGCCCGGTCCTGCCAGCGGCGCAGCGCGCTGCGCTGGCAGGTTTCCATCACCGCCAGCTCCTGGTCATGCTGGTTCATCGGCGCCCAGGCCAGCCCGGCCTCCGGTGCGAGCATCGCGGCCGCGCTGAGATCAGGCAGCAGCCGCATGTCCCCGGCCGGACCGCCGTACCCGGCCGCGCTGGTGATGAAGCCGTCGACGCACATGACGGCGAACACCGGGGACAGTCCCACGCCACGGGTGACGGCGGCCTGGAGCTGCGCACCCGGTACGGCCTTGGTGCGCAGGACCCCGGCGTTGTCGACGATCGTCCCCGCGAGCAGCCGGACGCCGTCCCGCCGCAGTTCATCCACCCGGGCGGCCAGCTCAGTCACGGCGGTCTCCGGCGGCCGGGGCGTGCAGGGCGCAGGCGCCGAGGTACCCGGCGAGCATGACGCCGGCCACGTCGGCCACCGCGTCGTCGGGAGGCAGGAAGGACGGGTGATGCAGGCCGGGCGCGCCGGCCGGACCCGGCCCGGTGCCGACGAACATCATGAGGGAGGGGTAGCGGGAGCAGTAGTAGGAGAAGTCGTCGGAGCCGCAGGAGCGCAACGGCTCGGCGATGCGCATGCCCGCGGCCTCCAGCTCCGGCTCGGTGACCGCGGCCAGCCGGGCGTCGTTGCGCAGCACCGGCTCGCCTTCGGTGAAGCTGGCTTCGGCGGTGCACTCATAAGCCGTCGCCGTCGCCCTGGCCGCGGTCTCGATCGCCGTCCGCAGCTGCTGGCGGTCGGCGGGCTCGAAGGTCCGCAGGGTCCCCGTCATCACCGCCGTGGCCGGGATGACGTTGGCGGCCTCCCCGGCGCGGACCGACCCGACCGTCAGCACCGCGGCGTGCAGCGGATCGGTGCGCCGGCTGATCAGGTGCTGCAGGGCGACGATGACGTGGGCGGCGGCGACGATCGGGTCGCGGGTGGTCTGCGGGTAGGCGGCGTGGCCGCCCCGCCCGCGGACGGTGATGCGGAACTCGTCAGCGGCCGCGTTGACCGGGCCGGCGCCGGCGGTGACGACGCCCCTGGCCAGCTGGGGCTGAAGGTGCGCGCCGATCACGGCCAGCACGTCGTGACCGGTCAGGGCAGCGGAGCCGACCAGGTCCCGGGCTCCGCTCGGGTAGGTCTCTTCCCGGGGCTGCAGCATCGCGAGCAGCGGGAACGGCCCCGGGAACCGCTGCAGCGCCCGGGCGAGCGCGACGAGCGCCGCCAGGTGGACGTCGTGGCCGCAGGCGTGGGCCGCGCCGTTGCCCGCCGCCCATGCCACCCCGGTGTCTTCCGCGATCGGCAGGGCGTCGAGCTCGGCGCGGACCGCTATCACCGGGCCGTCCGCGTCACCGATCCTGACGAGGCGGCCGCCGCTGACATCGGCGGCGCCGGGCTGGCCGAGAGCGGCCGCCACCCGGGCGGCGGTGCGCTGCTCGTGCCCGCTGAGCTCCGGTTCGGCGTGCAGCGCGTGCCGGAGCGCGACCGCGGCCGGCAGTTCCCCGGACAGGGCCGCCCGCAGGGACATGACCCAGCCGGCCGTGGTCGTCACGGCTCCGCCAGGCCGTAGGCCACGCGTGCGTTCCGTGACGCGATACCGGCCGCGTAGCGCTCGGCATCGGCGGGGGAGAGCCAGTCGGCGGCGACCCACTCCTGGAGCAGGAGCCCGAGCGCCCGGCGCCACAGGCGCGCCCCGCACAGGTAGAGCTCGGGCAGGCCGAACGCGTCGGTGGAGAACAGGACCTTCCCGAACGGCGCCACCTCGAGCGACTCGCGCACCACCGCGAGCGAATTGGGCCCGGTGTAGCTGACCGCGGCGCCCGTGTCGAGCCAGACGTGCGGGTAGACGTGCGCCAGGTACCCGGCCTCACGCTGGAAGGGGTAGCAGTGCAGCAGCATGACGTGCACTCCGCTGTCCCGCGTCGCGTGCAGGAATCCGGTCATCTTGGTCGGATCGCAGCGGTGCATGACGATGTCGGAGTCGCCGTAGCCCACGTGGAACTGGATGGGCTTGCCGAGATCGACGCCGGCCCACAGGACCGCGCGCAGCAGCACCGGATGGTCAAGCCGGACGCTGCCGCGCTGCTCGCAGTCGTACAGCCATTCCGCCGCCGCGGCGGCGGTCTCCCGCGGCGAGGGCCGGGCCGGGTCGAAGTCCAGCCCGTACCGGTAGGCGATGACCGACTTGACCCCGACGGCGCCGGCCGTGGCCTGCGCCAGGGCCCCGGCGTAGGACTGGCTGAAGCCGTTGGCGCTGACGCCCGCCTCGGCGAGCTCCTCGGCGACCCGCTCCAGCCGCACCACGGTCCGTGCCTCGGCGCCGGCGACCTCCGCGACCTCGTCCGGCGTCATCACCTCGCCGCCCCGGTAACCGGTCTCCACGAAATAGGTCTCGATTCCCGTCGCCCGCAGCAGCCGGCGGTTCACCTCACTGGCGCCCAGCTCGGCGCGGCGCCGCAGGTAGGTCGCGGCGTCGCTGTGGCGGGGCAGATCCAGCAGCGGGGCGCAGGCGGCGCGGATCGCGATCCCGGCCTGGCTGTCGAGGTGCGTCTGACCGGGCGGCGCCGGCCAGTCCGATTCACTGGCCAGGGACTCGAACCCGGCCCGGTCGAGGTCTGTCCTGACCACCCCGTGACAGTGGTGATCGAGCAGCGGCAGGCCGTCGACGAACGCCCCGAGCGTGCGCCCGGGCTCGCCGTTGGTCATGTCGTCATGACGGAGTGTACTCAAAGCCATCATCCCTCCATAGCCGGTCGTAGCGGGCGATCCGTTCCCGCGGCTGGTCGCCGAGGGCATCGACGACCCCGGCCACCAGCATCTCCGCCAGTGCCAGGGCGGGGACCAGGGAGTCGAACGGGCTCGGCGCCCCGACTTCGACCGGCAGGATGATGTCGGCGTCGGCGGCCAGCGGTGACAGCCACGGGTCAGTGACCAGAAGCACCGTCGCCCCCTGCCGCGCCGCGGCGCGTCCCAGCCGTACCGTGTCGCGCTGATAGCGGCGGAAATCGAAGACGACGACAACATGCCGGCGGCCGACGTCGAGCAGCGTGCCCGTCCGCTCCAGCTCGCCCGCCCACGTCACTCCGGGGCGCAGCTCCTGCAGATGCAGCGCGAGGTAACGCGCGAGCAGGCCGCTGAAGCGCCCCCCGGCCGTCACCACGGGATGACGCTGGTCAGCCAGCAGCCCGATCGAGCGCTCGACGTGGTCCCGGTTGAGGCGGCCGAACGACGACTCGATGCCCCGCAGCAGGACGCTGCCGGCTGACGTGACCAGCTCCGGCTGCACTCCCGCCGCCCGGATGCCGGCGGCACCGTCGCGTTTGCCGTACTGCGCCAGCGGAGAGGCGTGCCGGTCGGTGAGCTCGTCGCGCAGGGCCTGCTGCAATTCGGCAAAACCGGTAAAGCCCAGCCGGGAGGCGAGCCTCAGCACCGTCGGGCCGCTGGTGCCTGCCCGCGCCGCCAGGCTCGCCACGGTTTCCAGGCCCGCGGCCGGATAGTCCCCGAGAAGGGTGATCGCGACCCGCCGTTCCGCCCGGGGCAGCGACGGGAGCGTCAGCCGCACCTGCTCGGCGACCGGCGCTTCCCTCGGCATGAACCGAATATTTCATCACGTCGCCATCTGGCACAAGCATCTAACAGGCGTTACATCTGCGGTCGAGGCCTGCGCGATACCGGAACGTCGGTCCGTAAGCCAGAATGATAAGAAGGCGGCGGCTCGGCGTCACCGGGAACGAGGGGCGTCCTCCATGCGCACCGGACTGCTCTGGCTGGCGGTCGTGGTGTCCGCATGGCTGAGGAACCGTCACTACCAGGCGGCGGCCGGCAAGGTAAGCCTGGAGATGAACAATGAGGATGAGCGCGCTTACCGCTACGCCGAGAAAATGCTGGCGCAGGCTCGGGAGGAACTGAATCGAGTTGACACCAAGGCCTCAATACTGCTGTCCGGGATTGGCGTGGCGCTCAGCACTGCGGCCAGTGTCATCGTGGCAAGAGGCTGGTCACCCTTCCGCTTGCCGCTCGGCCCGGAAGTCCTGTGGTGCGCCGCCGCCGCGGCCGTCACCGCTGGCGGCGCTGTTCTTCTCGCTGCCGTGTATCCGCGCCGTCGGCAGGCGGCTGGACTGAGCGGGAACTGGCGCCGGTACTACAGCTATTACGCTGACATCAGGAATTCCCGTTCGGCGGCTGACGTGACGGAAACCATCAGGCAATCCGCCAGCCGGCAATTTGAGCTCGTCACGGAGCAGCTGCTGCAGGTAAGCGTGATCGCGGATCGCAAGTACCGCCTGGTACGGCGGGCGATGTGGCTGCTTGCCGCCGGAGTGGCCTGCGGCGCCGCGATGATCTTGCTCAACGCGGCCTAATTGAACCTGACCCGCGCGAACGAGGCCCCGGCAGCTCTCAGATCTCCCCCTCGAGGGGCTCCAGGAGCATGCCCTCGTCCGCATCTGGCAACGGAATGCCCATCATTTTCAGTGTTTGGCGCAGCACCGTCTCGCTCTTGACGACGAGATCCAGGATGTCCGCGGATCGCTGTGCATCGACGATCTTGCTGATCAGGCTGAGCAGGTCCTCGGCTCCCTGGCGGCGATCCTTGAGGACGTCTTCGAGGACCTTGGCGACGTCGCTGGGGTTCTCCGCGAGCCGGACCGCATGCTGTGCGTTCTTGCTCATGGCGGCGTCGTTGAGGAACTGGTCCCAGCCCTCGCGCAGCTGCCCGGTCCTGCTGATCAGCAGTTCGGCTGTCTGCGCCTTCGCGTGGATGCGATATTCCTCCTCCGCGGTCTTGCGCATGAGAGCGACCACCTCATCGGGCAGGCTCAGCTCGGCCCGCACGGTCCAGCTGGTGCGGATGGCCCGGTCAGCGCGTTTCGCCTTCTCCAGTTCTTCGGCCAAGCGCTTATTGACGGCCCGTTCGGCCTTGTCCGGGTGGAAGATGGAATGCTCCCTGGTGACCATCCGGATCGTCCCCCTGACGATCTCGCAGACCCTGGCGAGTTCTTCTTGGTCGGCCGGCCACGGCGACGACCACCGCCGTCGGCCAGGCTGCCACGAACAGTAGACGGTGACGCGGAAATCGTAGGCAGGCTCGCACGCGGGAGCGGTGAGAAAACCAGGATCTTCGCCGTCGATGATCTCCGAAGGGGCCGTCATGCTGAACTGTCCCCGGACTAGCCACATGCGATCATCCAGCTTTCATCATCTTCACGAGGTGCGCGTGCACATCGGCGGGGATGCGGTTGCGGTACTGCCAGTGCCTCAGGTGCAGCGCGAGCGCGGTCCGCAGCCGCCCGGTCCCGGCACACTCACCGAATAGCTCATCGACCACGACGCGGATAACGGGCTCTTTGCCGTACTGGCTCACCCACCGCTCCAGCACCAGCCATGAATCAGGAACCGTGAGCTCGGATCGCTGTGTCCGGTGGTTGGTAACCCGCAGACTCAGGGAGTTCCGCCACAGCACCGTGAGCTGCTGGCTGAGGTTCCCGTCAGGTTCGAGCCGGCCTAGCGGCGGCCGGGCCGGGTCGGCACCGTCAATGACGGCGAGCCGCACGAAGGCGAGCGCGGACGTGTAAAGGCCGCCGGGCGAGCCGCTCGTGACCCACTCGGTGAGCTCGCGGAGAATCCAGGCGGCCGATTCTGATGAGTACAGGTTCCCAATCGAGCCGGCCACCGCCCTGCTGACTTCCGCGTCACGGCCTAGTGCGATCTTCCGCAACGCCGGCAGCGCTCGATCAGGGGCACTAAGACCGATGCGCGATCCCAGCGCATGGGCGGCGACCAGGCGTTCACCGCGGGTGCCGTCAACCAGTTCGGCCAGCTTGGCGTACACGAGCGGTGCGACGTCACGATCGCCCACGGCGGATTCGAGCACCATCGCCGCGATCCGGTAATCACGGAGCTTTCGCGATCTGGTCCAGGGAGTGACGAATTTCCCGATCGCGGCGGCGAAATCGAAGGTCGCCAGGATGCCGGCCGCGTGAGCCGCCTTGGTCTGCACCGACGGGTCGCCGTCTTCCGCGGTTTCCCGCAGCCAGGCAATCAACGGCTCCCGGATCGTGGGCTGCTCCTCCCACAAGACCCGCAAGGTTGCCTTCTCGGCGCGGCGACGCAGGTGCACGGTCGGGCCTGCGCCCGCCGCACCCGCGGGGCGGGTCGTCGCGTCAGCGTATTCCAGCCAGCCCCGCAGGTGCTGCCACGCCGGCGGCCGCTGCTCGCCCTCCACGGAATCGACCTGGTTGATGTGCTCAGCGAGTTTCATCGCCTTGTCCGACACGATCACCTCGGGCAGTCCGTTCAGGACCGCGGCGCTGGTCATGAAGCAGCGGCCGAGTACCGGACCGCCCTCGGCGAGACGGCGCCCTATGTCGTCACGTGCCCGCCGGGGAAGCGCCTCCCGCAACTCGTCGAGTGAGCTGCCCGCTGCCAGCTTGGCCACGAGAAGACAGGCGAGTTCGGCGGCTTTACCGGGCGAGTTCTCCAGCCGCAGGTCGTCATCGATCTCCGCCCGCAGCGGGTCCAGCCGGTGCTCGTCGACACCAGCGCTCCGCGCCTCGCATTCCAGTCGGCGGCGGAACACCTCCACCGCGGCGGGCGGGACATGATCGACAGTCCGCAGCGAACGGTCCGGCCAGGCGCCTGGAACGAGCGCGACTACCCGGCACTGCCGTTCTTCGGCGTGGTACCTCAGCCTTTCTGTAACACCCTCGAGTCTCGACTGGTCATAGACCAGTGACATGTCGAAGACATAGCCGTGCTGCTTACGCAGCTCGGGATGGACGCGCTGCGCCGCGGACGCCCTGATGATGCCCACGTGCACGGGGTCTGCGTCACTGGCGGAGGGGTCCGCGGTGC
This sequence comes from Streptosporangiaceae bacterium, assembly GCA_025934635.1. The sequence goes on along the minus strand of JAICWX010000004.1, from coordinate 20,677 downwards.
GTACCCAGTCCAGCAGCGCGGCGAATGCCGCCGTAGCCCGCCCCGTGCCGGTCGCCCCTCGCAGCAGCAGCAGCGGTTCGCGGTCGAGCGCGGCCGCGAGTTCCGCCTGTGACCCAGGCTTCACCAGGCACCCGACCAGCCTATCGGCATCCTTCCGGGACAGGTAGATGACCGGCTGGCCTAGACCCTGGCCGGCCGAGCCGAACGTGATGTTGCCGCTGGCATTGAAGATGCTGCCACCGCCGGTGACCCGGTTGGCGTCACGGCCGATCCAGTCCCGCCCGGCCCGGGCCCCGTCTTCCTCGTCGAGATCGTCGAGGTTCTGCTTCCGCTGCTGCCACTGCCGCTCATCGTCTTCGGCGCGCTTCAGGTAGGGCCGCTCGTCCCGTTCGGCCTTCTCGGGCCGGTCAGGTCCGGGTCGCGGCGGATCCTCTGGAGACCCGGGCTTCGCCGGTTCCTCCGGCTTCACCGGTTCTGCGGGCTTTGCCGGTTCTGCAGGCGATGGGGGCTTGTCCGCCGGCGGCCCGGCCGAGCGGGATTTATCCGGTGCCCCCTCGGCGTCTGGGGACTCCCGCGCCGGCGGATCCTCTGGTCTTCCCGGTTCGCCGCGAGGCTCGTCGGTCATCGTTCGCCCCGCCCTTGATGGCCCCCGGAGACAGTGATATCGCGCCCGGCGTGATAGATACTGCCGCCACCGCTGACGCGGTTTTTGTCCCCGTTGACGACGTCACGTCCTGGTGTAGCCGGCGACGTCGGCCATGAAGCGGCGGCGGGCGGCCGTGCGGCGGGTCGCTCCCCGCCGGCCGGGCTGCGCTCCTCTGCCTGAGATGGCGACACGTCCGGTAGGTCGTATGCGGCCAGGGTGCTGATGGCGTGCACGTCGAAACCGGGGACGATCAGATGACCCACGTAGGCTGCCTTCTTCGGCTGCGCGAGGACCTCACGGAATTCGGTCGGGCGCGGGTTACCGGGGCCCTGCGTGATGTAATCGCGGTAGACGTCGCCGGAGACGATGACGGCAAGGTCCGCCTCCCGCAGCGCCGCGAGCGCGGCGCGGACGGGCTCGCAGTCCCGCAGCCGGGCCGGCAGCACAGCATGTTGTCCGGGCCACCCCGTCCGGCCGTCGAGAAACACCGGGCCGGCGTGAACAGCCAGTCGCAGCCGCATTCGCGTCCAGGCTTCGCCGCTACGACGGCGGTTGTACCCGCCGAGCTCCGCGTTGATTTCGCGGACGAAGCGGTCCATGAGACGGGCCACATCGGTCCCAGGCGGCAGGATCGCGAAGACGCTGTCTCCGCCGACCTGCACCCACCAGTCCTGCCGTTTCAGCCCGGCGGCGTCGGATGCGGCCTTCAGCACCCCCGCGAGTGCGGTCTGCAGTTGCCGTTGCCCGGCATCGGTCCGGCCGCTGTAATCCTCGATATCGGCGGACAGCATGACACGGTACTCGGGAACCGGATGATCGTTCATGATCTCCCCAGAAGGCAGGCGGCCGTTTCAGCATCCCCGGCCACCCGGTGGGGGAAGCCGTATTAATGCTGGTTTGCCGGGCGGCCGCCAACCTGCATCAACCAGTCCTGCGGCAGGTCGGCGAAGGCGGTGAGGCCCGTTACGTCCGAGATGGTCACCGCCCGGTGGCCCGGGCGGACGAGTCCCTGGTCCGCAAGTTCCCGCAGTGCCTTCTGGATGGTGCCTTCCTTGGCGCCCACCAGCCCGCCGAGTTCTCCCTGGGTAACCGGGACCCCGATGCCGAGGCCAGCCGGGCTCCACTGTCCGTGGCGAATCGCGAGGGCCAGCAGTACCCGTGCCAGGCAGACCGGCACGTCATACCCGGCGAAATCCAGCCGCCGCTGGTTCGCCCACCGGAGCCGCTCGACTCCCACCTGGTTCAACGCCAGCGACACGGTTGGTTCCCGGCGGAGAAAATCGATGAAGACCGGTCCCTTGACCTGGCAAACCACCGCTCGCCCGCATGTCGTCACGTCCGCCGAGCGCGCGGAGCCGTCGACGACGGCCATCTCGCCTACGACGTCCCCGCTCACCCTGATCGCCAGCAGCGCCTGGTTGCCGTTCTCCGCCCGCGCATTGACCTTCACCAGCGCGTCGAGCAGCAGCCAGACGCAGCTTCCGGGGGCGCCTTGGCGTATCAGCTGATGACCGGCCGGAACGGTCCGGAGCGCGCCCAGCCTGAGCAACTTCCGTCGAGCGGTGTGGGTGAGCATAGCGAGGAAGGTGCCACTCGGCCAGAAATGACCATTTTCTGGATCCGGTACCTGGCGCACAGCGACCTCCGATGTGCCAACGCCTTGCCATATCCATACGCCACCGTGTGCGCGCTGACAATAGGGTCATTACGTACCGTAGGCATTGATGATGCCGTCCAATTCGGTGATCAACCGCACCGGATGCCCATGGTGCAGCCGCGGTACGCGCTCACCGCCGTATATACGCTCGTATACCGGCGCGCTAGAGTGCGGTGATGGCCACTTACGAGGACATCGTTGTCACCAGCGCGGGCGAGGTGGAGATCCTCACCATCAACCGTCCCGAGGTGCGGAACGCCCTGCGCTTCCGGACCTACGACGAACTCGAGCACGCCATCCGGAGCACTGCTGCCCGGTGTCTCGTGATCACCGGCGCCGACCCGGCGTTCTGCTCCGGCGACGACGTCCGGGCCGTCATGGCCGAGGGCCGCAGCGAGGTGGCACGCCCCGAACCCCGGCTGACGCCGCTGGCGGACGCACTGCTCTCCACGAATGTCCCCGTGATCGCCGCCGTGAACGGTGCCGCCGTCGGCTGGGGGATGGAGCTCGCCCTCATGGCCGACATCCGCGTGGCATCGGAGCGGGCCCGGTTCGGCGAGCTCTTCGTCCTGCGCGGCCTGTGTTCCGACGTCGCCGGAATCGGTCGCCTCGCTGGCCTCATAGGCCGGGAGCGCGCCGCCGAGCTGCTCTTCACCGGCGAGATCATCGGCGCAGAACGGGCTCGCGACATCGGCCTCGTCAGTCGCGTCGTCCTGCCCGGCCAGCTCCTGCCGACGGCACAGCGGCTGGCCGCCCGCATCGCCGCCAACCCGCCGCTCGCGGTGCAGAAGCTCAAGGAGGGCCTGCGCCAGGCGCTCGACCCGGACTGGCACGAGCTCGGCCGCTGGGTCACCGCCTCACTGCAGGAACTGTTCCGCACCGAGGACCACCGCGAGGGCGTCGCCGCGTTCCTCGAACGGCGAGCGCCGTCGTACACCGGCCGATGACGGACACGGCGCTGCGTGTGGTGCGGGCGGCCCGCGCCGCGTTCGCGGCGCACGGTTACGGCGGGGCCAGCATGCGGACGATCGCCGCCGATGTCGGCGTCACCGCCATGGCACTCTACAACTACGCCCCGTCCAAGGCCGCCTTGCTGCAGCTCGTCTTCGACCAAACCATGACCGAGGTATACGGCTCGCTCAGCGAGGCGGTCGCCGGCCAGGCATCGATGCTGGCGGAGGTGCACGCGATCCTCGAGCGCAGCGGCGAGATCCTCCAGGACGATCCCGGCCTGCTCCACTTCCTGATCCGCGTCATCCTCGACCGCCGGCAAGAGGAGCTGAGCGATCTCGAGCTTCTCGCGCCGCCGGTCGTGGCCTTCTTCGACGGGCTCGCCGAACGAGCGGTGGCTCGCCATGAGCTCGCCCGCCGGGACGGCCGGCGGCTGGCGACGTTCGTCACGATGCTGCTCTGGGGGATCATCGCCCTGGCCGCAGCGGACCCGGCGAGCATCGGGCACGCCGTCGAAACGGCAAAGTGGGCCGCCGCCGGCCGCCTCGGGCAGCCTAGGCAAGGCAGGTACACGACTGTACGTTAGCGGCATGACCGGCGGCATCGACCTGTACTCGCCCTCGTCCTACGCCAGCGGTCATCCCGTTGACCAGTACGCGTGGCTGCGGGACAACGACCCCGTCCACTGGCATGAGGAGCCGGACGGACCCGGCTTCTGGGCGGTGACCCGCCACGAGGACGTCAAGGCCGTCAGCCGCAACGCCGGATTGTTCTCCTCGCGCCCGACCATCATGATCAGCGACGGCAGCGCGATGGATCTCGGCGACCACACGATGATGCTGACCATGGATCCGCCGCGGCACACGCAGTACCGCAAGCTCGTCGCACCCCGGTTCCTGCGGCGGGCCGTCAGCCTGCTGCGGCCCGAGATCGAGCGGCTCGCCGCCGAGATCGTCGACGACGTCGCCGGCCGGGACGAGTTCGACCTGGTCGAGGACGTGGCCGGCCTGCTGCCCTCGTACGTCATCGCCGAGATGCTCGGCATCCCGCGCCAGGACGGGGTCGAGCTGTACCGGCTGACCGAGGCGATCCACGCCGATCCGGCGAGCCAGCCCGAGGGCGCGGGGCCAGCCGCCGCCCTCGCGATGCTCAGCTACGCCAGCGGCGTGTGGAACGAGAAGCGGGCCCGCCCCGCCGGCGACCTCGCCTCGGCGCTGGTGACCGCCGAGGTGGACGGGCACCGGCTTGACGAGACCGACTTCAGCCTGTTCTTCCTGCTGCTGGTCGACGCCGGCGGCGACACGACGCGCAACCTGGTCGCCGGCGGGATGGACGCGCTCTTCGAGCACCCCGGCGAGCGGCGGCGGCTGACGGCGGATCCCGGGCTGCTTCCCGCCGCCATCGAGGAGATGCTCCGCTGGACCAGCCCGGTCATCTACATGCGGCGGACCGCCACGGCCGGCACCGAGCTGGCCGGCCGGCCGATCCAGGCCGGCCAGAAGGTCGTCCTGTACTACGGGGCGGCCAACCGCGATCCGCGCGCGTTCGGCGAGCCGGAACGCTTCGACGTCACCCGGACGCCCAACGACCATGTGGCCTTCGGCGGCGGCGGGCAGCATTTCTGCCTCGGCGCCCAGGTCGCGCGCGTCGAGATCGAGGCGATGTTCCGCCAGCTGCTCACCCGCCTGCCGGACCTGCAGAAGGCCGGCCAGACTGTGTGGCTGCCGTCCACGTTCATCTCCGGGCCCAGGCACCTCCGGGTGCGCAACGTCCGCACCTGACCGAAGAGCACCCGCCCGACCGAAAACGCACCCGCCTGACCGCCTAGGAGGCAGCCAGTGGCAGACACGACGCGGCCGTATGCGGAAATCAGCTACGGAACGGCTGACCGCGTGGCGACGATCACCCTGAGCCGTCCGGACCGGCTCAACGCGTTCACCCAGGTGATGCGGGATGAGCTGATCGACGCCTTCGACCAGGCCGACGCCGACGACGACGTGCGGGCGGTGGTCGTCACCGGCCGCGGGCGGGCGTTCTGCGCGGGCGCCGACCTTTCCGGGGGCGCCGGCACCTTCGACGCCGGCCGGCGCCAGCGGCCGGCGGCCGAGACCATCGACGGCGTCCCGCGGGACGGCGGCGGGCAGGTAAGCCTGCGCGTCGCGGCCTGCCTCAAGCCGGTCATCGCGGCCATCAACGGGCCCGCGGTCGGCGTCGGCATCACGATGACGCTCCCGATGGATATCAGGCTCGCCGCCGATACCGCGAAGTTCGGCTTCGTGTTCTCCCGGCGCGGCCTGGTCATGGAAGCGGCCTCCAGCTGGTTCCTGCCGCGAGTCGTCGGCATCAGCCAGGCCCTGGAATGGGTGGCGACCGGCCGGGTCTTCGACGCCGCCGAGGCGCTGCGCGGCGGGCTGGTCGCCCGGACCTACCCGGCGGGCGAGCTGCTGCCCGCCGCGTACGCGCTCGCCCGGGAGATAGCCGACAACACCTCCGCCGTCGCGGTGGCGGCCTCGCGTCAGCTCATGTGGCGCATGCTCGGTGCCGATTCTCCCTGGGAAGCGCACCGCCTCGACTCCCGGGGCATCCACCTGCTCGGCCAGGCCCCCGATGTCGCCGAGGGCGTGACCGCGTTCCTGGCGAAGCGGCCGCCTCATTTCCCGATGCGGGTCAGCGCCGACCTGCCCGACCTCGGGCCGCGGTGGCCCGAGCCGCCGGGCTAGCTCACGCGCCGATCGGGAACGCCTCGGTGAGCCGGGCGATGAAAGACCGGAACCAGGGAGAAACGCCGGCCGCCGGCGCCAGCGAGGTCACGGAGACGTAGCCGGCCCGCAGGGCCCCGATGTCGGTGCCCGCCGACGCGTCCGCCTCCGGGATGATCTCGTCCGGCTCCCCGAACATGTACAGCAGGCGGACATCGCCGTCACCGGCCCACGCCGGGCTGGCCGTCCGCGGGTAAGCGCGCCGGCCGGGCCGGGTGAGTACGCTCACGGCACCGGCGCCCCCGGCCGGGTAGTTGACGCTCAGCACCACCGGTTCGGCGGGACGGGCCCCGACCACCGAACGGGCCAGGTGCGCGCCATGCGCGGCCGCGAAGCTGAAATCGTAGGCGAGCCCGGCGCTGGCCAGGTCCTCGCGGTAGTTGACCGAGAAGGTGCCCAGCGGAGTCTGCTGCGACAGGCAAAGCGCCGGCACCCCGAGGACGGAGGCCTCCAGGCCCGCGCCGACCGTCCCCGAATAGACCACGTCGTCGGCCAGGTTCGCGCCGTGGTTGATGCCGCTGACCACGAGGTCCGCTCCGTCCGCCAGGCCGTAGAGCAGCCCGGCCCGCACGCAGTCGACCGGCGTGCCGTCGCAGTGGTAGACCGGATGCCGGCCGCCGGCCACCCGGGTCACCGCGACCGGCCGCGAGAAGGTGCACTTGCGCGCGAAGCCGCTGCAGTCCGTCTCGGGCGCGACGGTGACGACGCTGTCGAAGGAACCGGCAAGCGCGGCGCGCACGGCAGCGATGCCCTCAGCCTCGAAGCCGTCGTCGTTGGTCAGCAGCACGCGCACGCGGGTTTACCCGGGTATCCGTCTATCGTTGCTGTATGAGTGTCCGCCAGGCCGAGGCTGATCCCGTCACGAAGGCCGAGAATTCCAGGGCTATCCGTGACACGGTCGAGCAGCACATCAAGGAGCTTATCGCCGCGGGCCAGCTGAGCGAGGACGGGCGGCTGCCGGCCGAGCGCGAGCTGGCCGGGCAGCTCGCCGTGAGCCGCACCACCGTCCGGCAGGTGCTGGACCGGCTCGAGCACGAGGGCTTCGTGCACCGCCGCCGGGGACGCACCGGCGGTACCTTCGTCAACCGTCCCCGGGTCGATATCGACTTCGGCTACCTGGCCGGCATCCCCGCGTACCTGCGCGCCCAGGGCTTCCGGCCCGGCGCCCACGTGGTGTCCGCCCGGATGGTGCCCGCCGACGACACCACGGCCGCGGCCCTGGGCATCGCGGCGGGCACGCTGGTGTACGAGGTGGTCAGGATCCGGCTGGCCGACGAGGTGCGGATCTCCCTGGAAACCGCGCGGATCCCGGTATCGCTCGCGCCGGACCTGCTGGCTCAGCCCCTGGATGACAGCATCTACGACCTGCTGGCCAACCGGTACGGGGTGACCTGCGTCAAGGCCGTCGAGCGGATGGTCGCGGTGCTGGCCGACACCGAGCAGTCCGGGTTGCTGGGGATCAAGGTCGGCGATCCGCTCATGGCCATCGAGCGCATCGCCTTTGACGAAAGCGACCATCCCGTCGAGTACTCGAACGACCTGTTCTGCGGGAACCGGACGAGGGTCATCGCCTGGGCGCACGGCGACGTGGGAGCCGCCGGGTAGCGGTCCCGGCGCCACCGGATCAGGCCCGGATCCGCTCGCCGGACGGATCGTAGGGCGGCTTCAGCGACACCGTCGCCTCGTGGAGTTCGCCGCCGATGGCGACCTGGTAGCGGCCCTGGCTGATCCAGGCGCGGTCGGCGGTGCCGCCGTCGCGCCGCTCGGCGTAGCCGAGGAGCACCGTCCGGCCGATGGTGTGGCCGAAAGCCGCCGAGCTGGCGAAGCCGGCCGGCTCGCCGTCACGCAGCAGCAGCTCGCCGCCCCAGGCGTAGGCCGACGGATCGGCTATGACCAGGCTGACCAGCCGGCGGGACACGCCCTGGGCCTTGTGCCGTTCCACGGCTGCGCGGCCGCGGAACGGGATCGCCGTCCCGAGCTTGCAGGTGAACAGCAGGCCCGCCTCGGCGGGCGAGGTGTCCGGGCCGAGCTCGCGGCCGAACGCCCGGTATCCCTTTTCCAGGCGCAGCGACTCGATCGCGTAGTAGCCCGCGAGCCGGGGCGCGGTGTCGCGGCCGGCCTCGGTCAGCCGCTCGAACGCGGCCACCGCCATCTCGCTCGGCACGTACAGCTCCCAGCCGAGCTCACCGACGTAGGTGAGCCGGGTGGCCCGGACAGCCAGGCCGCCCAGGTCAACTTCACGACTATGACCGAACGGGAATGCCGCTGCCGAGAAGTCACTGCCCGACAGATCGCTGAGCAGGGCGCGGGACCGCGGGCCCATGACGGACAGCACCGCGTAGGACGAGGTGACGTCGAAGAACTCAGCCTGCAGCCCGGCCGGCCCGCCGCGGCGCAGCAGGTCCAGGTCGTGGATGCCCTGCGCGCTGCTGGTCACCAGCAGGTACTCGTTCCACCGCAGCCGGGTGATGGTCACGTCGGCCTCGTAGCCGCCGCGGTCGTTGAGCAGGGGAGTGTAGACGGTCCGGCCGGGCGGGACGGCCACGTCGCCCGCGCACAGGTACTGCAGGGCGGCTTCCGCGTCGGCGCCCCGGACCGCGATCTTGGCGAACGAGGTCTGGTCGAACAGCGCGACCTCGGAGCGGGCCGCCAGGTGCTCGTCCGCGCTGTGCGCGAACCAGTTCTGCCGCCCCCAGCCGTACTCGACCACGGGCTTGGTCCCGGCCGGCGCGAACCAGTTCACCCGCTCCCAGCCCATCTTGGTGCCGAAGCAGGCACCCTGCGCGTCCAGCAGGTGGTGGACGGGGGACCGGCGCACGCCGCGGGCGCTTTCCGGCTCGCGGTTCGGCCAGGCCAGGGCGAAGTGCAGGCCCACGATCTCCTGCACCCGCTGGCGCAGCCAGCGGGAGTTCCCCTGCATGGGCGCGAACCGGCGGATGTCGACCGCGCTGAGGTCCAGGTCCGGTTCCCCGGCCACGATCCACTGCGCCAGGGCCATTCCCGCCCCGCCGGCGAACGCGATGCCCGAGGAGTTGAAGCCGGCCAGCACGAAGTAGTTATCCAGTTCCGGGGCCAGGCCCATGATGAAGTTGTGGTCGGGGGTGAAGCTTTCCGGGCCGTTGTAGAACTTCTTGACCCCGGTGCTCTCCACCACCGGCACCCGGTGCATGGCGCTGCGCATGATGATGTCGAACTGGTCCCAGTCCTCGGGCAGCAGCTGGAACTCGAACGGCTCGGGGATCTCGGCCGACGGCACCCAGGGTTTGGCGTCCGGCTCGAACCCCCCGATGAGCAGCCCGCGGACCTCTTCCTTGAAGTAGCTGTACCCGTCCGGGTCGCGCAGCGTCGGCGTGGTCCGGGTCAGCCCCTCGATGGCCTCGGTGACGATGTAGTAGTGCTCGGCCGAGTACAGCGGGACGGTCACCCCGACCTGGTCGGCCAGCGCCTTGGCCCATTGCCCGCCGCAGTTCACCACGTACTCGCACTCGATCTCGCCGCGCCCGGTGGACACCGCCGTGATCCGGCCCCGGTCCACCCGCCAGCCGGTGACCTTGGTCCGCTCCAGGATCCGGACGCCGGCGTTCCTGGCCCCCCGGGCCAGCGCCTGGGTCAGGTCGGTGGGGTTGGCCTTGGCGTCGTTCGGCAGCCAGATCGCGCCGACCAGGTCCTCGGTCCGCATCAGCGGCCACATGGCGCCCGCCTCGGCCACCGAGATCTCGTGCGCCTCCAGCCCCTGGGCGCGGGCCATGTCGGCCGTCCGCCGTATCTGCATCATCCGGTCGGCGCTGGCCGCCACCCACAGGGCGCCGCTCTGGTTCCAGCCGCTGCCCAGGCCCACCTCGGCCTCCAGGCCCGCGTAGAGCTGGCTGCCGTAGAGCATCAGCTTGGTCAGCGACGGCTGGGTGCGCAGCTGCCCGACGATGCCGGCCGCGTGCCAGGTGGTCCCGCACGACAGCTGCCCCTGCTCCAGCAGCACGACGTCGGTCCAGCCGAGCTTGGCCAGGTGGTAAGCGACGCTGCAGCCGACGGCGCCGCCGCCGACGATGACGACCTGGGCCCGCTCCGGGAGGTCAGTGGTAGGCATGCGGTGGCCTTCCCTCGTGTCCGCCTTCGCCCGCCGCGCCGGCATTCCGGTCAATTGGGCGCACCATATCGATGTCAACCTAACGCCGGACATAACCCCTGCGCAAGGGCTGTTAAATCGCGGTTACGGGGCCTTGTGAGCTGGCCGAAGGCTACGTTACAGTGTGCCAAATGTCTCATCAGCAGGCAAATGGACCACCCAAACGGAAGAAGGGACGGTTCAGCGGATGGGAACTGTCGAGACGTCAGAACCGCCGCCGTCCACCGCCGCGGCCGGAAAACTCAACCGGGCGCTGACGGCGCTCACCAACGGGGCGCTCACGTTCGCCGGCGTGGGCGTGTTCGCGGGCCTGTTCTCCCTGTACGGATTCGCCATCTCCGGCGTGGGCGGGGCCGAGTTCTGGGGCTGGCCGCTGGTGGCCGTCAGCGTCGGCGCGATGGTGCTGGTGATCGCCGAACTGGCCTCCAAGTACCCGTTCGCGGGCAGCATGTACCAGTGGCCGACCATCCTGGCCGGCAAGCGGGTCGGCTGGTGGATGGGCTGGGTCTACATGGGCGCGGTGTTCCCCCTGATGACCGCCTACTACGCGAGCCTGCCGACGCTGATCCACCCGTTGTTCAACCTGGCGCCGAGCTTCACCACCGACGAGATCATCATCGTGATCGCGGCCGTGATCGCGGTGTTGTGGAACATCGTGCGGATCAGCGTGCTCGGCCGTATCGCCCAGTGGGCGATGGTCCTGGAGCTGTCCGTCGTCATCGTCGTCTGCCTGCTGACCTTCATCCTCGGCGGCAAGCACTTCGGCAACCTGACCCAGACCGCCACAGTGACCACCGCGAGCTCCGGCGACGCAACCGTCCAGGTCCTGCACGGGCTGGGCAACGTCATCCCGCTGTTCATCGGAGCGGGCGTGTTCAACGCGCTCTGGGTGCTGTACACCTTCGAGAACGGCGGCACGCTCGGCGAGGAGACGCTGGACGCCGGGCGCAACGCCCCGCGCGGCGTCATCGGCGCCTACATCTTCGCGGTGATCTGCGGCTTCCTGTTCCTGCTCTGCCTCACGCCGTCCATCCCGGACATGAAGGCCGCGATGCTCGGCGGCGTCCCGGCCGAGAACGCCATCACCGCGCACCTGCCGGTCGGGGTGTTCAAGCTGTTCCTGGTGGTCGTGGCCATCGGCCTGATCGTGGCCACGAACACGATGTTCACCGGCGGGGTCCGGCATATCTACGGCATGGCCAGGGACGGGCAGATCCCGTTCTCCCGGACCTTCTCCCGGACCCTGCGCGACGGCTCGCCGTGGACCGCGGTGCTGCTCATCGGCGTGCTGTCGCTGGTGCCGGTGCTCGTGTTCACCTCCAAGACCTCCTCGATCGTCGGCGGCGCGACAGCCGCCATGTACGTCGCCTACTTCCTGATCATGACCGTGACCCTGGTCTACCGGCTCCGCGGCTGGCCCCGGGTCAAGAGCTGGTTCTCGCTTGGCCGCTGGGGCATCCTGGTCAACCTGGTGGCGGTGCTCGGCACCGGCGCTACGGCGCTGGACCTGCTGTGGCCCCGCCCGGCGACCAACCCGACCTACAACCAGATCTCCGGCACCGACGGCGGCAACTTCCTGCGCGACATCCCGATGGCCTGGCTCATCATCGGCGTGCCGCTGCTGATCGGAGTGATCTTCTACGCTTTCCGGTACCGGCGGATCCACAATCATCCGCTGGCTATCGACGCCTACGACCCGGAGCCCTGAGCATGACCTCTGACACCGTCACCGGGCGGTTCGCCGGCCGGATGGACCAGGTCGCCGCGGCGGCCGGCGTGCTGCGCGGCCGCCAGCTGGAATGGCGCCAGCTGCACGGCGGGCTGGCCCACGTCACCTACGCCGTCACCGCCGAGCCCGGCGACCGGTACGTGGTCAAGTTCCTGACCCAGGAGATGGACGACTTCGGGCTGATGATCCCGATCGACGTGCTGATCGCCAACACCGCGGCGGCGGGGGAGTCCGGGGTAGGCGCCCGGGTCGTCCAGGCCCTGCCCCAGATCCCGTCGGTCGTGCTTGAGTACATCGACGGCCGGACGCTGGACACGCCGGACCTGGCCCGGCCCGACTACATCCCGCGGATCGGCCGGGCCATCGCCGGCCTGCACCGCGACGCCCCGCCGATGCGGAACACCATGGTGATCTGGAAGTTCCTCGAGGACTACCTCGGCCTGGTCAGGCAGCATGGGCTCCGCTGCCCGGACGGCATCGGTGACCAGCTGCCGACCGTGCGCCGGATCCAGGCCGCGCTGGAGGTGAACGCGCTGGACCTGGTGCCCAGCAACAACGACCTGCTGGCCAAGAACATCATGGACGACGGCCGGATCCGGATCATCGACTACGACTTCAGCGGGATGAACGACCCGATGTTCGACGTCGGCGACCTGGCCATGGAGGGCGACTACGACCCGGACCAGCTGGCGGCGGCCTGCGAAGCCTACTTCGGGGCGCACGACCCGGTGCAGTTCGCCCGGGCCCGCCTGTTCGGCATCGCGGCCCAGTACACCTGGTCGCTGCTGTTCGTCGGGATGGGCGCCCTGCTGCCCGAGGCCCCCGCCGAGGGCTTCGACTACTGGCAGGAGGCTTCGTCGCGCTGGGACTGGACCCGGGCCAAGCTCGAGGACCCCGCGCTGGGGTCCGTGATCGCCGCGGCTGGCTCCGCCTAGCCGCCAAGGAGGCACGATGGACAAGGTGGCGCTGGTCACCGGAGGCAGCAAGGGCATCGGTTACGCGTGCGCGGAGCGGCTGCTGGCCGACGGGTTCCGGGTGGCCATCTGCGCCAGGAACGCTGGTGAGGTCAGCGCCGCGGCGGGAAAGCTCGGTGACCCTGACCAGGTAGCGGGGCTGCGCTGCGATGTCGGCTCGGTCGAGGACTGCGACGCGCTGGTGCCGGCCGTGCTGGACCGCTTCGGCCGCATCGACGCCCTGGTCAACAACGCCGGCGTCTATACCCCGGTGCCGTTCCTGGACTTCACCGCCGACACGTGGGACGCGCTGATGGACATCAACGTCCGCGGCCCGGTACTGCTCGGCGTGGCCGCCGGGCGGGCGATGCGCGATCAGGGCGGCGGCGGCCGGATCGTCAACATCGCCTCCACCAACGGCCAGCTGTCAGAGGCCGAGTTCGCCCACTACAACGCGTCCAAGGCCGCGATCATCTCGCTGACCAAATCCATGTCGGTCGAGCTTGCCCCGTTCGGCATCCTGGTCAACACGGTGGCACCGGGGTGGGTGCTCACTCCGCTGACCGAGCCGTACGTCGCCAGCCTGAGCGAGGACTCGCTCGGCCGGATCAGCCCGCTCCGGCGCGTCGGCCAGGCCGCCGAGGTGGCCGCCGCGGTGTCGTTCCTGTGCGGATCCGGCGCAACCTACATCACCGGCACCACGGTCAACGTCGACGGCGGCCTGACCGCCATGCACCCCGCCATCTAGCCCGCCGCATCCAACACCTGCCCCGGCTGCCCTATCCAACACCTGCCCTGGCCGCCCCATCCAACACCTGCCCCGGCTGCCCCGGCCGGCGCCGGCCAGTCCCGCATCCTGCGCCCGGCTTCCGGCCTCAGTTGCCACTTCTGTACCGCAAGCTCTTTCCCGTCACCCGCCCCGGCCGTCCCAGGCTCCCGGCAACGGCATTGATGCTCCATCCATGCCGCGATCACGGCATTGATGCTCCATCGATGCCGTTAACTGCGCGGTCCGGGATACGGCGGGCTGGCGCCGGGCGCACCACGGGTATCACCCGCCCCGCGAGCCAGGCACTCACCGCAGGAGAACCGATCTAGGACGCAGCCGGCATCGGGTAGTAGTTCTCGTACACGGCCTGGGCTTCCCGGCGGGCGTCCTCCCAGGACCAGCCGCGGGGGATGAACCGGTCCGGGCTCAGCGACCGGACGTACGGCGACGGGTCACCGGTCAGGCTTTCCAGCAGGTGCATGGCCAGGCCCGCCGACCCGGACACGCCGTGCGCGTTGCAGCCCGCCGCCATGACCAGGCCCCGGACGGCGCTCACCGGCCCGACGACGAACCGCCCGTCGGGGCTGAACGCCGGCCAGCCCTGGAAGGTGGCGGCCACGCCCGCCCCGGCCACGGCCGGCGCGAACGCGCTCATCGCCTCCGCGAACTGCCCGAGCACCTCCCAGTCGGGCCGGGCGGCCAGCGCCGCGGTCGCCGTCACCTCGCGGGGATCGATGCTGGTGCCGGCGTTCTCGAACCCGCCGCACAGCACCCGGTTGCTCTCTCCGCGCGCGTACAGCTGCACCTCGGGCACCCGCAGGCAGGGCAGGTCCGCGTGCCAGCCCGGCACCGGCTCGGTGACGAAGTACTCGTGCAGCACCGGGACAACCGGCAGTTCAAGACCGGCCAGCCGCGCCAGTGCTCCCGACCAGGGGCCGGCCGCGATGATGAGCTGCTCCGTCCGGAAGGTCCCGGCCGCGGTCGAGAACGACGCGATAGCGCCATCGCGCACCTCGATGCCGGTCACCGCGGCGTGCGCGGACACCGTGACCCCTAGGTCCCTGGCCGCGCCGAGGTAGGCGTTGACCAGGCTGTTCGGCTGGAGGTAGCCGTCGGTGGGGGACCACAGCGCCGCCTTGACCGACTCTGTCCGCTCCAGCGCCGGGTAGATCTCACGCAGCCGCGCGTCGCTCAGGAACTCCACCGGCAGCCCGGTGACCTCGGCCGTCGCGGCGATCTGGCGCAGCTCCGCGACGGAAGCGTCGGACAGGGCCAGCCGAACGGCACCGCACTCGCGGTAGTCCATCGAGTATCCGGTCTCGCGCTCGAAGTCGCGGTACACCTGGGTCGCCGCCATCGTCAGCCGGGCCCGGTCGACGGTCGGCCTGGCCTGCCCGACGAGCCCCGCCGCCTG
Organism: Streptosporangiaceae bacterium; assembly: GCA_025934635.1. The sequence continues at coordinate 5,676 of JAICWX010000004.1, read as the reverse complement.
GCTGCTCGTCGCCTCGCAGACGCCCCGCGCCTCAAGCAGCTGGATGTCCCGGCGTCCGTCGCGGGCCAGGAAGTACGCCGCCGCGGCGCCGACCGCGCCGCCGCCGACGATGGTGATCTCGGCATCGCGAGGTACGGACATGCGCATCAGCCTCGCCTCAGGTACGGCCACGAAATGGTATGCCCAAAACCCTAGCGCAGATCATGGCCGTCGCCAACGACCCGGCTCTTCAGGCGAAGTGACTCAGGTACGACTCGGCAATCGCGCACGTCTCGGCGTTATAGCCGTCCGCCCGCATCTGCGCGGCCAGCTCGGTGTCATGCCGCAGCCCGGCATATGCCGTCAGCATCAGCCGCCTGAGCATGAGAAACGTGTCGATCTCCGCTTCGTCCCGGGCGGCCAGGGGCTCGACCTGCCGGTAGCCGTCGACCCAGAGCGCGATCAGCTCGCGCACGTCGGGCCGGCCTTCGTTGAAGGTCAGGGCGCACGCCAGGTCGTACAGGTACCAGCTCAGGCCGCAGTCCTCGAAGTCGATGACGGTGATGCGGTCACCGTCAACGAGCAGGTTCGCCAAGCGCAGGTCGGCGTGGACCAGGCCGAACCGGTCGGTTCCGCTGCCGAACCGGCGCAGCCGTGCCATGACCACCTCAGCCAGGCGCTCGAGCTGGCGAAGCTCCCCGGCGTCGTCCACGCTGGACTGCCATGGTCCCCAGTGCGGCCGGTCGCCCAGCGTGGTGCTCAGGTCCCAGCGGGGGCGGCGGAACCACGAAGGCCGGCTCCACGACCTGGCCTGCTGGTGCAGCCGGGCCGTGATGGCACCGAGCTGGGGAAACCATGCCGCCAGCATGTCCTCGGCCGGCTCCTGCCCGGGAGCGCAGCTGAACATCACGCAGTAGCACGGGCCAAGCGGCGCGTCCCGGGTCAGCTCGAGCACCTGGCTCCCCGCCGCCGTCGGGATGACGGCGGGTACCAGCGTCCTGAAGTCCGCCTCGATGGCGCTCATCCAGGCGAGCTCCGACATGATCTCCTCGTGCGACCGGCCGCCCGGCCGGTAGATGCGCAGCACGGACGGCGACCCGGAACCGTCCTCCACCCGGTAGGTCCAGTTCTCGGTCAGCGGGTACCGGTGCAGCTGGCCCTCAGGCGCGATGCCGTACCGCGCGCAGGCGGCCCTGGCCAGCTCGGTCATGTCGGCCAGGCCCGCTGCGGGCAGCTTCTCCGGAGCGGGGAGCGCCGGGATGCTCACCGCAACTCCACCAATGTCACGGCTACCGCCCCGATCCGTCTGAAGGTACGTTCACGGCCGCCCGCCACCCCCGCTCATTTGGTTGACCTTAGATTATCCGTTGCTGATGAGTGAGCGTGGTGCTCATCTCGCCGGCACCCCGTCTCGGGGCTGGTTGCCAGCGTTGCGGCTGGCTCCCTTCCGCGCTTCTTCGCCACCTGCCCGGCCAGGCCGGGTCTTACGGTCGGCTCGGCGCTTGACCGCGGCGCTGACTGGGGCCGACGGCGCTATCACCCGTAACGAGCGGCTACTTCACGGGCCGGTGATGGCAGCGGATGATTCACCGCGGGCCGGGAACAAAGACCTAAGCCGCGGGCTGTCTGCGGCAGCGCCCGGCTGGTCCCGCCTAGGAGTGTCATGTTCTCAAAGGTCCTGGTCGCTAACCGCGGCGAGATCGCGGTGCGCGCCTTCCGGGCGGCGGTCGAACTCGGCGCCCAGACGGTCGCGGTCTTCCCGTGGGAGGACCGCAACTCGCTGCACCGGCTCAAAGCCGACCAGAGCTTCCAGATCGGCGAGACCGGCCACCCGGTCCGGGCGTACCTGTCGGTCGAGGAGATCCTCGCGGCCGCACGCACCGCGGGCGCTGACGCCGTCTACCCGGGATACGGGTTCCTGTCGGAGAACCCCGATCTCGCCGAGGGCTGCGCCCGGGCCGGGATCACCTTCGTCGGGCCGCCCGCGGACATCCTGGAACTGGCGGGCAACAAGGCCCGGGCGATCGCCGCAGCGCGCGCGGCGGGACTGCCGGTGATGGCCTCCAGCGCGCCGAGCGCTGACCCGGCGGTCCTGGTCGAGGCGGCCGGGCCCATGGAGTTCCCGGTATTCGTCAAGGCAGTGGCCGGGGGAGGGGGACGCGGGATGCGCCGTGTCGGCACCCCCGCCGAGCTGCCGGAGGCGCTGGGGGCCGCGATGCGGGAAGCGGAGGCCGCGTTCGGTGACCCCGCCGTGTACCTGGAGCAGGCGGTCGTCGACGCGCGGCACATCGAGGTGCAGGTCCTCGGGGACGCCGCGGGCAACGTGATCCACCTGTTCGACCGCGACTGCTCGGTGCAGCGCCGGCATCAGAAGGTGGTGGAGATCGCTCCCGCACCGCACCTGGATCCCGGGCTGCGGCAGCGGATCTGCGCCGACGCCGTGACGTTCGCGCGCGCGATCGGCTACGTCAACGCGGGCACGGTGGAGTTCCTGGTCGACCGGGCCGGGCGCCATGTGTTCATCGAGATGAACCCCCGCATCCAGGTCGAGCACACGGTGACCGAGGAGGTCACCGACGTCGACCTGGTGCAGGCTCAGCTGCGCATCGCCGCCGGCGAGACGCTGCCCGGCATGGGCCTGTCCCAGGACGCGATCGTGGTGCGCGGGGCCGCGCTGCAGTGCCGCATCACCACTGAGGACCCCGCTAACGGCTTCCGGCCCGCCACCGGCCGCATCACCGCTTACCGGTCGCCTGGCGGCGCGGGCGTACGGCTGGACGGCGGCACTGCGCTCGGCGCCGGGATCGAGGCCCACTACGACTCGCTGCTGGTCAAGCTCACCTGCCGCGGGCCGGACCTGTCGGCCGCGATCCGCCGGGCCCGGCGGGCGCTGGCCGAGTTCCGCATCCGCGGCGTGCCGACCAACATCGCCTTCCTGACCGCAGTGCTCGACGATCCCGACTTCCGGGCCGGCCGGGTCACCACCTCGTTTATCGAGGACCACCCGCGACTGCTTACCCCGCGGATCTCCGCCGACCGGGGCACCAAGCTGCTTACCTACCTGGCCGACGTGACGGTCAACCGCCCGCACGGCCAGCCGCCGCGGCTGGTCGACCCCACCGAGAAGCTCCCCCCGGTCGACCTCGGCCTCCCGCCGCCCGGCGGGTCGCGGCAGCGGCTCCGCGCCCTGGGCCCGGAAGAGTTCGCCCGGGAGCTGCGCCGCCAGCCGGCGCTGGCCGTCACCGACACCACGTTCCGCGACGCGCACCAGTCGCTGCTGGCCACCCGGGTGCGCAGCCAGGACCTGCTCGCGGTCGCCGGGCATGTCGCGCGCAGCGTCCCGCAGCTGCTGTCGCTGGAGGCCTGGGGCGGCGCCACCTACGACGTCGCGCTGCGTTACCTGCACGAGGACCCGTGGGAACGGCTGGCCGCGCTCAGCACGGCGGTGCCCAACATCTGCCTGCAGATGCTGCTGCGCGGCCGCAACACCGTCGGCTACACCCCGTACCCGGAAACGGTGACCGAGGTGTTCGTCCGGGAGGCCGCCGCGGCCGGCATCGACATTTTCCGGATCTTCGACGCCCTCAACGACGTCACCCAGATGCGGGCCGCGATCGAAGCCGTCCGCAGTACCGGCACCGCCGTCGCCGAGGTAGCGCTCTGCTACACCGCGGACCTGTCCGACCCGGGCGAACGGCTCTACACCCTGGACTACTACCTGCGGCTGGCCGAGCAGATCGTCAGCGCCGGAGCCCACGTCCTGGCCATCAAGGACATGGCCGGGCTGCTGCGCCCCCCGGCGGCCGCCACGCTGGTCACCGCGCTGCGGGAACGCTTCGACCTGCCTGTCCACCTGCATACCCACGACACCGCCGGCGGCCAGCTCGCCACCTTGCTGGCCGCGTGGCAGGCGGGGGCGGACGCCGTCGACGGCGCGGTCGCCTCCATGGCCGGCACGACCAGCCAGCCGCCGCTGTCGGCGATCGTCGCTGCCACCGACCACACCGACCGGTCCACTGGCCTGAGCCTGCAGGCCGTCAACGACCTTGAACCCTACTGGGAAGCAGTCCGGCGCCTCTACGCTCCGTTCGAGTCCGGCCTGCCCTCGCCGACGGGCCGCGTCTACCGCCACGAGATTCCCGGCGGCCAGCTGTCCAACCTGCGGCAGCAGGCCATCGCGCTGGGCCTGGGCCAGCGGTTCGAGGACGTGGAGGATGCCTACGCCGCCGCCAACCAGCTCCTCGGCCGGCTCGTCAAGGTCACGCCGTCATCGAAGGCCGTGGGCGACCTGGCGCTGCAGCTGGTCGGAACCGGTGTCAGCAGCGACGACTTTGCCAGTGACCCCGGCAAGTACGACCTGCCCGACTCGGTCATCGGGTTCCTCCGCGGCGAGCTCGGCGACCCCCCGGGAGGCTGGCCCGAGCCGTTCCGCACCGCCGCGCTGGCCGGCCGCCGCCCGGCCCGCCCGCCTGCGCCCCTGGCCGACGAGGACCTCCGCGAACTGGCCGAACGGCCGCGGGCAGCGCTCAACCGGCTGCTGTTTGCCGGACCGACCAAGGACTTCACCGAGCACCGCGACATCTACGGCGATGTCTCCGTCCTGCCTACCCGCGAGTTCCTGTACGGCCTGCAGGAAGGCACCGAGTACGCCGTCGACCTTGAACCGGGAGTGCGGCTGCTGCTCGGCATCCAGGCCGTCTCCGACCCCGACGACCGCGGCCTGCGCACCGTAATCGGTACCCTGAACGGCCAGATCCGCCCCGTCACCGTGCGCGACCGGAGCATCGAGGCGACGGTAAAGGCCGCCGAGAAGGCAGACCGCTCGATCCCGGGTCACGTGCCCGCCCCGTTCGTCGGCACCGTGACGCTCCAGGTGACTGAGGGAAGCCCCGTCGCGGCCGGCGAGGTGATCGCGACCATCGAGGCCATGAAGATGGAAGCGGCCATCACCGCGCCGGTTGGCGGCACGGTGTCCAGGCTCGCCATCAACCCGGTCCAGCCTGTCGAAGGCGGGGACCTTCTCCTCGTCATCAGCTGAGCGGCACACGCGCGGTCCTGCCGGAGTGCCAGGTCCGGCCGCCGGGCAGCCGTCCCGCATCCGGGTGCTCACACCAAACCGGTGCCGGGGTGCTCGCCCGAGAGGAACCACGCGGGTCCGCCGGAGTGTGCTGCGGCCCGGCGGAGCCGACCTCAGTTCGCGCCCCCGGACACTGCTGCGCGTCCGGTGGCCTATAGTAGCTACGGCTCTGGTCGCGAGGCCGGGCCGATTGGTACCGACGTCGGAGGCGTGCTACAGTAACGCCGCCACGTCGACAACGTTCCGGGATTAAGTTTGATCCGGGATACGTTGGTCACTGAGTGCGATAGCATGCAGCGTGGCTGCGGCTGACGCCAAGCAAACCAGGTCAGTTTCAACGGAATAGCGCTGCTCTCTAGGCCCTCCCAATGGGAGGACATGAAGTCAGTGAAATTCCAGGAACTGGTGTGCGAGTCAGTGCGAGTAGCTGGTAAGGTTTCAAACATCGCCCCGGAGCGGGAACGAAAGTTCCCACAATGGTGTGCGTCCGCTCCTTGAGAACTCAACAGCGTGCTAAAAGCCAGTGCACAGTTTTATCATGCACGAACCTCGTCAATGGGGCTGGTTCGCGGGTTTCCGCGGGCTGGTTTCACACGATGGCCATGATCGCGCCCGGGTTT
>JAICWX010000604.1 GCA_025934635.1 Streptosporangiaceae bacterium | reverse complement strand
TGTCAGCGATCATGAAATTGAGCAGTGAGGGGCATGCTGCGATCACGTAATTGACCACCCCGATCACGTTATTGACCATGGTCAGGACGTGCGTGTCGGGGTGGACCTGGTCATCGGGAGTCAGGATCATTCACCTCGTCCTTGGGGGCGGGGGGAGCCGATGGCAAGGAGGACGTTCGACGTGATCGATATCTGCGAGATCTTCACGCACTGGCATGCGGGCCGGTCGAAGAACGAGATCGCGGGCAGCCTGGGGCTGTCGCGGAACACGGTCCGCAAGTACCTGGGGCCGGCGGAGGCGGCGGGGATGGTGCCGGGCGGCCCGCCGGTGAGCCAGGAGCGGTGGGCAGAGCTGGCCCGGGAGTGGTTCCCGGAACTGGCCGACACGCGGCTGCGGCAGGTGACCTGGCCGGCGATCGAGGCGCACCGGGACTACATCGTCGCCCAGCTCGCGGCGGAGGTCACCGTGGCGACGATCCATCAGCGGCTGCGGGACGAACGCGGCCTGGCGGTGTCGGTGGCGTCGCTGCGGCGGTATCTGGCGGCGAACCTGCCAGAGGAGGTGCGCCGGTCGCAGGTGCGGGTGCTGCGGCTGGTCCCGGCCGAGCCTGGCCAGGAAGCCCAGATCGACTACGGCCAGCTCGGGCGCTGGACTGACCCGTGGTCCGGGCGGCGGCATGTGGTCTGGGCGTTCGCGATGGTGCTGTGCTGTTCCCGGTTCTTGTTCGTCCGGCCGGTCATCAAGATGGATCAGCGGGCCTGGACAGAGTGCCATGTCGCGGCGATGGAGTTCTTCGGCGGGGTGCCGGCCCGGCTGGTCCCGGACAACCTGAAGACCGGGGTGGACCGCCCGGACCTGTATGACCCCCGGATCAACCGGTCCTATAGCGAGCTGGCCGCGCATTACGGCTGCCTGGTCGACCCCGCCCGGTCGCGGAAGCCGAGGGACAAGCCGCAGGTAGAGCGGCCGATGCCGTATATCCGGGACAGTTTCTGGCGGGGCCGGGAGTTCACCAGCCTGGAGCAGATGCAAGCCGAGGCAGTGCGCTGGTGCACTGATGTGGCAGGCCGGCGGGCATGCCGTCCGCTGGACGGCGCCGCCCCGGCCGCGGTGTTCGCCGCGGTGGAAAAACAGCACCTGGCAGCGCTGCCGGCGGACCCGTTCACGCTTGCGGAGTGGTCGCGGTGCAAGGTCGGCCCGGACATCCACGTCAAGGTCGGCCGGAGCTTGTACTCGGTGCCGTGGAAGCACATCGGGGCGACCCTGGACGCCCGGTCCACCGCCACGATGGTGCAGCTGTTCGCCGGCGGGGACCTGGTCAAGACCCACGTCCGCAAGGCCCAGGGCAAGCAGACCGACCTGGGCGACTACCCGCCCGAGAAGATCGCGTTCCGGATGCGCACCCCGGCCTGGTGCCGGCTGCGGGCCGCGGAGATCGGCCCTGCCTGCGAAGCGCTGATCGGCGGGCTGCTCGGCGGCAACGCCCTCTACCAGCTCCGCTCCGCCCAGGGTGTGCTCGGCCTGGCGGACAAGCACCAGCCCGGCCGGCTCGAGGCCGCCTGCGCGAAAGCCTCTGCCGCCGGCGACCCCTCCTACCGGACCGTCAAGGGCATCCTCGCAGCCGGCACCGAGGCCGTCCCGGTCACCGCGCCCGCCGGGGACGCCGGGGCGCCGGCGTTCCTGCACGGCCAGGAGGCGCTGTTCGCCGCCGGGCCCGCCCGCGGGAACGTGGTCCCGCTGCGCCCCGCTGTTCCCGGCGCCGGGGCGGCGTCATGACCTCCCTCACCGCGACCACGGCGATCACCGCGACCCTGACCGCCACGAGACGGGAGGCGGCGTCATCATGACCGCCACGATCGAAGCCACTGCCCTGGACAAGGCGCTCCGCACGCTGAAGCTGTCCGGGATGCTCGACACCATCGAGGCCCGCCTCGCCCAGGCCCGCGCCGGGGAACTCGGCCATATCGAGTTCCTCCAGGTCCTGTGCGAAGACGAGATAACCCGCCGCCAGGCCACCTCGATGACCCGCCGGATCCGCAGGGCCCGGTTCGAGGAGCAGGTCACCCTCGAGGGATTCGACTTCTCCGCCTCCCCGAAACTGCCCGCGGCCCAGATCCGCGACCTCGCCGCCCTCAGGTGGCTGCACGCCGGGGAGTCCGTGATCCTCTACGGCCCGGTCGGCGTGGGCAAGAGCCACGTCGCCCAGGCCCTTGGCCACCTCGCCATCCGCCACGGCGCCGAGGTCCGGTTCCTGAAAACCAGCCGCGCCCTGGCCCACCTGGCCGGCGGCCGCGCTGACCACACCTGGCACAAGCGCCTCGCCGAACTCGCCCGCCCCGCCGTCCTGATCCTCGACGACTTCGCAATGCGCGAGCTCACCGCCGCCCAGGCCGACGACCTTTACGAGCTCATCAGCGAACGGGCCGGCGCGTCCCTGCTGCTGACCTCGAACCGCGCGCCGCAGGACTGGTACCCGCTGTTCCCCAACCCCGTCGTCGCCGAATCCCTGCTCGACCGGGTCATCAACAACAGCCACCAGGTCTTCATGAACGGGCCAAGCTACCGGCCCAACAAACGGCCCGGCCAGCGTGTCACCACGACAACCAAGCAGACCACCCAGTAGAACAGGAACACGACCAGGCCCTGGTCAATTACGTGAGCAACACCCCTGCTCAATAACATGATCGCCGACAGGTGGCGCGATGTACGGTCGAGCGGCTGATGCGCGAGCTGGGGATCCGCGGCGCGAGCCCGGGACGGAAGAGACCGCCGGCGACGTTGCCCGGTGATCCCGCGGACCGGCCGTCTGACCTGCTGGATCGGTGCTTCGACGCGGCGGCGCCGAACCGCCGCTGGGTCGCAGACATCACCTATGTCCAGACGTTTTCCGGCTGGGTTTACACCGCTTTCGTGATGGATTTGTTCGCCCGCGTTGTTCTCGGCTGGCAGGTCGCCGATCAC
>JAICWX010000589.1 GCA_025934635.1 Streptosporangiaceae bacterium | reverse complement strand
TGCACGCGGAAATACGCGCCGTCGGCGCCAAGCTCCTCGGCGGCGACCGCCAGGTCGATCGACTGGAGCAAGGCGTCTGACGCCGACCGGGTACGGGAGCCGGGTGACGACGACCAGTGCCCGAACGACAGGAAGCCAATCTTCTTCACCAGCGCGTCAACGCAAGCCTTCCGGAGGGCATTCCTCGTTCAGGAACGCATCGCCTCGGCCAGGTCGTGCAGCCCCTGGGCGACGGGCAGCGTGGTGTCGACCGCGAGCAGCCGGGGCTCTTCCTCATCGCGCAGCACGCCGTTGATGTGCCGGGTCAGGGCGGTGAACGACAGCTCCTGCGGCGCGGCCGGGTAGCGGCGCGGCTCGTCGCGCCCCGCCTTGACCACGTAGCTGTCGCCCGGACCGGGGTGGAACGGGTTGGTCACGTGGATCTGCCCGGCGGTGCCCTCCAGCGTGGTGAACGCGTCGTAGCTGCGGCCGAAGCCGCACGACAGCAGCAGCCGGCGCCCCGCCGGGTAGCCGAGCACACCCCAGGTGTCGACGTCCACGCCCTGGCCGCCCCGGCTGGCGGTCGCCCAGGCCGACTCGTGAGCGGTGCCGAACAGCTCGGCGGCCAGCCGGACGGGATAGCAGCCAACGTCGAGGAGCGCGCCGCCCTCGAGCTCGCGGGCCAGGCGGATGTTGTCCGGCCGGGTCACGGAGAAGTGGAAGTTTGATTTGATCTCCATCAGGTCGCCGATCGCGCCGTCGGCGATGAGCCGCCTCAGCTGGGCCAGCTGCGCGTGGAACGGGAACGCGAACGCCTCCCACAGCAAGGTCCCGGTCTGGCGGGCCGACGCGAGCACGCGCTCGGTGTGCGGCAGCGTGCCGCACAGCGGTTTCTCGCACAGCACGGGCTTGCCCGCCTCCAGCGCGCGGATGGTCCACTCCGCGTGCAGCGAGTTGGGCAGCGGGATGTACAGCGCGTCGATGTCCGGGTCCTCGATCAAGGCCTGGTAGCCCGCCACGCCGCGGCCGATCCCGTTGTCGCGGGCGAACTGCCCGGCCCGGCCGGCCTCCCGGCCGGCCACCGCGGCCGCGTCGCCGCCGGCCTGCCGCAGCCCGGGCAGGAACACCGCCCGGGCGATGTTCGCGGTGCCGATGATGCCCCAGCGCACCTGGGCCGGACCGGTCATCGCGCGAACCCGCCCGCTCCGGCCCCGTCTTCTCCGTCCAGGGGCAGGCTGACCCAGCGGCGTTCGTGGTGTGAGATCTCCACCGCGTTGATGACCTCCTGGACCCGCAGGCCGTCGTCGAAGTTCCCCCCGTTGCCGTCGATCTCGCCGAGCACCTCGCTGGCGAAGTTCGCGGTGAGGTTGGCGTAGTACAGCGTCCGCCAGGACTCGCGCGGGCTGCCACCGGGCGGATAGTACCGGGCCGGCACCTCGACCTCACGGAACTCGACGTCGTCCGGCCTGGCCATCTTCAGGATCTCGCAGATGCCGGACTCCTCGACAAGCCGCGCGATCGCCGCCCCCTCGCTGCCGTACACCCGCACCTCGATACCCGGGTAGTTCCCCACCGTGACGAAGCTGCTCTGCACCGAGCAGATCGCGCCGCTGGCGAACTCGCCGATGAAGATATCGCCGTCGTCGATGTTGGTACGGGCCATCGCGCCGGTCGCCGCGATCATCCGCTCCGGAACGAAATTACGCAGGATCCCCACCACCGCGGTCAGGTCCGACTCCATGAACCAGTGCCCGATGTCGATGACCGGCGCCCCGTAGCCCTCGAGCGAGGCCACCTGGATCCGGCCGCTGCTGACCCGTTCGGCCCTGCTCGGAGGGGCACTGCGCAGCGGGGACTGCGGGCTGAGCCACTGCGAGTTCTGCTCGTAGGCGTTGTAGATGTACGGGACGCCGAGGTCGCCGCGGGTGAGCATGTCCTTCAGGTACCGGACGGCCGGGCTGTACCGGAACGTGAAGCCGACCTTGGTCTTCAGTCCGCTGGCCCGGGCCAGCGCGGCGATCCGCCGGACGTCGTGGTGGTCGTGCGCGACCGGCTTCTCGCTGAGCACGTGCTTGCCCGCCTGCATCGCGGCCAGGTTGACGGCGAGGTGCTCGCTGTCGCGGGTGACCACGTCGATGATGTCGATGTCGTCGCGGTCGAGCAGGACGCGGTAGTCGGTGCTGACCACGGCGGCGCCGTACTGGTCCGCCGCGGCAGCGGCCCGGTCCGGCTCGCGATCGCAGACTCCGACGATCCGGCAGCGCTCGTCCCGGGCCCAGCCGGGCAGGTGGGCCAGGCCGGCCCACCGGCCCGCGCCCACGACGCCGATGCCGAGCTGGTTTCCCGCGGTCATGCCTGCGTCCCCCCGGTCTCGTGCTCTATTTCCTCCTGGCGCCAGCAGCGGGCGGCGTGCCGGTCCTGGCCCGCCGGGAGGAGTTCGGTGTCCCAGGACCGGCACTTGGCCACCGCGTACCGGCAGCGGGGCGCGAACCGGCAGCCCTCGGGCACGTCGATCAGGCTCGGCGGCGATCCGCCGATGCTGCGCAGCGGCCCGCGCTGGCCCTCCCGCGGAAGGGCGTCAAGCAGCGCCCGCGTATAGGGGTGCCGGGGCCCGGTGATGATGTCGGCCGTGGCGCCTTCCTCGACCACCTGGCCCGCGTACATCACCACGATCCGGTCGCAGACCTCGGTGATCACCGCCAGGTCGTGGCTGACCAGGATCATGCTCATCCCGGTGTCTTCCTGCAGTTCAAGCAGCAGGCTGAGGATCTGGTCCTGGATGATCACGTCCAGTGACGTGGTGGGCTCGTCGGCCAGCAGCAGCCGGGGCGAGGAGGCCAGCGCGATCGCGATCAGGACCCGCTGCAGCATCCCGCCGCTGAACTGGAACGGGTAGTCGCGCATGCGCCGGGCGGGCGCCGGGATGCCGACTCGTTCGAGCAGGCTGATGGCCCGTTCGCGGGCCTCGGGGCGGGATCGGGAGGCGTGCGCCCTGACCGCCTCCAGCAGCTGGTCGCCGATGCTGCGGACTGGGTTCAGCGCGGTCATCGGGTCCTGGAAGATCATCGCCAGCTGCGCGCCCCGCAGGGCCCGCAGCTCAGACGGCGGGGCATTCAATATGCTCCGCTCCCCGTGCGGGTGATAGACGACCTCCCCGCTGGCGTGCAGGCTGGCGGCCGGCATCAGGCCCATGATCGTGCGGCAGGTCACCGTCTTCCCGCAGCCGCTCTCGCCGACGATGCCGAGGATCTCGGCCTCGTGCACGGTGA
>JAICWX010000056.1 GCA_025934635.1 Streptosporangiaceae bacterium | reverse complement strand
ATCATCAGCGGCGGGCGGCTCGAGCTCGGGCTCGGCGCCGGCTGGCGGGCTTCGGAGTTCCCCGCGTTCGGCGCGGATTACGCGCGCCGGTACGAGGCGCTCGAGGAAGCCGTTCGCCTCCTGCCTGAGCTGTGGGACAGCGGCCGGGTGACGCCCGCCCCGGTGCAGCGGCCGCTGCCGGTCTGGGTCGGGGCCCGCGGCCCGCGCGGCGCCCGGCTGGCCGGGCGCACCGGCGCCGGGCTGCTCTGGATCGACCCCGACCTGATGACGCCCTACCTGGCCAGCCTGGCCGAGGCCGACCCGCCCGCCCGGCCGCGGGTGGGCGGCCTGGTCAACGTGTTCCTGGCCGATGACCCGGACCGGGCCCGGGCCGCGGTCCGGGAGAACGGGCGCCGCAACCGGGCCAGCTACGAAGACGCCGGCGGCGCCGCGGGCCGGGAATCGGCCTTCCCCCGGCTGCAGGTCTGCACCCCGGCCGCCGCCGCGGCCTCCATCACCGGGCTGTGCGCCGGGCTGCCGGTCACCGACGTGTTCTGCTTCGCCGACATCGGCGGCCTCGATGACGGCCTGGTGGACCGGCACACCGAACTTGCCGTGCATGAGCTAGCTCCCCTGCTGGCCGAGGAAGGAGAACTGTGACGAGCGCCGTCGCCGACCAGGACCTGCTCTCCCCGCAGCTCACCGAGGACCCCTACGCCTACTTCGCCGGGCTGCGCGCCAGCGACCCCGTGCACTGGGCCGAGGCCAACAAGGCCTGGCTGCTGACCCGCTACGACGACGTGGTGGCCGCCTACGCCGACCCCCGGCTTTCCTCGGACCGGGTCCGCCCGCTGCTCGGCGTGCTGCCCGAGCAGCGGCGGGCCGAGTACGGGCCGATGCTGGATACCATCGGCCACTGGATGGTGGTCACCGACCCGCCCGCCCACACCCGGCTGCGCAAGCTCGCCAACCACGCGTTCCGGCAGCAGCGGGTCAACGCGATGGGCAGCTGGATCGGCGAGCTGGTCGACGGGCTGCTCGACGACTTCATCGCGTCCGGCGGCGATGACTTCCTCAACGACATCGCCTACCCGCTGCCCGCGGCGGTCATCGCCCGGATGATGGGCGCGCCGCAGCAGGACCGCGGCAAGTTCCAGCACTGGTCCGACGAGCTCGCCCTGGTCGCGTTCAGCGCCGGCGGCGAGGACCGGGCCAGCCGGTACGCCCGCGCCCTGGCCGGGGTCCGTGAGCTCCAGGAGTACCTGGCCCACCTGATCGAACGGCGCCGCCGCGAGCCGGGCGAGGACATGATCAGCCTGCTGCTGAGCGGGGTGGCCGAGGACGGCGACCACCTCGACGACGCCGAGCTGATGGCGCTGTGCTCGCTGATCCTGTTCGCCGGGCACGAGACGACCACCAACCTGCTGTGCAACGCGCTCGTCGCGCTGGACCGGCACCCCGCCGAGCTGGCCCGGCTGCGCGCGGATCCGTCCATGGTCAACCGGGCGGTCGAGGAGGTCCTGCGGTTCGAGGGCCCGATCAAGATCATCATCCGCTGGGTGGTGCAGGACCACGAACGTGACGGCCGGCCGGTCAAGGCGGGCGACCGGATCTTCCTGGTCCAGCAGTCGGCCAACCGCGACGGCGGCACGTTCACCGACCCGGACCGCTTCGACATCACCCGCCCGACCCAGCCGCTGCACGTCGGCTTCGGCCGCGGGATCCACGCCTGCCTGGGCGCGCAGCTGGCCCGCATCGAGGCCCGGGTCGCCCTGCCGAAGGTCCTCGGCCGGCTCGCCGGACTCCGCGTCACCGGCGAGGTGACCTGGCGGCCGAACATCGCGTCCCGCTCCGTGGCCGGATTGACGGTCGGCCATGGCTAAGGTGACCTATGTCCGGGACGACGGCGAGCGCCGGACGCTGGACGTGCCCGACGGGACCAGCCTCATGGCCGCCGCGGCCGCCCGCCAGCTCGACGGCATCGTCGGCGAATGCGGAGGCCAGATGATGTGCGCCACCTGCCACGTCTACGTCGAGCCGGAGTTCCTCGGCCGGCTGGCCCCGCGCAGCGAGGATGAGGACGCCATGCTGGACACCACGGCCTGCGAGCGCCGGCCCGGCAGCCGGCTGTCCTGCCAGCTCGTCGCGTCGGCCGCGCTCGCCGGCATCGTCGTGCACACCCCGGAGACGCAGCTTTGACCGCGGAGAAGACGAACGGAAGGAACGGGCCCATGCGGCAACCACCAGGGCGGGCGCAGCGGCGGGGCGGCGGCGAGCGCAAGCCCCGCGAGGAGCGCTGGTCCGAGCTGATCGAGGTCGCCACCGACGTGTTCTACGCCAAGGGCTACGACGCGGCCTCGCTGCAGGACATCGCGGACCGGCTGGGGATGCTCAAGGGCAGCCTGTACTACTACATCCAGTCCAAGGAAGACCTGCTCTACGACGTGATCAAGACCGTCCACGAGGAGGGCCTGGCCAACATCGAGTCGCTGGCCGCGGGGGAAGGCGACGCCCTGGAGCGGCTGCGCAGCGTCATCATCGGCCACATCGACCACGAGTGCCGGAACATGACCAAGACCGCCGTGTTCCTGCACGAGCTCCAGGCGCTGTCCCCCGAGCGGCAGGCCGAGATCATCGGTGACGAGCACGCCTACCGGCGCGTGTTCGTCGCCCTGATCGAGACCGGCCAGCAGGCCGGGGTGATCCGCGCGGAGGTGAACTCCAAGCTGGCCGCCCTCAGCATCCTCGGCTCGGTCAACTGGGTCTACCGCTGGTTCCGCCCGGGCGGCGAGTTCACCGCCCGCGAGATCGGCGAGCAGTTCGCCGACCTGGCCCTGCGCGGCATCGCCACCCCCGAGGCGCTCGCCCGGCTGCAGCCCCCGCCCGTCATCAAGACCCCGGTCAAGCCCGCCGCGTCCGGCGCGGCGGCCCGGCCGGCCCGCAACCGGGCCAGGACCGCGTGAGCGGGCTGGACGGCCGGGTCGCCCTGGTCACCGGCGGGTCCCGCGGCGTCGGCCGCGCCATCGCCCTGCGGCTGGCCGCCGACGGCGCCGCCGTGGCCGTCAACTACCGCCGCGATGAGGGGGCTGCCCGCGCGGTGGTCGCCGCGATCGAGGCGGCCGGCGGCCGGGCCGCCGCCTGCCAGGCCGCCATCGGCGACGACCAGGCCGTGGCCGCGATGACCGAGGCGATCCGGGCCGGCCTGGGCGAGGTCGACATCGTGGTCAGCAACGCCGGCATCGCCAGCCGGGGACGGACAGTCGCCGACACCGAGCCGGACGAGTACCTGCGCCTGATGACCGTGCACGCCCTCGGCCCGCTCGCCCTGATCCGCTCGCTGCTGCCGGCCATGCGGGCCCGGCCCCGCGCGGACATCGTCATGGTCTCCAGCGCGATCACCGGCCACACGCCGCCCAACTCCGCGCCTTACACGATGGCCAAGGCCGCGATGGAAGCGGCCGCCCGCACGCTCGCGCGGGAGGAGCGGTCGAATGGCATCCGGGTCAACATCGTCGCGCCCGGCCTGGTGGCCACCGACATGGGGGAGCGCCTGGTCCGCGCGGTGGACGGCCGCGCCCTGCACGATCTGGACGAGCATTTCCCGTTCGGCCGGGTCTGCCTGCCCGAGGACGTCGCCGGGGTCGTCGCCTTCCTGGTCTCCGCCGACTCCGGCTACGTCACCGGCCAGCGCGTAGTCGTCGACGGCGGCGGCCCCGACCTAGGCATCCTCTGAAACCCGGCCACCCGCCCAGTACGCGGCCCAAGCCGCCGTCCCCCTAGCCTCAGCTGCCACATTCGTACCACGGATCACACCCGTCACCGTCCCGGCCCCGATCCGCGCCCGGCCAGCGACATCGATGCTCCATCAAGGTCGCGATTGCGGCATTGATGCTCCATCGATGCCGCTACCGCGGCGAGCTGAGGTCGGCCAGCCGGAACGCGAGCTGGGTCTCCCACTTGCTCATGTCCGGTTCCTCGGCGGGGTCGGTCAGGTAGAACTCCAGCCGGCTGCCCCACCGCTCCACGTCGCCGTCCCGCGACATGTCCCAGGTCAGGCCCTGGCCGGCCGCCCAGTCCAGCAGCGCCCCGGTGGCTCCCGCGAGCTCGCTGGGATGACCCACGTGCGTGAGCGTCGCGTAGCGCCCGGCGGGCAGGACGCCGGAGACGATCTCGCCGTCGCCGTCCACGGCCGCGGCGACCGGCACGCCCGCTTCCACCTCGAGCTGGCGGGCCATGTCGATCACGTTGTACTTGAGGATCGGCGCTCCCGCGGGCGCCAGGCCGCGTGTCCCCAGCCAGGCGAACACCTCGCCGGTGCGGACGGCGAACGGGCCGAGCTCGGCCATGCTCACCCGTCCCCTGATCGCCACGTAGGGCTGCTCGGCGCGGGTCACGATCTCGGGTGCTGCTGACATCTGGTTAACCTCCGGTTATCTCGATGGGCTGCTGCAGTTCGGTGACCCACTGGTCAGGGTCTTCTGACCAGTGCAGGGTGACCTCGCGGACGTAGCCCGCCGCCCGGTACCCGCTGGCGTCGATCCAGCGCGCCAGGGCCTGGCCGGTGGACAGCACGTCGTTCATGGACCCGTGATGGATGATGGCCGCCGCCTGGCCCACTTCGGCCAGGTCCACGACGCTGAAACCGTGATCGCCGCCAGGCTCGGCGACGACCGGCACGGCGGCGTGGACGACGACGGCGCCGTCGCCCGCCGGGGCGTCCTCGTAGTACGCGATGGCCGGGCCCGCCGCGCAGACCCCGGCCCCGGCCAGCAGCGGCCACAGGCTGCCGTACAGCGGCTGGATGACCGGCGTGATGTCCTCCGGCTCGAAGCTCGCGGCCGTGCCGGTCAGCTCACCGACCCGGACCGGCGCGAGGCGCTTGATGACGATGCCGTCGACCGGCACGCGGGCCTCGTCCTCGATGGTCAGCAGCCGCGCCTCGACCCGGGCCAGCCGGGCCGTCTCGGCCTCGATCTGAGCGTGGATCTCGGCCCGGCGCAGCCTGAGCATCCCGCGCAGCTCGGCCACGCTCACCTGCTCGGCCAGGATCGCCTGCACCTGCTGGAGGGTGAAGCCGAGATCCTTCAGCGCGACGAGCCGGTTCAGGTCGGCGAGCTGGCCGGCCTGATAGAAGCGGTATCCGCTGGCCGGGTCCACCGTGGCCGGGCGCAGCAGGCCGATCGCGTCATAGTGCCGGAGCATCCGGACCGACACCCGGCCATGACGTGCGAACTCCCCGATGCTGAACATGATGCGTCCGTTGTACTCCCTGACACAGTGTCAGGGTCAACCTCCGCCGGAGCGTGGCTGGACGGCTACCTCGGGGATTGTGCTGACTGCGTAGAATGCGGGAGAAGGTCGGTTTCCTCACGGTCTGGAGCACGAGAATGCCGGTCCTGCCTGAGCTCTCCACTGCCTGCGCGGATACCGCGGTGGCGGGTCCGGCGGACGCCATCTGCGGGCGCCGGGCCCGGTACGTCGCCGCGCCCGCCTCGACCGATGAGGCCGCGGCCCTGCTGCGGGCGGCGGCCGGGCTCGGCCTGACCGTCGTGCCCCGCGGCGCCGACCGCCTGCAGCACTGGGGGAACCCGCCCGACAGCTGCGACCTCATCGTGGACACCCGCCGCCTGGACCAGATCGTCGAGCACCGCCCCGGCGACTTCACGGTGACCGTGCAGGCGGGCGTGCGACTGCCCGGCCTCGCGGAAACGCTCGAGGCCGCCGGCCAGAGCCTGCAGCTCCATGCGCCCAGCCGGGCGCAGGCCGGCACGATCGGCGGCATCGTCGCCGCCAACGCGGCCGGCATGCTCCGCCACCGCTACGGCACACCGCGCGACCGGATAACCGCCGTCACGGCTGTCCGCGCCGACGGCACCATCGTCCGCAGCGCCGACACGGCCGCCGGCCGCGATCTGGCCCGGCTGTTCGCCGGCTCCTATGGCACCCTCGGCCTGATCACCGAGGTCACCTTCCGCGTGCACCCGCTTCCCCGCGGGTGCGCGTGCGTGCGGATTGATTGCGCGGATCCTGACGACACAGCGCGAATCGTGGGGATCGTCGCCACAGACCCATGGCTGGCTCCGTCAGGCATCGACCTGATCTGGACCTCGGCGGGCGAGCCGATCCGGCTCATGGTGATGGTCGACCACGACAGCGAGGACTTCCAGGAGCGGGTTGACCGGCTGTGGGTGCTGGCTGGCCAGACCCCGCCGCCGCCATTCGACCCGGCTCAGGTAATTCACCTCGACGCGCCGGACCACGGCGGGCTCCCGCCGGCTGTCGCGCGGGACCTGCTGGCCCGCCAGGAGCGGGCTCAGGCCGAGCTCCTGAATCCGCCGGCCGATACGGGAACGCTGGTGCGCGTCTCATTCCCGCCCCAGCAGCTCGCCCGGGCGCTGACCGCGGTGCAAGCCGTGGCAGCGGCCAGCGGGCTGACGACCGCGATCGAGGGATCGCCGACCGCCGGCGTCCTCGAGGTCAAGGTGCCCGCCGAGGCGCCCGCTGCGGCGGTCCCGCCGTTTGTCGTGGCGCTCCGGACCGAGCTCGGCCGGCTGGCCGGGGCCCGGCCAGCGCCCAGCGCTTCGCGGGCAGTCGTCGTCTACGCGCCCGATCCCGTCAGGGAACTGACGGACATGCGGGGTCCCGTGCCGTCGCTGCCTGCGATCCAGTCCGTCAAGGACGAGTTCGACCCGGAGCACAGGATGGCACCGGGCCGGTTCGCAGAAGCGGCCTAGCGATGCTGTGCCTTCAGCCGTGCGTGTGATCATCCGCGTACCGGCCCGATAACGTCCTGCCCGGTCAGCGCCTTGACGGTGGTCAGCGCTGAGTGAGATTATAACGTTCGTTTGGTAGATTGCCTGAAAACGGGAGCGCGATGGATTTCCGGTTCAGCGAGGAGCAGGAGCTCTTCCGCAAGAGCGTCCGTGACTTCGTCAACCGGGAGCTGCCCAAGTCGTGGGCGCGGGAGCTGGAAAAGGACGAGCACGCGTTCCCGCACGAGCTGTTCCGCAAGCTCGCCGACGCCGGCTTCCACGCCATCGGCATCGACGAGGAGTACGGCGGCCAGGGCGGCGACATCATGACCCAGATGATCCTGGCCCGCGAGCTGGCGCGCTCGCTGGCCGGCCTGACCTGGGTGTGGGGCATCACGTCGTTCGCCGGCGGCAAGTCGGTGGGCATCTACGGCACGCCGGAGCAGAAGCAGCAGCACCTGCCCGCCATCGCGGCCGGGCGGGAAAAGTGGGCCATCGGGTTCACCGAGCCGGGCGGCGGCACCGACGTGCTGGGCGCGCTGCGCACGGTCGCGACCCGCGCCGGCGGCGGCTGGGTCCTCAACGGCCAGAAGACGTGGAGTTCGATGGCCCACGTCGCCGACTACATCCTGCTGCTGGTCCGCACGACCAAGGAGGTGGAGAAGCAGTACCAGGGCGTGTCCCTGTTCATGCTGCCCACCGCCTCGGAAGGCGTGACGATCCGGGAGATCCCCAAGCTGGGCATGCGCGCCCTCGGCTCGTGCGACGTCTTCCTCGACGACGTCTTCGTCGCCGACGACAACCTGCTGGGGGAGCCGGACCGCGCCTGGAAGATGCTCCTCCCCACCCTGAATAACGAACGGATCATGCTCGCCTCCTTCTGCACCGGGATTCTGGACGGTGTGCTGGAGGACGCCCTGAAGTACGTCGGCGAGCGGGAGGCGTTCGGGCACAAGATCGGCGAGTTCCAGGCCCTGCAGCATCACATCGCCAACATCGCGATGTGGAAGGAGCAGGCCGACCTGATCGTGACCAAGGCGGCCTGGATGCAGGCGCGCGGCCTGCCCTGCCAGCGCGAGGCCACCATGGCCAAGGTGATCGCCTCCGAGCTGGCCAACCAGGCGGCCGACCTGGGCATCCAGATCCTGGGCGGGATGGGCTACTCGGCCGAGACCGACATGCAGCGCTACTGGCGGGACTCGCGGCTGTTCCGGATCGGCCCGATCACCAACGAGATGGCCAGGAACTCCATCGCCGAGGGTCTGGGCCTGCCCAGGTCGTTCTGATGGGGTCCTTCTGATGGAGCTGGCCGGGCATCAGCTCCCGTCCGGCTCGGTCCGGCTCGAGCCCTACCAGAACTGGCTGCTGCACGACGCGTTCTACGCCGAGCCTCGCTCCGAGCCCCACCCGGTGGCCGCGTTCGTGCTGGCCAACCGCGGTATCGGCATCTCGCTGAAGGACCTGTTCGGGCTGTTCGGCTCGGACATCAACGACGGCCCGCTGCTGGCCGAGTCGGCCATCGAACTGCACCGCCCGCTGGCCGAGGACGCCGACTACGAGGTCCGCGGCACGATCGAGTCGGTCGAGTCCCGCCGGTCCCGGCGGATCGGCCCCTTCGACCGGATCACCTGCCGCTTCGACCTGTTCGAGGCCGGCGACCTGGCCGCCACGGTGACCAACGTCTTCGCCGTGCCCCGTCCGGAGGCCGCGTCGTGACCGGGCTCCCGGCCTGGAGGCTCGACTGGGTCGACCCAGCGCACATGAAGGTCCTGGCCCTGCTGCTGGCCGACCCCAACCCCATCCACCTGGACGCGGCCGCGGCTCAGCGGCTCGGCGTGGCGGATCGCCCGGTGAACCAGGGACCCTCGACGATGGCCCTGGCCGCCAACATGGTGCTGGCCGCGTTCCCCGGCGCCCGCCTGACGAGCCTGCGCACCCGGCTGCTGGGCCTGGTGCTGGCCGAAGACAGGATCGACGGCGGCGGCGACGTCACCGGCCGTGAGATCGTGGACGGGCAGGAACGGGTCCGGTGCCAGGTATATCTGGAGATCCCCGGCCGCGGCCGGGTCCTCGAGGGCGAGGCAGTGCTCGTCATGCCCCCGGCGGACGGTAACACGTAAGGGAGCGCTGGCCATGGTCGCCGAACCAGGGATTCACCGGATCGAGGTCACGACGCTCGGGGATCTGCTCGATCTCCGCGCCGCCGAGCTGGGCGAGCACCTGGCCCTGGTGTTTCCCGACCATCAGGTCACCTACGCCGGCCTGGCCGGGCGCGCCGACTTCTTCGCCCGCGGGCTGCTGGCCGCCGGGCTCAAGCCGGGGCAGACCGTCGGGATCCTCCTGCCGAACTGCGTCGACGCCATCGCGGCCCTGTTCGGCGCGGCCAAGGCCGGGCTCTATCCCGTCCCGGTCAACGCCCGCTACAAGAGCCTGGAACTGGCCGACCTGATCCGGCACTCCCGGATGCCGGCCCTGTTCATCAGCCCGCCCGACCCGGCCAGCCCCGGGGCGCCCGACTTCCCGGCCCTGCTGGCCGAGGCGTTCCCGGCCCTGGCCACCCAGGACCGCATGGCGCTGGCGCTGGACGACGCGCCGGACCTGCGGCAGATCGTCGTCCTGGGCGACAGCGCCCCGCCCGGCTTCGCCACCGAGGCCGACTTCGCCGCGGCCGGAGCCGGCCTGCCCGACGGCGACCTGCTGGGCCGCCGCCAGCTGGTCAAGATCCGTGACCCCGCCGTCGTCATGTACACCTCGGGGACCGCGGCCGAGCCGAAGGGCGCGCTGCTCAGCCACGAGGCCCTGATCCGGTTCGCCGACGGCACCAAGCAGACCCGCTTTTTCCTCACCTCCGAGGACCGGATCTGGACCGCGCTGCCCATGTTCCACATCGGCGGCATCGCCTTCTCGGTGGCCACCATCTACGCCGGCGCGACCCTGGTCCACACCGGGTTCTACCGGCCCGAGCTGGCCCTGGACCAGATCGCCTCGATGCGCTGCACGATCGTGCTGGCCGCGTTCGAGACGATCTGGCTGCCCGTCGTCAACCAGCCGGACTTCAACGACCGCGACCTGTCCAGCATCCGGATCGTGATGACCGTCGGTGTCGCCGAGCGGCTGCGCGACATGGCCGGCCGGCTACCGGATGCCATCCAGGTGTCGTGCTTCGGCATGACCGAGGCGTCCTCGTTCCTGTCGCTGAGCTACCTGACCGACACCCTGGAACAGCGGGTCACCACCGGCGGCCACCCGATGCCCGGGATGGAATGCCGGGTCGTCGACCCGGTGACCGGCACCGACCTGCCGCCCGGCACCGAGGGCGAGCTGCTGTTCCGCGGCTCGAACTGCTTCTCCGGCTACCTGAACGACCCCGAGCTGACGGCCCAGGTCTTCGACGACGAGGGCTGGTTCCACACCATGGACGTGGCGACCATGGACCCGGACGGGCGCGTCACGTTCGTCAGCCGGCTCAAGGACATGCTCAAGGTCGGCGGCGAGAACGTGTCGGCCGCCGAGGTGGAGAGCTACCTGCTCCGCCACCCCGCGATCGGCATCGTCCAGGTCGTCTCCGCCCCCGACGACTACTACGTCGAGGTGCCCGCCGCCTTCATCCAGCTCAAGCCCGGCGCCACCGCCACCGAGGAAGAGATCATCGCCTTCTGCGTCGGGAAGATCGCCACCTTCCGGGTGCCGCGCTACGTCCGCTTCATCGCCGAGTGGCCCATGTCCGGCACCAAGATCAAGAAGGCCATCCTGCGCGACATGATCGCCGCCGACCTGAAGGACAAGGGCATCACCCGCGCCCCCAAGATCGAGACGACGCCGTCCGTCCGTTAGCCCGGCCTGATTCCCGGCAGTTGCCTGTACTTTTCTGCGCTGGCCACGCTCTGGTACCCGTGACGCCGCTGTCGCTTCAGCGGCGCTTCAGCGGCACGTCAACACGGCGGTCGACAGTGGATACGTCCCCCGACGGACGGCGTGAAAGGTGTCTCGATGAGTATGCGACGGATGACTCCCATCCTCCTGGCGGTCCTGGTCGCGGCCGGCCTCAGCATCGGCGCGGGCCGCCGCGCCCAGCGCTTCCTGTCCGACCTCCCGATCGTCGACCACAACGACACGGCCGATGCTCCGGCCCGTCACTGACCAGCCGGCCTGACCTGGGGGCCGCGGACGGAACCGGATCCGCTGCTACTGATCGGCGGGGTGACCCGGCGGGGCCGGTCCGGAGCCGTTTTCGCGCACGATCGCCGCGCCGTGCTCGCCCAGCGCGGGCGCCTCGCCGGGCGGGGCGGTGACCAGGCCCGGCATCTCCAGCCAGCGCCCGGGACCGACGCGGGCCACCCCCGCCTGGTCCTCCTCGAGCACCGTGAGCAGGCCATGGCGGATGAGATCGCGGTCCGCGGCCAGCTCGGCTGCCTGCCGGGCCCGGACGGCGGGCAGGCCCGCCGCGGCGGCGAGCCGGACGATCTCCCGGGCCGGCCGCGCCCCGATCGCGACCGCCAGCGCCGGGCCGGCGGCGGAGACAGCGGCTGCATCGCCGCCGGCCTGCCCGTCCGGCAGGCCCAGGCTCGCGGCGAAGGCCGCGGCGGCGCCGCCGAGCGCACGGCCGCCGAGCGCACGGCCGCCGAGCGCACGGCCGCCGAGCCGTACCCAGCCGTCGGCCGCCCGGTACAGCCGGTCGAACGGGCCGGGGCCCGGGAAATCGGGGCCGCCCAGCTCGGCCGGCCGCGCCCCGGCGAACCGCACCAGGTGCGCGGACTGCAGCAGGCACGACGACGCGCAGAGCGTGATGCTGACCCGCTGGCCGCGGCCGAGCCTGCGGCGGGCGAACAGCGCGGCGCAGGCGCCGAGGGTGCCCAGGCCGGCGGCCAGCACGTCGTTGATCGGGACGGTGAGGAAGACGGGGCTGTCCGCTTCCCCGGGGCCGCCCTGGGCGCGCATGATGCCGCTCATCGCCTGGATGATCGGGTCGAAGCCAGGCCGGTGAGCGAGCGGCCCGGTTTCGCCGAAGGCGCTGATCGAGACGCTCGTGATCATGGGGTTGACCGCGGCGAGCCGGTCGTGATCGATGCCGAGGCGCCGGGCCACGCCCGCCCGGTAGTTGTCGACTACCACGTCCGCGTCCCCGGCCAGCCGCCGGAAGACGTCCCGGTCCGGCTCGCCGGTCAGGTCGAGCAGGACGCTGCGCTGATCCCGGTTGTACACCGCGAAGCCGGCCCCGCCCCGGCCGCCGTGAGCCACCCGGAACTCGTCGCCGCCGGGCGGCCGCTCGACCTTGACGACCTCGGCCCCGAGCTCGCCGAGCAGCGTGGCCACGTACGGCCCGGCGATGATCGTCCCCAGGTTCAGCACCCGCAGCCCGGCCAGCGGCAGCCCGGCCGCTCCCGGCGGCGGCTGCCCCGCGGGCGGCGGCTGGGCCACGTCCGGTGCGGGAGGTACGGGCGCCGGGCGCGGCGGCCAGTGCCCGCGGAGACTACTGATCCCGGGCGGATCGGTCGCGGCCGCCGACCGGACGCGCACCGGGGTCCGCGACAGCCCGATGAGCGGGCCGGGCATGACCACGTCCCGGCCCGCGTCGTTGCGCGCCTCGAGCCGCAGGCCGATCGCGCGGATCTGCTCGTGATCGAGCCAGCTTCCCGGCTCGGCGGCCGGGGCGGCCGGGCAGTCGGCTTCCTCCAGCCGCCGCAGCCACTCCTCCCGCGGCCGCCGGGCGAATACCCGCTGCAGGTCCTCGGCGATCCAGACCAGGTTGCCCGGCAGGCGCACCCCGGCCGGGTCGCCGCCGACACGCGGGTCGTCCAGCAGCCTGCGGGCCCCGAGCGCGGTGAACCCGCGTTCGATGAACGCCGTGGTGAACGCGCCGAAGAACAGCCACCGGCCGTCCGCGCACCGGTAGCAGCGGTAGTTGGGCAGGGTACCGCCGGGACCGTTCGGACGGTGCAGGTGCGGCTCGTCGCGGGCGGCGGCGAAGCCGCCGGGGGAGACGAGCTGGGCCCCGTGCGCCCCGCCCGCCACCGCCAGCGGCGCCAGCGGCCGTCCCGCCTGCCGGCCGGTCAGCAGGGCCACGGCCACGGTCGCGGCCCAGATGCCCTGCATGTGCAGGGCCAGCGGGTAGACGCAGTCCACCGGCACGTCCGCGGTGGAGGCCTGGCTCCAGCCGTGCCCGAGCCAGGCGAACAGCAGGCCGGCCGACTCGCGGTCGCCGGCCCACGGGGTCTCGCCGAGCAGGTAGGGCGGCAGCACGACCCAGAAGGCAGGCCGGCCCGGCTCCAGGCCCCGCCGGCGCAGGTCGTCGTACGTGACGCCGTCCCCGGTGGTGCCGGCCAGGATCACGTCGGCGGCCCCGGCCAGCCGGTCGAGCACCGTCAGGTCAGCCGGCCGGCCTGGATCCAGCACGGCCGGCCGCTTGCCGCGGTCCCACATGTGCAGTCCGGGTTCGGCGGCCGACGGGCCGCCGCCCGGAAGGCAGACCTTGACGACATCCGCGCCCAGGTCCGCGAGCAGCATGCCCGCCACCGGGCCGGCCACGCCGCCGGTCAGGTCGAGGACCCGGACACCGTCCAGGGCGCCTGCCTCGTCAGCGCCGGACTCACCCGCCGTGCTCACCGGCGCCTCCTAGCTGGGCCGCTCCACCCTAGCCATAGCCATACCCAGCCCGCCGCCGGCGCACGTGGATTCCAGGCCAGCGGTGAGGTCCCGGTCCGCCCGGTCTGGCATCACGGCCAGCCCGCGCCCGGCACCTCGACCTCGACCGCCAGGACCTGGCCGCTGCCGGGCGCGACCATCTCGGCTGCGCTCATGCCCCGCCACTCGGCGCCGACGATGAACAGCGTCGTCCGGCCGGGCCCGCCGAGGGCGCAGGCGAAGCCGCCGCGGTCCAGCTCGACCGTCTGCCGCACCTCGCCGCCCTCAGCGACCCGCACGCACTTCTTACCGGGCACGTCGGCGTACCAGACGGCGTTCTGCGCGTCGACGGCGATGCCGTCCGGGACGCCGTCACCGAGAGCGGCCCAGACCCGCCGGCCGGACAGCCCGCCGTCCGCGTCGATGTCGAAGCCCACCAGCTGATGCCCGTAGGAGTCCGCGACGATCAAGGTGAAATTATCGGCGGTCACCGCCATCCCGTTGGGGAACGCGATGTCGTCGGCCACCTGCCGTACCTTGCCGTCCGCCGTGACCAGGGAAACTGCCCCGGGCGCGAACGCCTCCCCGGCCACCGGGTTGAAGCCGGCCCCGTTCAGGTAGGCATGACCGCGCCCGTCGATCACGATGTCATTCCAGCCCGGCCGCCCCAGGTCCGCGTACGTGGACAGCGACCCGTCGGGCTCAAGCCGCAGCAGCCGTCCGTCCGCGGACGAGACGATCAGCATGCGCCCGTCCGGCAGCCAGTCGGTGCACAGCGGAAGGGACTTCACCCGGGCGACTACCTCGCTGTGCCCCTCGAGGTCGACAGCGAGCACCTCGCCTGCGGACCAGTCAGAGAAGTACAGCCGGTCACCGTGCCACCGCGGTGACTCGACCAGGCCTCGTCCCGTCAGCAGCGTCCGCGTCCCCATCATGGTCCCTTCGCCTGGCCGTCCCGCCTGAAAAAGCTCACCCTTCCAGACCAACGGCCAACGGCGAAATCATCGTTTGCTGCGCGGAAACTCCGGTCTCAGGCTGGGAACAACGCCGCACCTTCTTTCGGCGTGTCACGCCTACAGACTCGGATTTGATCGAATACAGTTTCTGGTCGTGAGGATGGCGTACAAGTGCCGGGCCTACCCCGACCGGGAACAGGCCAGCGTGCTGAACCGCACGTTCGGCTGCGTCCGCGTGGTCTGGAATCAGACCCTGGCCTGGCGGCAGCAGCGATACCAGGCCGACCGGACCGGGACGACCTACGCCCAGGCCAGCGCCTACCTGACTACCCTGAAAGCCGACACCGACCTGGCGTGGCTGAACGAGGTGTCCTGCGTGCCGTTGCAGCAGGCGATCCGCCACCAGCAGACCGCCTATGCCGCGTTCTTCGCGAAACGGGCCCGGTACCCGCGGTTCAAATCCCGCAACGGCCGGCAGTGCGCGGAGTACACCCGGTCCGGGTTCCGGTGGCGTGACGGCCGCCTGTTCCTCGCGAAGATGGGGACGCCGGTGGCGTTCACCTGGTCCTGGCCCGGCATCGACCCCGCCACGATCAACCCGACCACGGTGACGGTATCCCGGGACCCGTGCGGCCGCTGGTACGTGGCGTTCGCCGTCGAGGTCCCCACACCCAAGCCGCTGCCCGCCACCGGCCGGGCCGTGGGGGTAGACCTGGGGGTCAAAGACTTCGCGGTGACCAGCGACGAGCAGCGAATCCCCAACCCGCGGCACTTGGAAAGGCGGGCCCGAAACCTGGCCCGCTACCAACGGCGGCTCGCCCGCTGCCAGCAGGGCAGCGCCAACCGCGGCAAAGTAAAAGCGAAGGTCGCGCGGGCCCACCGCAAGGTCCGCGCCGCCCGCACCGACTTCCTCCACAAGACCTCCACCCGCCTGATCCGCGACCACGACCTGATCAGCCTCGAGGACCTCGCGGTAAAGAACATGGTCCGCAACCGTGCGGTGGCCAGGGCGATCTCGGATTGCGGGTGGGGGACCTTCCGGCGCATGCTGGAGTATAAGGCGGCCCGGTGCGGGCGGCGGGTGGTCGTGATCGACCGGTGGTTCCCCAGCTCGAAGATGTGCTCGGCGTGCGGGCATGTCCTGGCCGAGCTGGGCTTGAAGGTCCGGATGTGGCAGTGCCCGTCCTGCGGTACCCGGCATGACCGGGATGTCAATGCCGCGAAGAACATCCTGGCGGCAGGTCTTGCCGTAGCCGGGGATAACCCCAGCCATGCCTGCGGAGCTGATGTCAGACACCCGGAACCTTCCGGGTGCAGTCGCGCTGTGAAACAGGAACCCCGGTCCGCGAGGACTGGAATCCCCGCCCACCAGGTCAGGGAGTAGTCAACGGGCCGCGGCTACCTCGCCGGCCTGGTGGATCGCCCGGTAGGCCTCGACGGTCTGCAGCTTGTGCCAGCGGGCGTAAGTCTCGACCTCCTCCCTGGTGCCGGACTCGAGCAGCTCGATCAGGCGGAGGTGCTCGCTGAGGGCCTGCTCGGAACGGTGCGGCAGGTAGGCGAACATGGTCGAGCGCACCCGGTCGAGACGGGTGTTCGTCTGCTCGATCAGCTCGGTCAGGTAGGTGTTGGGGCACCGGGATGCGATGGCCGCGTGCAGCAGCCGGTTGAGCTTGCCGAACCGAACCGGATCGGCACGGCCGACGGCTTCTTCCATCCCCGCCGTGATCTTGCGCAGCCGGGTCAGGTCGGACCGGCGCACGTGCTGCTGGGCCTCGGCGCTGGCGGCGCCCTCGAGGACCGCCAGGGCGACCATGGCCTGCTCCCAGAACGTGGAGTCCACCGGCGCGACGACCGCTCCGACGTTGGGGGTGAAGCGCACCCAGCCCTCGGCCTCCAGGCGGCGCAGCGCCTCGCGGACCGGGATCGGGCTCACACCTAGCTCACGGGCCAGCGCGTCGATGTTGAGCCGTTCCATCGGGGCGAAGCTGCCGCTGTGAATCCGGTCCCGGAGGATCGTATAGGTGCGTTCCTGCTTGTTCACAGCTATCAAGCGTAGCCGCAGCGGTCCGTTACGCGGTGGTGACGTTTGGCCGAAGCTATACGATGCCCCCGCCAGAAAAGCCGCGGAAATAGCCGCAGGCCGCCCGCGAAAACGATCGCGGGCGGCCTGCAGCCGAGTACGGGCTGTACGCCTAGGCGGCTGGACGGCGGAGCCGGCTGCGCCGCCAGATGCCGCCCGTCAGGATGAGCAGCAGGCCGCCGCCGATGACCGCGATCCATGGCAGCGGTGACCCGGGGCCGTGCGGCGCGGTGCCGCCGAATCCCGTGCCCGCGCCGCCCGCGGGCGGCTGGCCGGCTGCGGCGGCGTCGGTCAGGTTGAGGATCTGCAGGCCGTTGGACCCGTCGAGGACGACCTCGGTGTGGACGGTGTTCCCGGTGAGCGTGACGGGCAGGCTCGTCTTCGCGCTGGGCCCGGTCGCGGACATCGTCCAGGTGCCAGCCGGGATGGTCGCGTAGGAACTGACCGAACCGGGGGAGGCCTTGGTCGTGATGTCCCCCGGCGCACCCGGTGCGCAGCTGCAGTGGAACTTGACCGCGTTCTGCTTGTCGGAGGCCTGGATCACCCGCACCAGGGATTTGCCTGAGGGCGGAGTCAGCTGGTCATCAAGGACCTTCAGCTGCGCCTGGCCGCCCGCGTTGAGAGCTGCCGCGGTGTACGCCTTATCACCTTGCACCGAGACACTGCCGGTCAGGACGGGCTGGCTCGACGCGGCGGACCCGGTCTTGAGCACCTTGACGCTGTAGTCTCCGGCGCTCACGGAGGTGTACCCCGATACCGTCCCGTAGGTGACGTTGTGCAGCACCAGGCGCGGAGTCGAATTGCCGGCCGGGTACACATACATGTCCACGGCCGACGTTGCCGCCGAAAGGTTGCCGAGCCTGATCCAGCCGCTACTCGCAGCCGCATAAGAAGCCGAAGCGGTAGCGGGAATGCCAATAATTAGGGCCAAAAAGGC
Organism: Streptosporangiaceae bacterium; assembly: GCA_025934635.1. Next base: position 19,647 of record JAICWX010000056.1, on the reverse strand, counting down.
AAGCAGCACTGCTACCCGCCGGTACTTTATCCTCAATTTCACCTTTATACCCTCTCTGACCTGCAGGACCATTTGCCCGCCTCCCAGCCCCATCGATGATGCAGGCCATGTGGGATGAAGAGGCCTTGCGGCCACAGTAGAGGTGAAAGTAGGCAGGAGCAACTCTCGTTACTTCGAATTCGGCCGTGTTCTCCGGACGTTTCCCGCCCCGGGTGACACTCAAGTGCTGAAGGCCCGGCACCCGGGGTCCGCGGGAACGTCAGGCACCGGGCGCCGCGGCTCGCAGAGTCGCCTCGATGACCGGCCACGGCAGGCCGGGCGGCAGGACGACCGAGACGACGTCGGCGGCGTCATCCCAGGACTCGAGCTGCTCCCGGACCTGATCGCTGGTTCCGGAGGCGGCGAGCTGGCCGAGGACGGCCTGGGCGTCGGCCGGGACGACCCCGCGCCGCGGGTTGGGCCGCGGGTTCGCGGCAATGATCTCCTTGACCTCGGTGGCGTAGCCCTGACTGGACAGCGACCGGGCGTAGACGTCACCCATGGCGGTCAGGTACCAGGCGGTGCAGCTGGCCGCGATGTCCCGGGCCAGCTGCGCGTCGTCGGCGGCGACGGTGATGGGCCCGGTGGCGATCGTGAGGGCCTGCGCACCGGGCGCGGCGGCTTCGCGCAGCCGGCTCAGCTGATCCCGCCAGGCGGGGAGGCTATCGCGGGCGACCAGGAAGGGAATCCAGCCGTCGCCGAGTTCCGCGGCGACCCGGGTCGTGTGCTCGCCGAGCGCGGCGACATGGATGGGCACCCCGGGGGCGGGCGGCTGGCCCAGGCGCAGCGGCCGCGCGGACGAGACGTGGTCGAGCTGAGCCGGCCGGCCGCCGAGCAGCGCGCGCACCTTGGTGACGGCTGCACGAAGCCGCGCGGCCGGGTGCTCGAACGGGACGTCGTGGAAACCCTCCGCCAGTGCGCTGGTGCTCGCGCCCAGGCCGAGGACAAAGCGGCCGGCGCTGACCTGGTGGAGGGTGGCGGCGGTCATCGCGAGCGTGGCCGGGGTGCGCCCCCAGACCGACAAGATGCCCGAGACGACCTGGATCAGGGAGGTACGCAGCGCGATCTCAGTCAGCACCGGCACCGAATCCAGGCCCCAGCCCTCGGGCACCGAGAACGTCTCGTAGCCCAGCTCGTCGGCGAGCGCGGCGGCCCGGACGATGACATCACGCCGGGTCTCCATCGGCGTCACCCCCACGCCGCGGCGGCGCGCGGTCACGACGCCCCCTCGGCGGCTGGCACCGGAGCCTGGCGCGGAACGGTCAGCCACAGGGTGCTGGCCGCGGCGAGTACTTCGCCGTCCGGTCCGAGCACCGCCGACCCGGCGGTGAGCTTGCGGCCGTCGCGCCCGGCCGGCCAGGCGATCACCAGGCACTGATCGCCGGCCGCGGGCGGAACCACCGGGCCCGCGGTCATCTGGCCGAGCAGGATGGCCGTGTCCTGGCTCAGGCTGGCGGCCTCGGCGGCGGCGATCCCGCTGGGACAGTCAAGTGCCGCCCAGATCGCCTCCGGCCACACCATCCCGTTCGCGTCGCTGACGGAGGCGTCCGGCGTCCACGGCGCCGCCCACAAGCCCCGGCTGGTCACGGCGCCGGGAAAGATCCGCAGCCCGTCGCCGTCCGGGCGGCTCATCCCGCAGCCGAAGCAGCCGGGATAGACCGGATCGTCGAAGTAGCGCCCGCGGCCGGCCGCGGCGCGGGCTTCCGCGAGCGTGACCGCGCCCGGTATCCGGGTGGCCGGGAAGCCATCCGACGGGGCGGCCTCGGCAATCAGCGTGGCGCCCTGGCGGACGCGGAGCGAGCCGTCGCCGTCCTGCTCGACGGCCATCGGCGTGGCCAGCGGCGGCGGGCGGCGCAGCGTGACGGTCACCGGCCCGTCGACGTACCCGGCGATGGCGCCGCTGACGTAGCCGCCGTGGCCGCTGTTCGGCGGGCCGCAGAAGCGGGGCGGTATGACCAGGTCGGGAGGGTTATGTGACATGTCTTCGAGGTTAGGGCCGGCCGGCCGGCCCCGCCATCGGGTGAATCACCGACGAAACCACCGCCTGCCAAGGCGGCGGCGCTTGTCCCGGTTCCCCGTCTCGGGTGAACTACCGAGGCTGCCTCAGCCGCGCAGCCGGTGCTCGGTCACCCACGCCGCGATCTGGGCGCGGGAGCGCACCTCCAGCTTGCGCCGGATGTTCTCCACGTGGGCCTCGGCGGTGCGCGGGGCGACGGCCAGGCGCCGGGCGATGGCCTGGTTGGTCAGCCCCTCGGCGACCAGGCCGGCCACCTCGAGCTCGCGGTTGGTCAGCTGCGGTCCGGTGCTGGCCGGCTCGGCGAGGAAACCGAGCACCGCCTCGAGCACGGCCCTCCAGTCGCCGTGGTAGTACAGGTGGCTGGAACCCGGCAGCGGGATCAGCGTCGCCCCCGGGATCAGCGTGGCGACCTCGCGGCCCAGCTCGAACCGGGTGCCCTTGTCCTCCTCGCGGTGCAGGACGGCGGCCGGCGCCGTGATCGCGGGCAGCAGTGCCCTGACGTCGGTGTCGTAGTAGACCTCCAGGAGCCGGGCGGCCGCGGCGGGCGAGGCGCTGGTCCGCTGGAAGCGGGTGAGCGTCGCCATCTCCTCGGCCGTGGGATCGGTGACGAAGGCGCCCGCCAGCGCCCTGAGCCCGAGGCCCCAGTGGGCGCGCACCAGCGCCACGACCGATTCCCTGACCTGGGCAGGGGCCAGGTCCCGGCCGCTGGCGCACACCCCGTAGAGCGCCAGGGCCTCGACCCGGTCCGGGTAGCGCGCCGCGATCGTCGCCGCCAGCTGCCCCCCTTGCGAGGCGCCGAACAGGCGGAAGCGGTCCGCGCCGACGGCGTCGGCGACGGCCAGGGCCGCGGCCAGCTGCCCGTCGAAGGTCAGGTCGATCCCGTCCCGGTCCGACAGGCCGCAGCCAGGCTTGTCGAACCGGATGACGGTGAACCGCTCGGCCAGGCGCTCGACGAAGTCGCCGTAGGCGAACAGCTCCAGCTGCCCGTGCAGGTCCGTGATCCAGCCCGAATCGCACAGCAGCGGCGGCCCGGTACCCGACGTGGCGTAGGCGACCCGGCCCGCGGGGGTGGGGCAGTACCTGATCCTCGGCTTCACCCGTACAGGCTGACACCACCCGGCCAGCCCGCGCCACTTAGCACATGACGCGGCGATAACCGTTTGGGCGGCAAAGGCCGCCGCGCCTACAGTTGACGCATGAAGGTCGGCGATATCCGCGCGGCGCGAGCTACGAGCTCGCCGGTTGCCGCTGCCTGACCTCAAAACCCGCACGCAGGCGACCGGGAACGGTCCGCCGGTGCGGTGACGCTGCCGCCGAAGCATGATCTTGCCTGCGGTCCTTTCCTGGTCCCGTCACCCGAAAAGGACCATGCCATGAACGTGACCGAGACGACCCGTACCTTCCTCGACTTCTTCACCGAACGCGGCCACCAGGTGATCCCGGGCAGCTCGCTGGTGCCGCCCGGCGGCGGCCCGGTGCTGTTCACCTCCGCGGGCATGCACCCGCTGACCCCCCACCTGGACGGCCTGCCCCATCCGCGGGGCCGGCGCCTGGCCGGCCTGCAGCGCTGCCTGCGCACGACCGATCTCGACGAGGTAGGCGACGAACGCCACCTGACCGTGTTCCAGATGCTCGGCTCCTGGTCGCTGGGAGACTACGAGGGCCCGCAGAGCCTGCGCTGGGGCTTCGAGCTGATCACCGAGGGCTTCGGGACCGAACGGGGTCGCCTGCACGCCACCGCGTTCGGCGGCGACGACCAGGTGGGCCCGGACCTGGACGCGCAGCGCACCTGGGGCGAACTGGGCGTGCCGGTCGAGCTGACCACGGACGACAACTGGTGGTCGAATGGCCCGACCGGCCCGTGCGGTCCCGATTCCGAGCTGTTCGTCTGGACCGGTGACGGGCCGCCGCAGGGCAGCCCCGGCACCGACGAACGCTGGATGGAGCTGTGGAACCACGTGACGATGCGCTACCGGCGCCACGACGACGGCCGCCTGGAGCCGCTGCCCCAGCCCAACGTGGATACCGGGATGGGCCTGGAGCGGCTGCTGATGATCACGCAGGGCGTGTCCTCGGTATTCGGCGGCGACGTCTTCGGACCCTGGATGAGCACGCTGCCCGGCTTGTGGCGGCCCGGTGAGCGGTCGCTGCGCCTGCTCGCCGACCACCTGCGCGCCAGCATCGTGATCATCGGCGACGGCGTCCGGCCCTCCAATACGGGCCGCGGCTACGTGCTGCGGCGGCTGCTGCGCCGCGCGCTCACCGTCCTGTGGCGCGCGGACAGCACCCGGACGCTGGGCGACTTGCCGTCCGCGCTGATCGAGCACACGCTGGAGCAGTTCGGCCAGGACGCGGAGACCGGGCTGATCCAGACGGCCATGCGCGACGAGGAGCGGCGGTTCTCCGTGCTGCTGGCCCGCGGGCGCGAGGTGCTGGCGCGGTTCGGTTCCGGGCAGCCGCCGACGCCGGCCGACCTGGAGTACTTCCACCAGACGCACGGCCTGCCGCCCGAGCTGGTGACCGAGCTCCTGGCCGCGCCGGGCTCCTGACCGGACCGGGCGAGACGCGGAGCCGGGCGATCGGGCAATAACGGGTGACGGCAAACCCACGGAGGGCCGATATGAGTCATGCGCCGCAGCTCGCCCGGGAATCACCGGGGACACAGGATTCGCCGCGGGGACAGCGGGGGCAGCCGGATGACGCCGGGCTGATCGCCGAGTCGTGCCGCGTCCCCGAGCGCTTCGGCGCGGTCTTCGACCGGCACGCCGCGGCGATCCACGGCTACATCACCCGGCGGCTGGGCCGGGACGCCGCCGATGACCTGGTCGCGGAGACCTTCCTGGTGGCGTTCCGCCAGCGCGGCCGCTACGACCCGGGCCAGCCCAGTGCCCGGCCCTGGCTGTACGGCATCGCGACCCGGCTGATCAGCCGCCGCCGCCGGGACGAGGTGCGGTTCTTCCGCGCCATCGCCCGCACCGGGATCGACCCGGCGGCGGACCCGGCGGCCGAGCCGGTCGCCGACCAGGGCATCCGGCGGGCGGACGCCCGGACGCTGCACCGCCAGCTCGCGGGGGCGCTGGCGGGCCTGGCCGCGGCCGACCGGGACGCGCTGCTGCTGGTCGCGGACGGCCTGTCCTACGCCGAGGCGGCGCAGGCGCTGGGGGTGCCGGCCGGAACGCTGTCCTCCCGGCTGGCCCGGGCCCGGCGCCAGCTCCGCGCGGGGCTCGGCGGCGTGAACCCCGCCCAAGACAGTGAGGAGCAAGGACATGAATGAGATGACGCTGCTTGAGGACTTCCGCGCCGCGGTGGCGCCACCCAGTGATGCGGTGCTGGCGCGCGCCCGGGCCCGGATCACCGACGGAGCTCCCGGCCGAGATCGCCCGGGCCAGCGCCGCCTGCACTGGCCGCGAACCCGGGGGAGGCTCGCCCTGGCCGGCCTGGCCGCCATCGCCACGGCCACCGCGGTAGCCGTGGCCGTGACCGCCGCTCCGGGCGGCGAGCCGTCACTGGCCGGCACCGTCAGCCCGGTCGTCAAGGAGATGGCCTACCGGGTGGCCGCCGTGGCGGCCGGACGGCCCGCGGTGGCGCCGGGCCAGTGGGTCTACTGGCAGGACAAGACGCCGGACCAGGCCTACGAGATCTGGACCACGGCGGACGGGACCAGGGCCGCGTACCGCTACCAGGGCAAGGTGGCGTTCGTCCCGTGCGTCGGACCCCGTGCCACGCTAGTCGCCACCTGCCAGTACATCGGCCAGCCGGAGGTCGAGCCGGTTAAGGCGGGAGGCGTCGGTATCAGCACGCTGACCGGCAAGATGCCGGTCCCCTACACCAGCCTGAGCTCGCTGCCGCGGGACCCGGTCGCGCTCGGGCGGTATTTCGCCGGCCTGCTTACATCGGGGGACGGGCCCGCGCCGGTGCGGGCGTTCCGGGTCGTCGAGTACCTGCTCATCACCTACGTGATGCCGCCCGCCCTGACCGCCGAGCTCTACCGTGTCCTCGGCAACATCCCCGGCGTGACCGTGGACCGGCACGCCGCCGACATCGCCGGCCGCCACGGGATCGGCTTCAGGATCGCCTTGCCCGATGGTCAGGGCGCGGGCTTCGACGAGCTGATCCTCGACCCGCGGACGTACGCCCTGATGGGCCAGCAAGCCACCGCCGGTTCGGCGGCCGGGGCTAAGGCCGGCCAGGTCACCGGAGGGGTGGCCATCGTCAAATCCGCCCTGGTCTCCGGCCCGGGAGCAATGCCCTGACCGAGTTCCCGGCTGGCCGCGTTCCGGATCGGAGCGCGGCCAGCCGGCTCGCTAGGCGTGGACCGGGGGACGCCGGTCGGCCCAGGAGGCGGCCTGCTCGAGCTGGCTGGCGACCCGGATGAGCATGTCCTCCCGCCCGTAGGGGGCGACGAACTGCACCCCGACCGGCAGGCCGCCGGGCGTCCAGTGCAACGGCAGGGTGATGGCCGGCTGGCCGGTCATGTTGAACTGCGCGGTGTAGGGGATGAAGCTGACGACGCGTTCCCCCTCGTGCTCCGGCCCGGCTCCGGTGAACCAGCCCAGCTCGGGCGGGGGCGCGCCGAGGGTGGGCGTCACCAGCAGGTCGTGGTCCTCCCACCAGTCCGCCATTCCCCGGGCCCAGGTCCCGAACCAGGCCCGGCTGTCCAGGTAGTCGACGGCGCTGAGCTGCTGGCCGATCCGCCGGTAGGCGACGTTGCGCCCCTCAAGCTCGTCCTCGCCGATCGGGCGGCCGAGCAGTTCCTCGAAGTTCTGGAACGTCGCCTCGGTGTCGGCCGCGATGACCGTGCTGAAGTGCCTGAGGAACTCCGGCTCGAACATCACCGCGGGCGCGGACTCCTCGAGCTGGTGGCCGAGCGCCTCGAGCAGCAGCGCGGCGCCGGCCACCGCGGCCCGGCACTCCGGGTCGTCGAGGTACCCCTCGGCGCCCGGCCGGTCGAGAATGCCGATCCGCAGCTGCCCGGGATCGGCGCCGACCTCCTGTACGAGCGGGCGCGGCAGCGGCGGCGCGTAGTAGGGCTCGCCCGGCATCCGGCCGCTGATCGCGTCGAGCAGGCCGGCCGCGTCCCGCACCGTCCGGGTGACCGCTCCGTCGGCCACCCCGCCGGCCCAGGCCTCCCCGGTCAGCGGGCCCTGGCTCACCCGGCCGCGGGTCGGCTTCAGCCCGACCAGGCCGCACTCGCTGGCCGGGATGCGGATGGAGCCGCCGCCGTCGTTGGCGTGCGCCACCGGCACCAGGCCGGCCGCCACCGCGGCGGCCGAACCCCCGGACGAGCCGCCGGTCGAATGAGCCGGATTCCACGGGTTGCGGGCCGGCGGGAAGCTCTTCGGCTCGGTGGTCACCGTGGTGCCGAGCTCCGGCACGTTGGTGCGGCCGAGCGCGACGAACCCGGCCGCACGGAACTGCTCGGCCAGGAACGACGTCACCGGCCAGGGCACGTCGCGCATCGGCCCGACGCCGAACGCCGTCGGCTCGCCCGCGACCGTGCAGCCCAGGTCCTTGAACAGGATCGGCACACCGCGGAACGGGCCGTCGGGCAGGTCGCCGTCGGCCTCCTGCCGCGCCGCGTCGTACCGTGTACGGATCACGGCGTCCAGCCGCGGGTTGACCGCCTCGATGCGGGCGATGGCCGCTTCCGCCAGTTCCTTGGGACTTACCTCACCGCGCCGGACGGCCTCGGCCTGGGCCGTGGCGTCCAGCCATGTCATGTCGGGCATAGCGTCCACGCTACAGTGATCGCGGCCTGACTACCGGGGGAGGTTGCGGCGGCTGACACGACTGGCTCCGCCGGCACCTCCCGGCGCATCGCCGGGCTGAGCCTGGCCGCGTCCGCGGCCGCGCTATGGGGCCTCGGCGGCATCACCGCCCAGGTCCTGTTCACCCGTCACCACGTCGATCCCGGCTGGCTGGTCGGGGTACGGATGGCCTGCGGCGGGCTGCTCCTGCTGGCCGCCTTCCGGCCCGCCTGGCCGCGCGGGCACAGCAGGCTGCTGATCGCCGTGGCGGTGCTGGGCATCGCGGGCGCCCAGTTCACGTGGTTCGCGGCCATCGCCAAGTCCAACGTGGCGCTGGCTACCTTCGTCCAGTACAGCGCGGTGGCGATGACGGCCAGCTGGCAGATGCTGCGCCGCCAGGTGCGGCCCACGCCCCGGCGCCTGGCCGCCGTGGCGGCGGCCGCCGCCGGCGTGTACCTGCTCGCGGCGGGCGGCCCCGCCGGGCTGCACGCGTCGCGCGCTGACCAGGCCGGGATCTTCCTCGCGCTCATCTCCGCGGTGGCGTACTCCTTCTACATGCTCGGCTCGGCCCGCCTGGTCCGCGAGACCGGCGCCCGGCCGGCGACCGCGTGGGGCCTGAGCGTCGGCAGCCTGCCCCTGCTGGTGATCTTCCCGCCGTGGACGGCGCATCCGTCGGGCGATCCCTGGGTCGTCGCCGCGCTGACCGCGTTCATCGCCGTCGCGGCCACCGCGATCGCCTTCAGCCTGTCGCAGGCCAGCCTGCGGCACATCACGCCCACCGAGTTCGCCGTCACCAGCACCCTGGAGCCCGCCCTGGCGGCGGTGGCCGCCGCGCTCTTCCTCGGCGTGACGCTCCGCCCGCCGCAGTACCTCGGCGGCGCCCTGACCATCCTCGCCGTCCTGCTGCTCGCCACCGCCAGCCCGGACGAGGCTGCCGGTGTGCTGTGATGCTCGCATGGACTTCGATGCCTACGAGCGCGAGATATGGGCCGGGCGGGCGTCCGCCTACGAACGCGGGTTCGCCCGGCTGACCGCGTACGCGGCCGGGCCGCTGCTGGATGCGGCCGGGGCCGGGCCGGATACCCGGCTGCTGGACATCGGCACCGGTCCCGGCGTGGTGGCCGGCGCCGCCGCCGCCCGCGGCGCCCGGGTGACGGCGGTCGACGCCGAGCCCAGCATGGCCGAGGCGGCGGCGCGCAACGTTCCCGGCCTGGACGTGCGGGTGGCCGTGCTGCCGGACCTGCCGCTGCCCGACGGCGAGTTCAACGCGGTGACCGGCAATTTCGTCATCCACGCGACCGGCGACCCGGCCGCCGTCCTGGCGGAGCTGCGGCGGGTGCTGCGGCCCGGCGGCCGGCTGGCGCTCAGCACCTGGATCGATCCGCCGTGCCCGGCGCTCGGCATCGCCCGGGCGGCCGTCGACGCGGCGGGCGTGCCCTGGCCGCCGGATATCCCGGCCGCGCCGTTCCGCCCGCACCAGTCGCCCGCCGCGTTCGCCGCCCTGCTGGCCGGGGCGGGTTTCACCGGAACCGAGGCTCACTCCCTGAGCTGGGAGCACCGGGTCGATCCGGGGGAGTGGTGGCAGGAGGTCTACCGGTCGCGGGTCGGCTCCGTCGGCGTCGTGATCGCCCGGCAGGACGACGCCACGATCGAGCGCGTCAAGCGCGAGTTCGACCGCCTGGCCGCCCGCTACGCGGCCGGCGACGGAATGGTCGCCCTGCCCGCCACCGCCGTCCTGGCCAGCGGCGCCCGCCCGTAGGCGGCCGTGGTCAGCAGGGAGTGTGCCGTACGGTCGCGAAGACGCCGCGCACTTCGGTGCCGTCACCCAGTCGCCACGTCCCGGACACGCACGGCTGGCCGCCGTCGTCGCCGGCCGGGGCGCCGTCGGCGTCCGGGTGGAGGATTCTCCTGATCCGGACGGCGAGCTGCCCGGCCGGCAGGCCGTCCGGGCCGGCGATATCCACTCCGAGGTCGGTGCCGTCCGGCCCGTCGCCGGTGACCACGGAGCTGATCGCGGCCAGGGAACCGCCGGTGGCCGGCTGGCTGGTCACGGTGGGATCCGGCGTGCTGCTGACCTGCTGCGCCTGCGCCTCGACCTCACCCTGGATGAAGGCCACCAGCTGAGCCACCAGGACCGGGTCGCGGGTGCCGTCGTAGAGCCAGCGCTTTCCGAGCACCCCGTGCTCGGACGTCCCGATCAGGCGGCCTTCGGCGCCCGCGAGCTCGGCCCCGTGGTACGTCATCGGCACCTGGTAGACGACGGGCTCGCCCGCGGAGCCGTCGGCCACCAGCATGATCTCGATGCCGACCTCACCCGCCGGGTCATCGAGCCGGAACCCGCCGGCCCTGGTCAGCTCCGGCGTGCGCCCGCTGCCGGCGAACCAGGGCTGGGCGGGCAGCCAGGCCGTCAGCAGCTCCAGCTTGGTCGGGTTCATGGTGGTGTTGTGGACGATAGCCATGGCTCAGGAGCCTCCCACGACGAGCGGCTCCAAGTCACGGCTCGAGGACGACGAAGGCGGCCAGGAAGCCTTCCGCGGACGCGCTGGAGTGCCCGGAGCCCTCGGTGTCCTCTACGAGCAGCACGTCACCCGCCCCGAACGTGCGGGTCTCCCCGCTGGCGGTGATCTCGACCCGGCCGGAGATGCCGACGATGAGCCGGCGTCCCTGCTCGGGCTGCTCGCCGTGGCTTCCCCCGGCCGGGCCGCGGCCGAACAGCACCGCGGAGGCCTGCCACGGCGCGGAGATGCTCATCACGTCCGGCGGCGGGTCCTCGGGCGCGAGCGCAATCTCGATGTCCTCGAACCGGGCGTGACCATCGGGATCGGCGAACAGGCGGGTAACGGGCACCATGGGACCCATCATGGCACCCGGCGGGCCTCCAGTTCGGCCTCGAGCTGCTCGCGCAGCCGGAACGTCTGCACCTTGGTGGAGGACATCGGCCACTCGGTGACGAACCGGACGTGCCGCGGGACCTTGAAGCTGGCCAGCCCGGCCCGGCAGTGCGCGATGACCTCCTCCTCGGTCAGCGCCGCGCCCGGCGACAGCTCGATGAACGCCGCCGCCACCTCGCCGTACTTCTCGTCGGCCACGCCCGTCACCTGGGCGACGGCGACCGCCGGGTGGGCCTGCAGGTGCGAGGCGATCTCGATGGCGGCTACGTTCTCCCCGCCCACCTTGAGCATGTCCTTGAGCCGCCCCAGGTAGCGCAGCCGGCCGTCGTCGCCGACGGTGCCGAGGTCGCCGCTGTGGTACCAGCCGTCCGCGTCGATCACCTCGGCGGTCTTGCCGGGGTCGTTGTGGTAGCGCTCGAACATGGACGGCCCGCGGATGACGATCTCGCCGCGTCCGCCGGGCGGGACCGCCTGGCCGGCCTCATCCCGGATGCCGATCTCCAGGCCGGGGAACGGCGGGCCCTGGGTGACCAGCCGGGCGTCATCGTCGTCGGCCGGGTCGACCATCACCACCGAGCCGCCGAACTCGGTCATGCCGTAGGCGTTGACCATGACGCTGTGCGGCATCCGCCGCTGCATCGCCCGCAGCGCCTCCGGCGACGCCACCGTGAACACCGTCCGCACCCGGGCGAAACTGTCCGCGGCGTAGCCCGGGCTGTTCAGCAGGCCCAGCGTCAGCGGCGGGAACGCGGGGAACAGGGCGCTCACCCGCTCGGCCCCGATCAGCTCCAGCGCCTGCGCCGGATCGAAATGGGTGACGTGTAGAACATGATGGCCGGATCGCGCAGCGCCACCCGGCGGCGGCGCGCCTCGATGCTATCCGCGGGCACCTGCTCCGCGAGCTGGCCGAACGCCGCCTGCGACAGCATCGGGCCGGTCGGCCGCAGCGCCGGCCCCGCGGCCACGACGGTCAGCCCGGGCACCGCGTCCAGGTCCGGGCCCAGGGCCTCGGCCAGGACGTCCGCGCGGGTGCGCGGCTCGCCCGGGGCGTCGCCGGCCAGCAGTACCTTCAGGCCGGCGTCGCGGACCATGTGGCCGAGCTCGCGGGCGGTGAACCGCGCGTTGACCAGGACGGCGACCGCGCCGGTGAAGAAGATGCCGAACATGGCCTCGATGAACTCGGGCCCGTTCGGCATAAAGAGCCCGACGTGGTCGCCGCGGGTCACCCCCGCCGCGGCCAGCGACCGGGCTACCCCGGTGGCCCGGTCCGTCAGCTCCCGGTAGCTCAGCCGGGTCCCCGGCAGCACCAGCGCGTCCCGGTCCGGATGGTGCTCGCTGCCCCGGACCAGGAGGTCGCCGAGCGTGCAGAGCTCGGTGTAGCGGCTCACCTCAGCGCCATCCCGATCAGCGGAAGGCCGGGATGACGTCGCGGCCGAACCGGCGGATGCAGCGCAGCTCCTCCTCGTGCGCCGGGCCCGCCGCCATCCGGAAGCTCATGATCAGGTAGTCCATCGCCAGCGTGTCGCGGAGCCTGGTGATCGCCTCGATGCAGTCCTCCGGGCTGCCGGCCACCAGCCGGTCGATGCGGTGGGTCTCGAAGCGGAAGTCGGACTCCTGCGTCACCCCGGCCAGGAGCGGCTCCCGGTCCGCCACCCAGCGGGGGATCTGCTTGAAGTAGAACCAGTGCTCGGCCCGGATGCAGGGCCACCAGACCCGCTCCACCTCATCCAGGCTGTCCGCCACCCAGCCATCGCGCAGCAGCACCACCTGCTGCTGGCCCGAGGTGCCGTGCTCCTCTCCCGCCTGGCGATACAGAGAGGTCCACTCGTGCATCACGTTGATGTTGTGCAGCGGGTCGGTGATCCACGGCACGCCGAACCGGGCCGCCCGCCGCACCCCGCCGTCCGACATCGCGCCCAGCCGCATCCGGCCGCCGGAGATGACGTCGACCATGGCGGCCTGCTCGGCGACCTGGACGGGGTTGTAGTAGGGGAGCAGGAACACGGTGGTCCCGACGTCCACCCGCCGGGTGCGGGCGGCCAGCGCCCCGCAAGCCACCAGCGGGGCGGGCAGGTAGCCGTCCGGCATCATGTGGTGCTCGGGCACGAACACGCCGTCGAACCCGGCTTCCTCGGCCGCCTCGGCGGCGTCCAGGGTCTCCTGCCAGCGGCGGCCGATGTGCTCGGCGGCGGGCGGGTCCTGCGGGCGGAACAGCAGGCCGAATTTCATGCCGCCCCCTAAAACGGAGAATCAAGATCGAGGACGACCGAACGGAATCGCCATCCGCCCTGGTCAAGCACCACCTCGGTGTCGTAGGCGCCGGCGCTCTTGGTCACCGTCACACCCTCGTCGGTGACGATCAGGCTCAGGTAGGCGGCCACCCGCGCCCGGTCCGCACCCTCGTCGAGGTACCTGAAGTTGGTCAGCACGTGCCGCCGCCGGTCGGTCTAGCTGCCCAGGGCGGCGCGGAAGAACTCCATCACGTCCTTGCGCGGCTGCAGCGGGCCGACGGTGTCGCCGCCCGCGATGTGCACGGTGAACGACGCGTCCTCGGTGAAGCACGACTCCAGCAGGCCGAAATCGCGCTGGTCGTTCCCGGCTCCGTAGTCACCCCAGAGGTCGGTGATCTCCGCGCGGTCAGCCATCCGTCCTCCTCGTCCTCGTCATTGATGACGATTTCGACCCTAACCTGCCTGACGATCGTTTGGTAGGGGTCTAGGGCGTCAAGGTCTGCACCCAGGCGCCGCCCTGGCAGCTGAAGAAGGCGGTGGGGGATATCCAGAGGGCGGGAGCCACGCAGCTCTTCGAGCCGTACCCGGCCGGGGTCGCGTAGGACTCGACAATCGCGGGGTGGAAGACGCTGTTCGGCGGGAAGACGCTGCGGTTGTCGCCGAAGACGGCGTCGCCGCCGGCTTCGCCCACCGAGTAGATAGGCGCGCCGTTGGCGTCGAAGATCTCGAACTCCTGGCCGTTGACGCAACCGGATCCCCGCTGGTTCCCCGGGCAGATGTAAAGAAAATGATGGGTGTCGAACAGGCCCCGGGCGGCGTAACCGCCGGCGACCAGCACGAGCGCGGCGACCGCCCCGATGACGCCCTTGGTGATTTTGCTCATGCCCCATGGTCGGGCACGGCCGGCGCTTGGCGGATGCCCGGACGACTGCCAGGATAATCCCACGCATACATGACCAAATAGGCGGGGATGATGGCAATCTCGGCGGCGACCTCCCAGCGGGAGGCCCCGGCGCCCCAGCCGCTCGACGTCATCGGGTGGCTGCGCGGACGAGGGGTCACCGTCGCCGCGATCACGCTCATCGCCGTCCAGCTGTGGCTGAAGGGAGCGCTGCTGGCGGGAGGTTATTTCCGCCAGGACGACTACCACTACCTGGACCGGGCGGCGGCCAGCGGGTTCGGCTGGTCCTACCTGATGGTGGTGGACTCGGGCCACCTGCTGCCGTTCGGCCTGGCGATCGCCTGGCTGCAGGCCCGGCTGGCGATGTACGACTGGCCGGCCACGGCCGGGGTCATCCTGCTGCTGCTGGCCGTGGCCAGCTTCGCCATGCTCCGCATGCTGCTGACCGTCTTCGGGCGGCGGCCGGGGATCCTGGTCCCGCTCGGGATCTTCTTGTTCAGCCCGCTGTCGCTGGCGGGCACCGACTGGTGGGCGGTCGCCATCGAGATCCTGCCGCTCGAGGCGGCGATGTTCCTGGCGATCGACGCGCACGTCCGCTACCTGCGCAGCGGCCGGCTGCGCACCGCCGCGGCGGCCGCGGCCTGGCTGGCGGCCGGCCTGGCGGCCATGGAGAAGGGCGCGGTCGTGCCGCTGCTCCTGCTGGCGCTGACGGCGGCATTCTTCGTCCCCCGGGTACGTGACGTCCGCCGGTACTGGCGGGCCTGGGCGATCTACGGCGGCGTGCTGGCCTGCTACGTCGCGGTCTTCTTCGCCCAGCTGCACACCTCGGCCGTGCAGCCGGGCAAGCCCAGCTCGGCCGGGCACGTGCTCAGCCTGATCAACACGATGACCGGGACCAGCCTGGTGCCGGGCGCGCTGGGCGGCCCGTGGCACTGGGCGACCGGTTCCGGCTATGACCAGGCGGCCCCGCCCGCCGTGCTGCAGTGGCTGTCGTGGGCGGTCGCGCTGATCGTCGTGGTCGTCACCTGCCTGCGGCGGCCCCGGGCCTGGCGGGCCTGGGCGATCGCCGCCGGCTGGATCGTGGCCGCCGACTTCGTGCCGGTGATCATCGGCCGGCTGGGCGGCTACCCCGGCAGCCTGCTCGGCGCGCAGACCAGGTACCTGACCGACGCCACCGTGGTGCTCGCGCTGTGCGCGGGGCTCGCCCTGCTCCCGCTGGCCGGGGAGCCGGACGCGTACCGGTTCAGGCTCGGCCCGCGGCGGCGCCCGCTGATCGCCGCGGCCACCGCGCTGATCTGCGCCGTGGCGGCCGGCTCGGTGTGGTCACTGGAACGGCTGCAGTCCGTCGGCAACGCCACCACCGCCACCGCCCGGTCCTATATCGCCACCGCGCAGGCCGCGGTCGAGGACGCGCCGCCGGGCACGGTGATCGTGGACTCGGCCGTGCCGGCCGTCATCATGGACGTCGGCCTGTTCTGGAACCACGCGCTGACCTCGGACGTGATCGGCGCCGTGACGGCGCCGTCGCAGCACCTGACCTGGCGCCGGACCCTCCCCAGCGTGGCCGCCGAGCCGCTGATCTTCGACCAGCAGGGCAGGCTCTGGCCGGTCACCGTGACGGGCCGGTATTCCTGGCCCGGCCCCCGGGTGAAGACCGGCCGGTTCGCCGGCCAGTACTGCTGGCCGGTGACCCCGGCCGGAACGCGCGTGCCGCTGCTCGGCGCGGTGTACCGGTACACCTGGACGATCCGGGTGGCGTATTCCGGCTCGGCCAGCGTGCTCTCCGCCGGATTCGGCGGCCAGCACGCCGGCACGGTCGCGCTGCCGGCCGGCGGCCACGTGGCCTTCCTGACCGCGGTCGGCGGCGGCAAGGCGGTCACCCTGCGCGGCGCCGGCCGCGGCCTGTGCGTGACCGGCCTGACGGTCGGCTCGCTGCAGCCGGACCAGACGAAACTGCCCATCCCGCCGCTGCCGGTACCCAGTTGACCGGGACGCTCGCCGGGCAGGCCACGCGGCCGCCCGGCCAGATCACCGGAAAGGCCAGCACCCAGACGGCGTGGCGCAACGCCGGGCGGGCCCTGACGCCCGGGATCTGCCTGCTGCTCGCGCTGCTCCCGTTCATCACCGCGCCCGGCGCGATCATCGCCGATACCAAGCTGAACCTCGCGGTCAGCCCGGCCGGGTTCCTGACCCGCGCGCTCACCTTGTGGGATCCGCAGCAGTTCGGCGGCCTGCAGAACCAGGCGACCGGCTACCTGTTCCCGATGGGGCCGTTCTTCGTCCTCGGCAAGCTCGCGGCGGTCCCGGCCTGGATCACCCAGCGGCTGTGGATCGCGGTCCTGCTGATCGCGGCCTTCGCCGGCGCCCAGCGGCTGGCCGCCCGGTTCGGCATCGGCGTGCCGTGGACCCGGGCCGTGGCCGGCCTGGCCTATGCCCTGTCGCCGATCGCGCTCAGCATGCTCGGCGAGGTATCCGGGGAATTCCTGCCGATGGCGATGCTGCCGTGGATCCTGCTCCCGCTGGCCGGGGCCGCCCGCGGCCAGGTGTCCCCGGCCCGCGCCGCCGCGCGGTCGGCGGTGGCGGTCGCGCTGTGCAGCGGGATGAACGCCGCTTCCACGGTCGCGGTGCTGGTCCCGGCGCTCATCTACGTCCTGGTCTTCGCCCGGACCCGGTCCTCGCCGCCGCGCTGGCGGCTGCTGGCCTGGTGGGCGCCGGTCGCGCTGCTCGCCGTCAGCTGGTGGCTGGTCCCGCTGGTGCTGCTGGCCCGGTACGGCGTCTCGTTCCTGCCGTACACCGAGAGCGCGGCGGTCACGACCTCGGTGACCAGCCTGTCGGACGTGCTCCGCGGCACCAGCGACTGGGTCAGCTACCTGAACGTGACCGGCCAGCCCTGGTGGCCGCTGGGTTTCCGGATCGCCACCGGGTGGCTGCCGGTGCTGCTGACCGGGCTGGTCGCCGCCGCCGGGCTGGCCGGGCTGATCGTCCGGCGTCCCCGGGTCCCGGCCGGCGACGCGGCCGTCCCGGACGGGCTGGCGGCGCCGGCCGTCCGGATCGCCGAGCGGCGCTTCCTGCTGCTCTCGGTGATCGCCGGCGCGGTGATCATCGGGACCGCCCACGTGAGCAGCCTCGGCAACCCGCTCGCGGGCCCGCTGGACAGCCTGATCAACGGACCCGCGTCGCCGTTCCGCAACCTGTGGAAGTTCGACCCGATGATCCGCCTGCCGGTGGCCTTCGGGCTGGCCCACCTGTTGACGACCCGGCGGCCGGCGCACGTGCTGAGCCGCGTACTCGGCCGCGCGCTGTTCGCGGCCGTCGGCCTGGCGATCGCGGTCGTGGCCGGGCTGGCCTACCTGTCCGGGCTCGCCGCGCCGGGCTCGTTCGGCGCGATCCCCCCGTACTGGACGCAGGCGGCCGGCTGGCTCAACGCGCACGCCGGGAACCAGAGTGTCCTGGTCGAGCCGGGGGCGGCGTTCGGCCAGTACCTGTGGGGGACCCCGCTCGATGACGTGCTGTCCCCGCTGACGTCGGCCGACTTCGCCCGGCGGGACCTGTCCGACATCGGCTCGGCCGGCAACGAGCGGCTGCTCGACGCGATCGACCAGCGGCTGGCCGCCGGCGACGGGTCGGCCGGCCTGACGGCCCTGCTGGTCCGGATGGGCGTGACCTACGTCGTGGTCAGGAACGACCTCGACCGTTCGGCCCTGAACGGGGCCTGGCCCGCCCGGATCCACCAGGCACTGGCCGAGTCGCCCGGTATTGCCCGGGTGGCGCGGTTCGGCGCGTTCATCGGCTCGTTTGCCCCGGATAACGCGGTGTCGCATGTCGACGCGCCGTACCCGCCGGTGGAGATCTACGAGGTGGCGGGCGCGGAGGCGGTCGCCACCGTGCAGCCAGCCGCGGGGACGCTGCGGGTCTACGGCGGCCCCGAGGCGCTCCTCACCCTGGCGGGCGAGAACCTGCTCGGCCCCGCCGGGACCAGCCCGGTCCTGCTCAACGATGACGGCCCGGGCCAGCCGGTCTCGGGCTCGGTGGTCTCGGACTCGCTGCGGCGCCGGGCCCGGAGCTTCGGCACGATCCGCGGCTCGTACTCGCCGACGCTGACCGCCACCCAGCCCGCGGCGACGACCCAGGCGGCCGACGACTTCACCGAGCCCGGCTGGGCCAGGTACCAGAGCGCCGCCCGCTACACCGGCATCACCGGCGTCAGCGCGTCGTCCTCGGCGGCCGACGTGGCGGCCATCCCGGGCCAGTGGTCCAGCGGGCGGCTGCCGTACGCCGCGGTGGACGGGAACGTGTTCACCCGGTGGGAATCGGGCAGCTGGACCGGCCCGGTCGGCCAGTGGATCCAGCTGAACTTCGGTGCCGCCGTCGACCCGCGCACCATCAGCGCCGCGTTCGACGCCAGCTTCGCGTCCGGGCCGCCGGTGATGCAGGTGCGGATCACCACCGCGGCCGGCCAGGCGACCGACGCGGTCCAGATCACCAGCAGCATGCAGC
Source organism: Streptosporangiaceae bacterium (assembly GCA_025934635.1). The sequence continues at coordinate 1,324 of JAICWX010000056.1, read as the reverse complement.
CGCTGCGGGTCCCGCCCGGGCCGACCCGCTGGCTGCGCATCACCGTGACCGGCCTGGCCCTGCGGCCCGTCCCGCCGACGGGTGCCCAGGTCAGCATCTACGACATCACGGTGCCCGGCGTCCATCCGGCCCGCACGATCGCGGCCCCCGTGATCCCGGGCCCCGGCCCGGCCGCGGTGGTGCTGGCCAAGGACGAGCCGCAGCCCTCCGGGTGCATGCTCACCTCGATGCGCTGGGTCTGCTCGCCGTCCCTGGCGGTCTCCGCCGAGGAGCAGTTCGGTTTCGACCGCACCTTCTCCGAGAGTTCAGCGCAACCGGCCGTAGTGCACGGTTCGGCCATCCTCATCAACACCGCGCTGGCCGATCAGTTCACCCGCCTCAGCCCGCACGATGCGCAGGTCACCGCGTCGTCGGTCTACACCGCGGCGGACCCGCAGGATCAGGCGACGGCCGCGTTCGACGGGGATCCGGCGACCTCGTGGGTGGCCGCCGCGGCCGACCGGCACCCCACGCTGACCATCCGGTGGACCGGCCCGCGCACGGTGAGCCGGCTGAGCATCCAGCGGCCGCCGGGCGCGTCCGGCCTGCTCCAGGTAAAGCTCACCGGGTCGGGCGGGCAGCACCGGGTCGCGTGGGCCAGCGACACGGGAGCGCTGACATTCGCGCCGATGCGGACCAGCTCGCTCGCCCTCACCTTCATCCCGAATTACTCGCCGGTGCAGATCACCGGCATCGACATCCCCGGCGTGCCGCCGCTGAACACGCCCGGCGGGACGTTCCGCCTGGCGTGCGGCCTCGGGCCCAGGCTCACGATGAACGGCCGGGTCGTCCCCACCAGCGTCACCGGCAGCTTCGCCAGCCTGCGGACCGAACAGCCGGTCCAGTTCACCGCCTGCTCCCCGGTCCAGCTCGCCGCGGGCGCCAACCGGCTGGTCGAGCCGGTCACCGACGCGTTCTCGGTCCAGGACGCGGTCGTCCAGGGCACGGGTGTCCAAGACACCGGGATCCAGGCCGCGGGCCTCGCCGCCGCCTCGTCCGCGGCGCCCCCGGCCGCGGCCGACATCGTGCAGTGGACGGCAACCGCGCGGACGGTCCGCGTCAGCACCGCCGCGCGCTCCTACCTGGTGGTCGACGAGAACTTCAATCCCGGCTGGAAGGCGGTCATCGGCGGCCGGACGCTGCGGCCGGTGCGGCTGGACGGCTGGAAGCAGGCCTGGGTGCTGCCGGCCGGGACCAGCGGCCTGGTCCGGCTGACGTTCGGGCCCGAGCAGCTGTTCCGCGTCACCGTCACCGGCGGCCTGGCCGCCCTCGCCCTGGTGGTGCT
>JAICWX010000077.1 GCA_025934635.1 Streptosporangiaceae bacterium | reverse complement strand
TGCCGCTGCTCGGCGCGGACGGGCTGGCCGCGGTCCAGGCCGCGACGTCGAGGCTGGCCGAGGATTACGGCGTTCCCCGCGAGGCCGTCGAGCACCTGCTCGGCCGGTACGGGACGCTGACCGAGGAAGTGCTCGGGCTGGTCCGGGCCGATCCGGCGCTGGCCCGGCCGCTGGCCGAGGGACACCCTTACCTGCGCGCGGAGGTCAGCTACGCGGTGACCCACGAGAACGCGCTGCACGTCGAGGACGTGCTGATGCGCCGGACCCGTTTGTTCATCGAGGCGGCGGACGGCGGGGCCGGGGCAGCCGCCGACGTGGCCGCGATCATGGGCCGGCTGCTCGGCTGGAGCCGGCGCCGGCGGGCCGCCGAGACCCGCCGGTACCTGGAACTGCTCGAGGCCGAGCGGGTGGTGCCCGGTGCGGTGGTGACTGAAGCGCCGGCGGCCATCGCCGAGCCGGCCCTGGGGACGCTGGCCGCGGCGCGATGAACGCGCCGGGCCCCCGGCGGCTGCTGACGTTCCGGCTGGATACCGAGCGGCGGCAGCGGCTGCGGGCGCGCCTGGCCCGTGAGGGCCGGACGATGTCCGAGGTGGTGACCCACGGGCTGCGCCAGTACGTGCAGCACGCGCGGCATCGCGACGAACGCTCCGATGGCACGGGGCGCGGGGATGGCACGGGGCGGCTGGTGCTGCCCGAGCGGGCCGCCGCCCGGCTGCGTGAGCTCCGCTCCTCGGGGCGCAGCGAGCTGCTGTCGGTGGCGCTGGCGACGCTGCACGAGGCAGGCTGGCCGCTGCGCCCGCTGGCCGAGGCGCTCGGCATCAGCAAGCAGGCGGTCCAGGCGCGGGTCCGCCGCCGGGCCGCGGCCGGGCCGCCCGAGCAGGTGACGGCCTCGTCGGCGGGGGCGTACGAGGTGGTGGCGTGCGAGCCGCCGCCGCCGTTCCCGCAGCGGCGGGTGGCCAGCACGGCGGGCCTGCGGCCGCACCTGACCATCAAGATCGACCACGCGCTGCGGGCGTCCGCGCACCGGGTCGCGGCCGACGAGGGCCACTCCCTGACCCAGGTGGTCGAGGGCATCCTCGACCGCTACCTCAGGCAGGGCATGCCCGACCGGGAGGCCGGCCTCGATCCAGCCGGGGCTCAGGCGCCCCGCGAGACCTCACGGGTGGCCAGCCGGTCACGGTAGGCGGCCACGTGCTGCCGGTTGCCGCAGTTGCCGGTGTCGCAGTAGCGGCGGGAGCGGTTCCTGGACAGGTCGGTGAAGACGGCCTGGCACCCCGGCGCCTGGCAGCAGCGGAGCCGGTCCCCCTCGCCCAGCCGGATCAGGTCGGCGAAGGCGAATCCGGCCTGGGCCGCGAGGCGGTGCTCGAGCGCGGCGTCGTGGCCGGTGACGTGCAGGTGCCAGCCCCAGCCGCCGCCGTGATCCACCAGCCGGGGGCGGGCACCGGAGTCGCGCAGCAGGTCGTTGACCAGGCCGGCCCGGTCCTCGGTGCCGGCCGCCGCCCAGACCGCGCGCAGCCGGGGCCGCAGGGCCAGGACCGCGTCCAGGTCAGTGGTGGTGGCCCGCCGCGGCTCGAGCTGATGCCGGCCGAGGAACGCCTCCAGGGCCGCGACACTGTCCAGATCGCCGCCGGCTTTGGCCAGGCCGCCGGCGTATTCGAGGTCGGCCGAGTTGACCAGATCGGCGGCGAGCAGCAGGGCAGCCGTCGTGTCATGAGCAAAAAGCACGTTGACTCCTGACAAGAGCGTGACCTAGTGTCATTACCATAATCCAGTTTTGGTCATGACATTCACGGTGATGACACGGGGATGACACGGCGGAGGGCGGCGGACCGGTGCGAGTCACGGCGATGTCCCCGACCGCGACGGTCGCGGCCGGGGCCGTCTGCATCTCGAGCACGGCTGTCCTGATGCGGCTCGCTGATACCTCCGCCAGCCTGGCCTCGCTGGGCCGGTGCGCGTTCGCGCTGCCGGTGCTCGGCGCGCTGGCCTGGCTCGAGCGCCGCCCCCGGAATGGCAGGCCGGGAGCGCCGCCCATGCCGTCGCGGCGCCGGTGGCTGGCCCGCCTGGCCGGGGTGGTCCTGGCCGCCGACCTTATCGTGTGGGACCACACCATCGCCGATATCGGCGCCGGGCTCAGCACCGTGGTGGGCAACCTCGAGGTGCTGATCATCGCGGTGCTGGCCTGGCTGGTCCTGGGCGAGCGGCCGCGCCGGTCGCTGGTGCTGGCGTCTCCGGTCATGCTGGCCGGCCTGGTCCTGGTGGGCGGGCTCGCCGACGGCGGGGGCTCGCACGCCTACGGCGCCGACCCCCGGCTCGGCGTGGCGCTCGGCGTCGGGGTAGCCCTGCTGTACGCCATCTACATCCTGATGCTGCGCCAGGCCACGTCAGCACCGGAGGCGGGGCCCGCTCCCGCCGCGCGCACGGCGGTCGCCGCGCCGCTGTTCGAGGCGACGGTGGGCGCGGTCGCCGGGTCCGTGGTGCTCGGGCTCGCCCTGGGCGACTTCACGCACGGGCTGGGCCCGGCGGGCTGGGCCGCGTTCGGCTGGCTGGCGCTGCTCGCACTGACCTCCCAGGTGATCGGCTGGCTGCTGATCACGGTGGGCATGCCGCGGCTGGCGGCCGGGATGATCGGCGCGCTGCTGCTGATCCAGCCGGCCGGCTCGGTCGTGCTGAGCTACCTGTTCCTGGGCGAGCGGCCGTCTCCGCTCCAGCTCGCCGGGGTGGTCCTGATGCTGGCCGGGGTGGTGATCGCGGTGAGCGGCCGGGCGCCCGCGCATCCCTACTCGCGGCGCAGGACCAGGATCATCCGCCAGGCGTCGGTGGCGTCGAGCGGCAGGTCGGCGCCGAAGTCACCGTAGCTGGCCACGACGGAGAAGCCGCCCGCCAGCCGGACGGCGGCCGCCAGCTCGGTCGCGGTCCAGAACCGGTTCGGCACGACGTCGGTGACGGTCCGGACCGGGCCGCCGCGCTGATGCCAGGTGACGCTGACGTGCTCGCGGGTTATCTGCGTGACCGGATCGATATGGTCCTGCGCGCCCCAGCGCACGCTGACCACCCCGTCGGGGACCTCACTGGTCCACTCGCTGCTGGTCCGCCGCTCGGCGGCGAAGAAATCGGCCGGGTGGGCGAGCTCGGTGACGTACAGGCCGCCGGAGTCCAGGTGACGCCCCACCGCGGTCAGGTGGCGCACCATGTCGTCCAGGCTGAACAGGTGGCACAGCGAGTTCAGCATGGTGATGGCCAGGTCGAAGTGGCCCGGAAGGCTGAAATCCCGCATGTCGGCCTGGACCACGGTCAGCTTGAGGCCGGCTGATTCCGCCAGGTCGCGGGCCCGCTCGCACATGGCCGGGCTCAGATCCAGCGCGGTGGCCTGCAGGCCGCGGCTCGCCAGGTTACGGGAGTGCTCCGCCGGGCCGGCCGCGAGCTCGAGAACGGACTGCGGCAGGCCGGGCTCCGCCCCGTGATGCTGGCCGTACCAGCGCAGCAGCGCGTCCACCTCGACCGGGACCTCGCGGTAGGCGCAGGCGGCCTCATAGAACTCAGGCTCTTCGTAGATTCCAGGCACCCGACCATGATGCCCGACGCAATTGCCTAGTGGTGGACGCCGCACTGTCCGCCTGGACAGTGCAAAGTAACGTGCACTAGCCTCGCGCAGCGGCCTGCGGCAGACTGTCCGCATGATGACAGAGAGCCAGGCGCTCGAGACGCTGACGCGGGAGGACCCGGAAGCAGCCGACGACGCGCGGGCCGCGCTGGCCTGGCTGACGGGTGACGATGGCCTGGAGACGATCTCGCTGCTGCGGCTACAGGAGTTCCTGTGGTACGCGCTCCCGGTGAAGTGGCCGATGTCCACCCCGGGCCGGGTCGGCGTGGCCAAGGCCCTGGGCCGCCTGTTCCTGCTGGCCGGGCTGGACCGGTACGCCGGGGTGTGCTCCTCGGCGGGCACCGAGAACATCATCACGGCGTACGCCGACGGGCACGAGGAAGGCATCGCCGCCTATACCGAGGCCATCGAGGAGTCGAACGCGGCCCCGCCGGACACGGACCTGCTCGCCTGGGGTTCGGTCATGGGGCCGCAGGAGCGCGCCGCCTACGACGCCTGCGCCGCCGCCCTGGAACTGGCCTTCGCCTCGGGCGAGCTGTGCGTGGGCGCCCGCGGCTGGCGCACCCGGCGGATGGATATCGTGAACCGCTGGCTGACCGGACGCCCGGACGCCAGCGAGGGCCTGCTCGACGGGACCGACGCGACGCTGGGCGCCGACGGCGCGCCCGGGACCGACACCTGGCTGGGGCGGATCAGCGCCGAGCGGATCGATGCCTGGGCGCACGGGCGGCCGGGCGAGCGGTCACGGCTGGCCCGCACCCTCATCCCGCGCCTGCTCGAGCCGCCCGCGGTGCCGGACGACCCGCTGCCCACGCTGCGCTGGCTGCTCGGCCACGCCGGCCAGGGCCTGCGGCTCACCGCCCGGCATTACATCGCGCCCGCGCTGGTGACCGAGGCGGTGCAGGAGTTCGGCTGGCGCGACCAGCTCGTCGGCACCCTGCGGCAGGAACTCGACGTCTTCCCGCTGCACACGCTGCGCGGCATGGCGCAAAGCGAGATGGGCGCCGTCCGGCGCAGCCGCACCAGCCTGGTGCTGACCAAGACCGGCAAGCTCATGACGGCGGACCCGGCGGCCCGCTGGCACATCGGCACCGCCGCGCTGATCGGCCCCGACGACGGCCCGCAGCCGGACTTCTCGGTCGCGGTGCGCGAGGCCGCGCTGCTGGTCATCTTGACCAGCGGGCCGACCGGCTACGACGAGCTGACCCGGGTGCTGACCGACCTGCACGGCGTCGAGGGCTGGGCGGCGGGCGGCACCGGACGGCACGGCACCGGTCATTACGGCGGCGGCCGGCACGGCACCGGGCTGGCCAGCGCCGTGCGCACCGAGCTCTACACGCTGCGGCACCGGCTGTGGGCCCTGCACCTGCTGGGCGCCGAGCGCAGTTTCAGCGCGCCGCTGGCGCTGACCGAGACCGGGGTAGCCGCGGCGCTGTCCGCGCTGCTCGCCCGGGCGCTGCGGCCGCGGCACCACCTGGGCCTCGGATAGCCCGGGTCCTGGTTAGCCCGGGTCCTGGTTAGCCCGGGTCAGTCCCAGGTCAGCGGGAAGTAGCCGGTGTAGTTCTCGGCCAGCGTGGTGGCGGCCGCGCGGGACGAGATGACGTAGCGCAGCTGGGCCAGCTGGAGCGTGGACCCGAACGGATCCGCGTGCGGGTCGACGTGCAGCATGGACGTCATCCACCAGGAGAAGTGGGTGGCCCGCCAGACGCGGGCCAGGCTGATGTCCGAATACGCGTCGGCCGCCTCGGCCTGGCCGTCGGCGAGCAGGCTGGTCAGCGCCTTGGCCAGGGCGGTCACGTCGGCCAGGGCCAGGTTGAGGCCCTTGGCGCCGGTCGGCGGCACGATGTGGGCGGCGTCGCCGGCCAGGAACAGCCGCCGGTACCGCATGGGCGAGGCGACGAAGCTGCGCATCGGCGTGACGGCCTTCTCCGTGATCGGGCCGTCCTTGAGCTCCCAGCCCGGCAGGGCGAGCCGGCGCCGCAGCTCGGCCCAGATCCTGTCGTCGGGCCACCGGCCGATGTCCTCGTCGGCCGGCACCTGCAGGTACAGCCGGCTGACCTGCCGGGTACGCATGGTGTGGAGGGCGAAGCCGTCCTCGTGCCGGGCGTAGATGAGCTCGTCGGTGGACGGCGGCACGGAGGCGAGGATGCCGAGCCAGGCGTACGGGTAGATGCGGTCAGCCACCTGGACCAGGCCCGGCGGCATGGAATCGCGGCAGATGCCGTGGAAACCGTCGCAGCCGGCGATGGCGTCACAGGTGACCTCGTGCCTGGTCCCGGCGGCGTCGGTGTAGCGGAGCACGGGCTGGTCGGTATCGAGCGCGCCGACCTCGGTGTCCGAGACCTCGAACTCGATCGCGGCCCCGGCCGCCAGCCGGGCCGCGATCAGGTCCTTGACGATCTCCGTCTGGGCGTAGATCGTCACCCAGCGCCCGCCGGTCAGGTCCCGGAAGTCGAGGTGGTGTCGCTCGCCCTCGAACTGCAGGTAGATCCCGCCGTGCTCGAGGCCCTCGGAATCCATCCGAGCGCCAAGGCCAACCGTGCGAAGGAGTTCGACCGTGCCGGCCTCGAGCAGCCCGGCCCGCTGCCGGGCCTCGCAGTAGGCCCGGCTGCGGTTTTCCACCACGACCGAGTCGATCCCGCGCAGCGCCAGCAGATGGGACAGGAGCAGGCCCGCCGGGCCGGCCCCGACGATTCCGACTTGAGTGCGTGAGCTGACTGTCATCTCTCGTCCATGAGTGCCATGACCGCTCCTCGAGCTCGGATGTCCGTAGGACGAACGATAGTTCAGAAGGCGAACGTAACGGGCACCGGTCTATGATGTCATCGACCGAGCCAGGAGGCCCTCCTTGCCTGACAGCCCAGATCACAGTCACGACGGGGACTTCGTCCAGTCGCTCGAGCGCGGGCTGTCCGTGATCCGGGCCTTCGATGCGGAGCACCCGAGCCTGACCCTGAGCGAGGTCGCCGCGAGTACCGGCCTGAGCCGGGCCGCCGCCCGCCGGTTCCTGCGCACGCTGGTCCAGCTCGGCTACATGCGCAGCGACGGGAGCCGGTTCGCGCTCCGGCCCAAGATCCTCGAGCTCGGCTACGCCTACCTGTCCAGCCTGACCCTGCCCGAGGTGGCCATGCCGCACCTCGAGCAGCTGGTCGAGCAGGTGCACGAGTCCTCGTCGGTGTCCGAGCTCGACGGGGACGACGTGATCTACATCGCCCGCGTCCCGACCAAGCGGATCATGACCGTGACGATCAGCGTCGGGACCCGGTTCCCGGCCTACGCGACCTCGATGGGCCGGGTCATGCTGGCCGCACAGCCCTCCGAACGGCTCGATGCGTACCTGGAATCGGCCAGCCTGCGCGGCCTGACCGGGCACACCATCACCAGCGCGACCGCGCTGCGGCGGGAGCTGAAGAAGATCAGCGACCAGGGCTGGGCCCTGGTCGACCAGGAGCTCGAGGACGGCCTGCGGTCCATTGCGGCTCCCATCCGCGACGCCGACGGCCAGGTCATCGCGGCGGTCAACGTGTCCACCCACGCCGGCCGGCGCACCCTGGGCAGCATCGTCGAGGACCTGCTGCAGCCGCTGCTCGCCACCGCCCGGCGCATCGAGCTCGACCTGACCCGCTCCCGCGCCTCGGTCCGCGCCCGCCGCAACGGCTGACCCAGGACCGGGTGCCTGGGTCCAGCCCGGTGCGCCGCAGACGCAGCTCCGGCGCGGCAAGGATCCGACCCGCGAGGTGGGTGTTACTTGCGGTGCGCCTGGTGCCGGGACGCGCTGTCCGGACAGCGCGGCTGACGACATCGATGGAGCATCCATGCTGCCGGGACGACATTGATGGAGCATCCATGTCGCTGCCGGGAACCCCGGATGGGTGACGGATGAGGTCCGTGAGACAGGTAGGGCAAGGTGGACGGGAGGGACGGACGAGCAAGGAAGGGCGGACGAGCAAGGAAGGGCGGGGAACACCGGGCGGGGCGGGGTGGGTGAGCAGGCGGGACGGGATGAGCAGGGCGGGAAACGCGGGGCGGGGGCCGGTAGCCTCGGCGGGGCTCGCCTGCCACACTAGCTAGCTATGCGTACGCTCGTCATCGACCATCCCCTGGTCACCCACAAGCTCACCGCGCTGCGGGATGCCGCCAGCGACACCGCGACCTTCCGCAGCCTCACGGACGAGCTGGTGACCCTGCTCGCCTACGAGGCGACCCGCGAGATACGGGTACAGCCGGTGTCGGTCACGACGCCGGTCGGCACGGCCAGCGGGGTGAAGCTGGCCCAGCCGGTGCCGCTCATCGTGCCGGTGCTGCGGGCCGGCATCGGGATGCTGGACGGGATGACGCGGCTGCTGCCGATGGCCAACGTGGGCTTCGTGGGGCTGCGCCGGGACGAGGAGTCGCTGGTGGCCTCGACCTATGCGGACCGGCTGCCGGCCGACCTGACCGGCCGGGACACGTTCGTGCTCGACCCGATGCTGGCCACCGGCGGCACGCTTGCCACGGTGATCAGCATGCTGGTCAACCGCGGCGCCGCGTCGGTGACCGCAGTCTGCCTGCTGGCCGCGCCGGAGGGCCTGCGTCACGTCGAGGCGGCGTTCGCGGCCGACGAGGTCCGGGTGGTGACGGCCTCGGTGGATGAAAGGCTGAACGAAAAGGGATATATCGTGCCGGGACTGGGGGACGCGGGCGACCGCCTGTTCGGCCGGATATGACCGTTCGGCCGGATATGGCGCGAGCGCGAATTCGGCCGCCAGCATGAATCGGGCAGGGCATGAATCGGGCAGGGCACGAATCGGGCAGGGCACCGGGTTCGCATGCGGCCCTTAACGGCTTCGCCACCCCGCTCCGGGACTGAACCCCCCCAAGCCCTTCGCTGGCTAAGCCGACCGCCGGTAACCCGGCACCCTGCCAAGTACAGCTAATCAGGATGATTGCGCCCGGCGACATCCCCGAGTCCGGGGTTACCCCCGCGACACCGGGCGAAGAGAATCCCGCCTAGACTTACCAAAATCGCGCTCCGTCAGCGCCGCACCGCAGACAGGAAACGATGTCGCGTCAGATTGCCGGGATTCATCATGCCACTGAGCTCTCACATCAGCACAGCGTCGGGTCAGAAGGTACTGGTCGCCGAGGGCACCCGGCTGGTGTTCGGCCGGGGACCCGGGGTGGACCTGATCGTCGCGGCGGGCCGGGGGCTCTCCCGGCGCGCGGGCCTGGTGACCGCGATGGCGGCCGGCGCCTGGATCGCTAACATCAGCCGTACCCACGCGCTGTACGTGGAGGGCGAGGGCTACCAGGTCAGGCTGCCCCGGATGGAGCACGACGGCGAGCCCGGCAACGGCTGGTTCGTGCACACCGGCACGGCCCTGGTCGGCTCGCGCGCCATGCTCGACGACGGCCAGTCGCTGATCGTGACGGTCACCGGCCAGTACGACGCGGCCCCGTACCCGGCCGGGCAGCTGGCCGGGGCCGGGCGGGCCGGGGCCGGGCGGGCCGGGGCTGAGCTGGCCGCGGCCGGAAACGGGGCCGGGCGGGCCGGGAACCGGGCGACCGGGACCGGGGTAGCGGACGAGGGTGAGTGGACCGACGAGGTCTGCGCCGCCCGCGCGGCGGGCCAGTCCGAGGCAGGCCAGTCCGAGGCAGGCCAGTCCGAGGCAGGCCACACCGAGGCGGGTCCCGCCGAGGCGGGCGTGGCGTACGGGGACGGGACGCTGCTGCCGTTCTACCTGGACCCGATGACCAAGCTCTTCCTGGTCGCGCTGATCTGGTGCCGGCCGTGGCTGGACGACCCCAGCGCGACCAGGCCGCTGCCGCGCACGCCGGAGATCGCCCGCGGCGCCCTGGAGGTCACCGGCGCCTACCACGAGCTGGAACGCTTCGACGCCAACCCGGAGTACCGTGACCTGCTGTCGGCCCGGGTCGCCGAGCACATCAAGGTGCTCCGGCGCAAGATCGCCGACCGTGGGCTGGCCGCGGCCGACGTGCGGCTGTCGGACGAGGTGGCCGTCCGGATCCTGATCGAGCACGGCATCATCACCTCGGCCGACCTGAGCCGCCTCGACGACCCGGCCTGGCGTTCCCGCCAGGAAGACCTCTGGTGGACCCAGAGCTAACCGGCCAGGTCAGCCAGGCGGGGCGCCGTTGAGCGGCGCCCCGGGCGGGATCACCATGAACTGGGTGTCGAACGAGTGCCCGCCGGGCCCGGTCACGCTGACGGTGACCAGCCCCAGCTGCAGCGGGCCGTGGTAGAGCTGCGCGACCGGCGCCTGGAACGTCCCGCCGGAGCTGGTGACCGGCTGGTCGGCCGAGGTCTGGCTGAACACCTTGTTGTTCACGGGATCGATCTCGGAGACCCGGACGGTCAGCGTGGTCCGCGGGGAGAACCCGCGACCCTCCACGACGAACGAGGTATCGGGATAGCCCCGGTTCTTGTTCATGCACACGTACGTGGCGCCGCCGCCCTGGGCGGAGGATCCGCACAGGCTGGCCGGCGGCCCCGGCGGCCCGGTGTTCGGGCTGCTCGAGCTGGTGAGGGTCGCGCCCAGGATGACGCCGGCCACGACCAGGGCCGCCCCGGCCGAGGCCCAGCCCGCCCAGGCCAGGTGCGTCCTGATCCAGCCCGTGCGCCCGGCTCCGGACGAGCCGGACCCGGGCGTCCCGGGCCCGGGGACCCCGGCGCCCTTGGGCGGCCGGCGGGGGCGCGGCTTGTAGGAGGCGGGCAGCTCGGTGTAGGAGGCGGAGGTGGAATCCTCCTCGCCGGGCCCGGCCTGCGCCGCGAACTGCGGGCTGCGCTGGTACTGGGTGATCAGGGCCATCGCCGCCCCGGGCAGGTACGGGTGGTCCTCGTCGGGCCCGGCCTGGGCCACCGTGAAGTCCCCCAGCTGGACCAGCATCGCGGTCGAGGTCGGCCGGTTCCGCGGCACCCGGTCCAGGCAGCCGCCGATCAAGTCGGTGAGCTCACCGGGCAGGCCGGACAGGTCCGGCTCCTCGGTCGCCAGCCGGGCCAGCACATCCATCACCGAGGCGCCGGAGTGCGGCGGGTGCCCGGTCGCCGCGAACAGCAGCGTCGCGCCGAGGGAGTACACGTCGCTGGCCACCGACGCCTGGCGGGTATCGCGGGCCTGCTCGGGCGCCATGTAGGCCGGGGTGCCGACGGCACCGCGCGAGGTGGTCCGGCCCATCCGCTCGGCCGCCCGGGCCACCCCGAAGTCGATCACCCGCGGGCCGTCGGGCGCGACCAGCACGTTCGACGGCTTCAGGTCCCGGTGCACCAGCCCGGCCCCGTGGATCGAGGCCAGCGCCTCCGCGCATCCGGCCGCCAGCCACCGCACCGAGCCGGCCGGCAGCGGCCCGCACGCCAGCACCAGCCGTGACAGCGACGGCGCGGCCACGTACGCGGTCGCCAGCCACGGGATATCAGCCTCCGGGTCGGCCTCCACCACCGAGGCGGTGAACACCCCGCTCACCTTCCGCGCGGCCGCCACCTCCTGGGCGAACCGGGTACGGAACCCGGCTTCCTCGGCCAGCTCGGGCCGGATCGTCTTGACCGCCACCAGCCGCCCGGCCGCCGAACGCCCCAGGAATACCTGGCCCATCGACCCCGAACCCAGCCGTCCGAGCACGGCATAAGGCCCGATCCGCTCCGGGTCCCACCGGCGCAACGGCACATGTTCAGACTGCGACCCCATTCAGCCCCTCCCTCACCGCCTCATCCGCAGGACAAAGGCCAGCGGCGCCGAAACGGCAGCAAGCTTCCATCATGCCGAATCATTCAGCCTCTGGGCAGCGCCTTGCCAGTGTTTGTGTTAGATGAGGAAGGAGGGAAACCAAACCCGTTCGGGAGAATTTTTCGGTTTTAACTGGTGGGCTGGGAACCGAGCATGCTGAGCGGTACCACCGCATCGCTCATGGCGCGGGCGGTGGCGAATCCCGGTTTGATAACGGTGTTAATGAGCCGCAGTCGTTCGTCGAAGCCGGCGAACGCGCTTTTCATCGCGTTGACCGTCAGCCATTCGATATCGGACCAGCCGTAGCCGAACTCCTCGGCCAGCCGGCCGAATTCCGAGCTGAGCGTCACCTGGCTCATCAGCCGGTTGTCGGTATTCACCGTCACCCGGAACTGGAGCTGGCGGAGCAGCCGGATCGGGTGCCGCGCGATCGACGGCGCGGCGCCGGTCTGCACGTTCGAGGTGGGGCACATCTCCAGCGGGATCCGGCGGTCGCGGATGTAAGCGGAAAGCCGCCCGAGCCGGACGCTGCCCTGCGCGCTGATCTGGATGTCATCGACGATGCGGACGCCGTGGCCGAGCCGTTCGGTGCCGCAGTACTGCACTGCCTCCCAGATCGAGGGCAGGCCGAACGCCTCCCCCGCGTGGATCGTGAAGTGGAAGTTCTCCCGCTTGAGAAACTGGAATGCGTCCAGGTGCCGGCTCGGCGGCCAGCCCGCCTCGGCGCCCGCGATGTCGAAGCCGACCACGCCCGCGTCCCGGTGGCGGACCGCGAGCTCGGCGATCTCCAGCGACCTGGCCGCCGTCCGCATCGCGGTGAGCAGCGCGTACACCGTGATGCGACGGCCGTCCCTGGCCGCGCTGGCCGTGCCCGCGCGGAAGCCGTCGAGCACCGCGGTGACCACCTCGTCCAGGCTCAGCCCGCGCTCGGTGTGCAGTTCGGGCGCGAACCGCACCTCGGCGTACACCACCCCGTCGGCGGCCAGGTCCGCGGCGCATTCGGCGGCGACCCGCCGCAGCGCGTCGGGCGTCTGCATGACCGCGACCGTGTGCCGGAACGCGTCCAGGTAGATCTCCAGGTGACCGCGGTGCGCGCCCTCGGTGAGGCGCCGGGTCAGGTCCTCGGCGTTGTCGCCGGGCAGGTCGGCGTACCCGGTCTCCCGGGCCAGCTCGAGGATGGTCTGCGGGCGCAGGCCGCCGTCCAGGTGATCGTGCAGCAGGACCTTCGGCACGGTCCTGATCTCGGCAAGTGTCGGCATCCCCTCATTGTGCTACGGCCCATGATCAACCCGGCGGCCTGGTCAGCGCGGCGCCACGACCTCGATGACCGCCGGCGCCGGCGCCGGGGGCTCCCGCTCGCTGACCGCGGCCGCCTCCGCCAGCGCGGCCAGCGCGGGACCGAAGCGGCCGGGGTCGTCGGCGCGCAGCTCGAGCAGCGGCTGCCCGGCCTCGACCCGGTCGCCCGGCTTGGCCAGGCAGATGACGCCCGCCGCGGCGCTGACGTCGTCCTCCTTGCGGGCCCGGCCGGCCCCGAGCCGCCAGGCGGCGGTGCCGACCGCCAGCGCGTCGAGCCGGCTGAGCCAGCCGGTGCCCGGGCAAGGCCAGGTCTGGACGTGCGCGGCGGCCGGCAGCGCCGCGTCCGGGTCGCCGCCCTGCGCGCGGATCATCGCCTGCCAGGCCGCCAGCGCCCGGCCGTCGGCGATGGCGGCGGCCGGGTCGGCCGTGCCTTCGGGCGGGAGGCCGGCCAGCGCGAGCATCTCCCGGGCCAGCGCCAAGGTGACCTCCATCAGGTCGGCGGCCCCGTTCCCCTGCAGCGCCTGGACGGATTCCTCGACCTCCACGGCGTTACCGACCGCGCGGCCCAGCGGGACGTCCATCCGGGTCAGCAGCGCCCGGGTGCGGACCCCGTGCTCCTCGCCCAGGGCCACCATCGTCTCGGCCAGCTCGCGCGCTCGGTCGTAGCTGGTCATGAACGCGCCGGTGCCGACCTTGACGTCCAGGACGAGCGCGCTGGTGCCCTCGGCGATCTTCTTGCTCATGATCGAGCTGGCGATGAGCGGGATGGACTCGACCGTCGCGGTGACGTCGCGCAGGGCGTAGAGCCTGCGGTCGGCCGGGGCCAGCCCCGAGCCGGCCGCGCAGATCACGCAGCCGGCCTCGGCCAGCACGGCGATCGTTTCCGCCGGGGTGAGCGCGGCGCGGAATCCGGGGATCGCCTCGAGCTTGTCCAGGGTGCCGCCGGTGTGGCCGAGGCCGCGCCCGGAGAGCTGCGGCACGGCCGCGCCGCACGCCGCGACCAGCGGGGCCAGGATCAGGCTGACCTTGTCGCCGACGCCGCCGGTGGAGTGCTTGTCCACGGTGGGCCTTTTGATAGCCGACAGGTCGAGCCGGTCGCCGGAGTCGATCATGGCCGCGGTCCAGGTCCGCAGCTCGGCGCCGTCCAGGCCGCGGAAGTAGATCGCCATCAGCAGCGCGGACAGCTGCTCGTCGGCGACCTCGTGCCGGGCGTAGGCCTCGAACAGCCACCTGATGTCGTCGTCGGCCAGCCGCTGCCCGTCCCGTTTGGCCCGGATGACGGAGACGGCGTCGGTCACCGGGTGCTCTCCCGGGTCTCCCGGCGGGCGGCGAGGTCGGCGCCGCTGAAGGCGGCCGGGAGCAGCACGCTGAGCTCGACCGGGCCGTCCGCGGTGTCCACCAGCAGGCTGCCGCCGCCGGCCTCGAGCAGCAGCTGGCGGCAGCGCCCGCACGGCAGCAGCGGTTCGCCGTCCCCGGCGACGACCGCGACGGCGTCCAGCGCGCCGCCGCCCGTAGCATGCAGGGCCGATACCAGGCCGCACTCGGCGCACAGGGTCATGCCGAACGAGGCGTTCTCCACGTTGCAGCCGGAAACGACCTGCCCGCTGGCGGTCAGGCCGGCCGCGCCGACCCGGAGCCCGGAATAAGGAGCGTAAGCGTGTCCGGCCGCGGCGACGGCGGCGGCGCGGAGTCCTGGCCAGTCGATGATCACGTGAAGACTCTAAGTCGGAAGACCGCGAGGCCGGGGAAGGAGCCCCCCGATAAGACGAGGGTCCGCCCGGAAAAGGCTGCAGGGTTGCCTTATCCGAGCGGACCCTCTCATATCCCGCGCGACCCGCGGCAGGAGGTGCGGTTCGCGTTCGTTGAGCTAAGGAACTCTGCTACAAATCATGCCCAACCACTGGCAAGGACCCACATCGGAACAGGTTCAGATGTGGTTAAGATCTGGGCCGGGTTCTGAGCATGCGGGTTTCGTGCTTAACGTGGAGGCCGTGAACGCACGTCTTGGCCGGGTCCTCGTGGTTGAAGACGATCCCGGCATCGCTACTCAGATGGTGCGCGGGCTGACCCGGGCGGGCTACGAGACCGGCAGCGTCACCACTGGTCAGGCGGCGCTCGACTGGCCGCCGCCCGACGTCGTCCTGCTCGACCTGGGGTTGCCCGACATCGACGGCGTGGAGGTCTGCCGGCGGCTCCGGCAGAGCTGCGACGCGGCCATCATCATCGTATCCGCGCGGGGCGAGGAATCGGATCGGGTGCTGGCCCTGGACGAGGGGGCCGACGACTACCTGATCAAGCCGTTCGGCCTGCAGGAGCTGCTGGCCCGGATCCGGGCGGTGCTCCGCCGCAGCCGCCAGCCGACCGGCCACAGCCAGGTGCTGCAGCACGGCCCGCTCACCGTGGACCTGCGGACGCACAAGGTCAGCGTGCACGGCCAGCCGGTCGCCGTGACCCCCAAGGAGTTCGCCATCCTGGAGTGCCTGGCCAGCGACCCCGGCCGGGTCGTCACCCGCCAGGAGATGCTCGAGCGGGCCTGGGACGAGCACTGGTACGGCCCGACCAAGGTCCTCGACGTGCACATGGCGGCGCTGCGCAAGAAGCTCGGCGACCCTCACCTGATCGAGACGGTCTACGGGCACGGCTTCCGGCTGGCCGACCAGGACGCCGCGTCATGACCCGGCGGATCCTGCTGGTCCTGCTGGCCTTCACGGCCGCGGTGCTGGTGGGAGCGGTGGTGCCGCTGACGCTGGACGCCGCCAACCACGACCGCGCGTCCTTCATCCAGGCCACGGCGGGCATGGTGACCACCGACGCCGCGATCGCCCAGACCCGCCTGGACAACATATTCCAGCCCCCGGCGAAGGCCAAGAAGGGCGGCAAGGGCGACGGCAGTGACACCGGCGACAACGGCGACGCACCCCTGGTTCCCCTGTTCTCCCAGGTCGCGCAGGCCGGCGACGGGCTGCTGATTTTCCAGGCGGTCAAGGGGACCACCAGGCAGGTGACGGTCATGGCGGCCAAGGCGATGCCGCCCGGTGACTGGGTCAGGCTGGCCGCCAAGGCGAACGCCCAGGGGGATGTCGCGCGCAAGGCGGGTCAGACGATCAAGCCGGTCACCGAGGTCGTGGGGTCTCGGGTGGACGCGGCTATGCCCGTCTACCTGCACGGCAGCGTCCACAGCCCGCTGGTGGGGACGGTGGTCCTGGCCCGGTCGACCAAGTCGCTCGACGGCGACATCGTCGAGCTGTGGGTCATCTTCGGGACGATCGCGGTGGCGGCCATGCTCGCGGCCGCCCTGCTCGCGTTCAGCCTGGCCCGCTGGGTGAGCCGGCCGGTGACCGGCCTCGATACCGCGGCGGGGCGGCTGGCCGACGGCGACCTGGCCAGCCGGGCCGTGGTCGACGCCGGGCCGCCCGAGCTGCGCCGGCTGGCCACCACGTTCAACACCATGGCCGGGCGGCTCGAGGCCCTGGTGCACGGGAACCGGGCCGTGATCGCGGACGTGTCGCACCAGCTGCGCACCCCGCTGGCCGCCCTGCGGCTGCGCCTCGACCTGCTCGCGGCGGACACCGCCGCGTCCGACCCGGCCACCGCGCAGGAGCTGGCCGGCGCGCTGGAGGAGCTGGCCCGGCTGTCCCGGCTGGTGGACGGCCTGCTCGCGGTGGCGCGGGCGGAGAACGTGGTGCCGGTGCCCACCACGGTGGACGTGACCGAGGTGGCCGGCGAGCGGTTCGTGGCCTGGCACCCGGTGGCCGACGACCGGGGCATCACGCTGCAGGCGCTCACCCCGGGCGGCCGGGACCCGGATCCGGTACTGGCCTGGATGGGCGAGGGCCACCTGGAGCAGATACTGGACAACCTGATCGCGAATGCGCTCGAGGCGCTGGAGGCGGGCGGCCACGTCACGGTGACCACGACCGCGACCACGGCCGGCGCGCAGATCGTGGTGGCCGACGACGGCCCCGGCATGAGCGCCGAGGACCGGGAACGCGCCTTCCTGCGGTTCACCACCTCCAACCCGAACGGCACCGGGCTCGGCCTGGCCATCGTGCACCGCCTGGTCACCTCCAACGGCGGCACGGCCAAGCTGACCGAGACCCCGGGCGGCGGGCTGACCACCACCTTGGACTTCCCCGGCGTGCCGGCGGCGAACAGCGCCTCGACCCTCCCCATGAGCGCCGTGCCCCAGGAGCAGTCCGCTCAGGACTTCGCCAACCTGTAACGCCGCGGCCTTGTAGGAAGGCACCAAGACCCCGGCGGCCGGCCCCGGGTATATGTCCGCCTGGCCAGGAATGCCATCATGTTCGGGTTCCGATTCGGCAACGAGCAGGCCAGATAGCCGCGTGTCCCCTTCCCAGCAAGGATCACCCGGCATAGCCTGCGGGACAACCCAGGACGAATGCGAGGCCAGGCGCGTGTCGCGCGCTGGCCCAGTGGAGGTAAGCGTGAAACAGAGCGCATGGGCCGCGGCGGCGCTGGCCGTATCGGCGACGGTGGTCCTCGCCGCGTGCGGCAGCAGCCACAGCTCGGCCTCGTCCCCCGGTGGCAGCGGCGCCGCGAGCGCGAGCGCTTCGGCCGGCTCGGGCAGCGGCGCGGCCGCGTCCGGCACCAAGACCCTCGGATGCATGGTCACCGACACCGGTGGCATCGACGACCGGTCGTTCAACGCCTCGTCGTGGGCGGGCATGCAGGCGGCCGCCTCGGCCAACTCGAACGTCTCGGTCAAGTACCTGGCGTCGACGTCGCCGTCCGACTACGTGCCGAACATCAACACGTTCTTCAGCCAGAAGTGCAACATCATCGTCACGGTCGGGTTCGCCATGGGCGACGCGACGAAGGCGGCGGCGGGGTCGCACGCGAGCCAGAAGTTCGCGATCGTGGACAACAGCTACTCCCCCGTGATCCCGAACGTGGACGCGCTGGTGTTCAACACGGTGCAGGACGGCTTCCTCGGCGGCTACCTGGCCGCGGGCATGACCAAGACCGGCAAGGTGGCGACGTTCGGCGGCCAGGAGTTCCCGACCGTGACCATCTACATGGACGGCTTCTGGGACGGCGTGCAGTATTACAACTCCAAGCACGGCAAGCACGTCCAGGTGCTCGGCTGGAACGAGAAGACCCAGAAGGGCTCGTTCACCGGTGACTTCACCAACCAGACCAAGGGCCAGACGCTGACCCAGACGTTCATCAGCGAGGGCGCGGACATCATCTTCCCGGTCGCGGGCAACGTGGGCCTCGGCGCGGCCAAGGCGGTCCAGGACGCGGACAACGCGGCCGGCAGCCAGAAGGTGAACATGGAGTGGGTGGACATCGACGGCTGTGTCAGCGCCGCCCAGTACTGCAAGTACTTCATCACCAGCGTGGGCAAGGGCATCGTGACCGCGGTGAAGACCGCGGTGCTCGCCGCCGCCAGCGGCACGTTCAAGGGCGGTAACTACATTGGCACGCTGCAGAACGGCGGCGTCGCGCTGTCCCCGTACCACGACTGGGACAGCAAGATCCCGGCCGCGCTCAAGAGCGAGGTCGACCAGGTGAAGGCGGGCATTATCGACGGCTCGATCCAGACGCCGACCAAGAGCCCGGTTTCCTGATAGAACGCGAGTGACGATAGGCAGCGGTGCGGCATGATGCCGCACCGCTGCCGTATCACGGCTGGGACCAACTGACTTAAGGGCCGACGTGGAACTTGAGCTCAAGGGCATCACCAAGCGGTTCGGCTCGCTGGTGGCCAACGACCGGATCGATCTGTCGGTGTCCCCGGGCCAGGTGCACGCCCTGCTCGGCGAGAACGGGGCCGGCAAGTCGACCCTGATGAACGTGCTGTACGGGCTGCTGCAGCCGGACGAGGGCGAGATCCTCATCGACGGCAGGAAGGCCCGGTTCAACTCGCCGAAGGACGCCATCGCGGCCGGCATCGGCATGGTGCACCAGCACTTCATGCTGGTGCCCGTGTTCACCGTGGCGGAGAACGTCACCCTGGGCATGGAGGAAACCCGCCCGTCCGGCCTGCTCGACCGGCGCAAGGCCCGGCGCGACGTGCGGGAACTCTCCCAGCGCTACGGCCTGGCGGTCGACCCGGACGCCCTGGTCGAAGACCTCCCGGTCGGCATCCAGCAGCGGGTCGAGATCATCAAGGCGCTGGTGCGGGATGCGTCGGTGCTCATCCTCGACGAGCCGACGGCAGTGCTCACCCCGGCCGAGGCCCAGGACCTGTTCCGCATCATCAAGCAGCTGAAGGACGGCGGCACCTCCGTCGTCTTCATCTCGCACAAGCTCAAGGAAGTCCAGGAGATCGCGGACACGATTACCGTGCTGCGCCGCGGCGCGATGGTCGGCCAGAAGTCGCCATCCGCCACCGAGGACGAGCTCGCCGCCATGATGGTCGGCCGGAGCGTGCAGCTCGTGGTCAGCAAGGACGCCGCCAAGCCGGGCGAGGTAGTGCTCGACGTGGAGAACCTGACCGTCGCCGACGATACCGGCCGGGTCTGGGTGAACGGGATGTCCTTCCAGGTCCGCGCGGGCGAGATCCTCGGCCTGGCGGGCGTGCAGGGCAACGGGCAGACCGAGCTCTGCGAGGCGCTGATCGGCTTGCAGCCGGCCGCATCCGGGCACATCCGGCTGGGCGGCCGCGACCTCACCCGCGCCACCCCCCGGCAGCGGCTGCACGCGGGGCTGGCCTACGTGCCCGAGGACCGGCAGGAGGACGGCCTGGTCGGCGACTTCTCGGTGGCCGACAACATGGTCCTCGACACCTACAACCAGCGGCCGTACGCCTCGGGCATCAACCTCAACCTGGCCGCCATCGCCAGCAACGCGGCCGAGCGGGTCACCGAATTCGACGTTCGCACCACCTCCGCGGACACCGCGGTGAGCACGCTGTCCGGCGGTAACCAGCAGAAGGTGATCCTGGCCCGGGAACTCGGCCGGGAGCACAAGGTCCTGGTGGCCAGCCAGCCCACCCGGGGCCTGGACGTCGGGTCGATCGAGTTCGTGCACAAGCGCATCGTGGCGGCGCGCGACAGCGGCGTGGCCGTGCTCATCGTCTCCTCTGAGCTCGACGAGATCTACGCGCTGGCCGACCGGATCGGCGTCATGTACGAGGGCCGGATCACCGGCTTCCGGCCGCCGACCGTGCCGGTCGAGGAACTCGGCCTGCTGATGGCCGGGGCGGAGGGCACCGATCCCGCGGCCGGCTCCGAGGGCTCCGGGAGCTCGGGGGCCCCGCCGGCCGGGCCGACGCCGCCAGCGGATCAGGCAGGAGCGGATCAGTCGGGAGCGGATCAGGCCCCAGCGGATCAGTCAGGAGCGGAGCAATGAGCGAGCAGGGGCCGCCGGGCCCGGTCGCGACCACGCCGGAGGATAAGGACGGCGCGAAGCGTACCTCGTTCGGTCCGGCTATCCGGGATGCCATCCTGGAGGGTAACTCGGTCACGGTGACCCTGCTGGCCATCATCACCGCCATAGTGATCGGCGGCCTGCTGAACGCCTTCACCAATACGACGGTGCTGAGCGCCTGGGGCAACCTGTTCTCCGATCCCGGCCACGCGTTCGCCAGCGCCTGGGACACGGCCATCGGCGCCTACGTGGCGCTGTTCGAGGGCTCGATCTTCAGCCCGCATACGGTGGCGGAACTGTTCCAGCAGGCGTCGTTCTCCACCGCGATCCACGACGGATTCCTGGGCGCGGTGTTCGGCCCGATCTCAGAGACATGTGTCCAGGCCACGCCGCTGCTGCTGGCCGGCCTGGCGGTGGCGCTGCCCTACCAGGCCGGCATGTTCAACATCGGCGGGCAGAGCCAGTTCATCGGCGGCGCGATCCTGGCTACCTACCTCGGCTACGGGGTCAGCCTGCCTCCGGTCATCCACGTGATCGTCTGCGTGATCGGCGGCTTCGTCGGCGGCGCGGTGATCGGCTGGGTCGTCGGCGAGCTCAAGGCCAGGACCGGCGCGCACGAGGTGATCACCACGATCATGCTCAACTACGTGATGGGCTACCTGCTCTCGTACCTGCTCGGCAACGTCATGCAGCGGCCCGGCCGGACCGACCTGATCAGCCCGTTCATCGCCGTGGACGCGCATCTGTGGCGCTTGTTCGGCGGGTCGCTGCGGATCAACGCGGGATTCATCCTCGCGCTGCTGTGCGCGTTCGGCGTGTGGTGGCTGCTGTACCGGTCCACGACCGGGTTCGAGTTCCGCGCCGTCGGCAAGAACCCGAACGCCGCCCGGGTAGCGGGGATGAACGTGGAGCGGACCTGGGTGATGGTCATGCTGATCGCCGGGGGCCTGGCCGGGCTGGCCGGGGCAGCGGTCATCCAGGGGACCGACTACAGCGTCAACTTCCAGAGCTACGGCACCTACGGCATCGACGCGATCACGGTCGCGCTGCTGGGCCGGGGCCGGCCGCTCGGCGTGGTGCTGGCCGCGCTGCTCTTCGGCGCGCTGCACGCAGGCGCACCGCTGATGCAGGCCCAGACCTCGACCCCGGTGGACATCGTCGAGGTCCTGCAGGCGCTGATCGTCATGTTCGTAGCGGCACCGCCGCTAGTCCGCGCCATCTACCGGCTGCGAGCGACCCGGGCCGCCGGCGTCGAGGGTCTGACCGGAAGGGGTCTGGCATCATGACGATCACGGAGCACACCCCGGTCGTGGTGGCCGAGGCCGCCCCGGTCAGCCCGTGGCGTCGCTGGCAGGGACCGATCGCGTTCGCCGTGTTCGGGTTGATCGACATCTTGGTGTTCGGCCTGTTCGCGCACAAGGGTGACGCGAGCTTCGCGTTCTCCCAGCCGTTTGCCAAGGTCTCGGTGCCGAACCTGGACCTGCCCGCCGACGTCACCTGCCTCGGCTGCGGCGCGGCGTCGCTCGTGCTGGCCGGGGTGCGTGCCTTCGTGCCGATGAAGGCCCGGTGGCGGCGGGTCTGCATCGGCGTCGTGCTGCTCGCCTTCATCGTGGCCCTGCTGTGCTGGGCGGATGCCGGCCAGGGCAACCCGTTCAACATCGTGAACCTGCTCTCGGGCACGCTCACCCAGTCCATCCCGATCATGCTGGGCGCGCTCACCGGCGTGATCTGCTCCCGGTCCGGTGTGGTCAACATCGGCATCGAGGGCCAGCTGCTGCTCGGCGCGTTCGTCGCCGCCATGGTGGCCAGCGCCTCCGGGTCGGTCTTCCTGGGCCTGATCGCCGGGGCCGCGGCCGGCTGCGTGGTCGGGGCCCTGCTGGCGGTGTTCGCCATCGGCTACGCCGTCGACCAGATCATCCTCGGCGTGGTGCTGAACACCCTCATCATCGGCCTGACCGGGTACCTGTATGACGACCTGATGGTGCCCTACGCCAACACGCTGAACTCCCCGCCGACCTTCAGCACGATCCGGATCCCGGTACTGGCCGACATCCCGATCATCGGCCCGGTGCTCTTCAACGCGACGCTCTTCCTCTACCTGACGTACCTGGCCCTGGCCCTGGTTCAGGTGGGGCTGTTCGCCACCCGGTGGGGGCTGCGCACCCGGGCGGTCGGCGAGCACCCGGTCGCGGCGGACACCGTCGGCATCCGCGTGCACGCCACCCGGTACCGTAACGTCATCATCTCCGGGGTGCTGGCCGGCATCGGCGGCGCCTACCTGACGGTCGGCTCGGTCGGCAGCTTCGCCAAGGGCATGTCCTCCGGCGAGGGGTACATCGCGCTGGCGGCGATGATCTTCGGCCGGTACACGCCGTTTGGCGCGATCGGGGCCGGGCTGCTGTTCGGCTTCTCCACCCAGCTCGAGTCGATCTTGTCCACGATGAACGTGCCTATCCAGTCGAACCTGCTGCTGAGCACCCCGTACGTCGTGACGATCATCGTGGTGGCCGGCCTGGTCGGCAAGGTCCGCCCGCCTAAGGCCGAAGGCATCCCCTACGTCAAGGCTTAGGGACTCGGTGGTGGCCGGGGCTGCTGTGACCACTGCTGCTGGGGTGCGGAATTAACGCGGTGGATCCGGGTTACGCGGAGGATTTGGGCCCCCAGGGGGTACCGGATCCACCGGATAAGCCGAATCCACCGGCTTATTTGCTGCGACGCAGACGGGTTGGGTGTTGCCGGTGACGGGTGAGGCTGAGCTGCGGGGTGCGGTCGAGGCGTGGATCGCGGATGATCCGGATGAGCTCGACCGGGCCGAACTCCAGGGGCTGCTGGGCCGGGCCTTCCCGGCTCCTGGGGGCCGCGACGCCGATGCGCGCGAGGACGGGGACCCGGAGGCTCGAGCGGGGGCGGTCGCGGAGTTGCGGGACCGGTTCGCGGACCGGTTGCACTTCGGGACGGCGGGGCTGCGCGGGGTGGTGGCGGCCGGGCCGAACCGGATGAACCGGGCCGTGGTCCGGGCGGCGACCGCGGCGGTGGCGGGGTGGCTGCTCGGCGGGGATTCCGTCCGGGGCGGGGCGGTGGCGGTGGTGGTGGGATGTGATGCGCGGCACCGGTCGGCGGAGTTTGCGGATGAGGTGGCGGGGGTGCTGGCGGGGGCGGGCATCGCGGTGCACATGCTGCCGCGGCCCTGCCCTACTCCGTTGCTGGCGTTCGCGGTCAGGTACCTGGGCACGGCGGCCGGGGTGATGATCACGGCGAGTCATAACCCGGCCGCTGATAACGGGTACAAGCTCTACCTGGGTGACGGGGGGCAAGTCATCCCGCCGGCCGACGCTGAGATCGAGAAGCGCATCGCCGCGCTCGGGCCGCTGGCGCTGATCCCGGTCGCGCCGGCCGGGAGCCCGCTGGTCACGCGCCACGGCGACGAGATCGCCCAGGCGTACCTGGCCGCGGTGGCGGGCGAGGCCGGGCCGGCGATGGCGGGCAGGGCCAGCCAGGCGGCGGGCGGGGCCGGGACGAGTGGCGGGCAAGGTGGCGTGGACTCGGCCGAGCCGGGCGGCGGGCTGAGTGTGGTTTATACGGCCATGCACGGGGTGGCGGGGCAGTTGATGCTGCGGGCGATGCGGATGGCGGGGTTCGGGGCGCCGCATGTGGTGGCCGCGCAGGCGGAGCCGGATCCGGATTTCCCGACGGTGGCCTTTCCCAATCCGGAGGAGCCAGGGGCGCTGGACCTGGCGCTGGCCGACGCCCGGCGGCTCGGGGCCGACCTGGTGATCGCCAGCGATCCGGACGGGGACCGGCTGGCGGTGGCGGTTCCTGAGCCCGCTGGCGAGTGGCGGGTGCTGACCGGGGACCAGGTGGGGGCGCTGCTCGGGGCGGGGCTGCTGGCCTGGGCGGCGGATCAGGCCGCACCGCGGGAGCGGCTGGTGGCGTCCACCGTCGTCTCCTCGACGTTGCTGGCGAAAATCGCCGCTGGGGCCGGGGTCCGGTACGCGGAGACCCTGACCGGGTTCAAGTGGATCGCCCGGGCGGCCGACGGCGTGCCGGGAGCGCGATTCGTCTTCGGTTACGAGGAGGCGCTCGGCTATGCCGTCGGTGACGTGGTGCGGGACAAGGACGGGTTCGGCGCCGCGCTGGCGATGCTGAGGCTGGCGGCGGAGGCGAGGGCGCAGGGACGTTCGGTCCTGGACGTGTACGACGCGCTGGAGCGGGCGCACGGGGTGCACCTGACCTCGCAGGTCACCCTGCGGACGGCCGACCAGGCGCAGGTCATGCGGCGGCTCCGGTCGGCGCCGCCGGACGCCTTCGGCACCGAGCCGGTGTCCGGCCTGACCGACCTCGCCGCGGCCGGAGAAACTGGCGCGGGCGGAGAAGCAGGCGGCGTCCAGGGAGCAGGGGCGAGACCGCAGGCCGATGTGCTGGTGTTCCGGCTGGCCGGGGGGCGGGTGATACTGCGGCCGAGCGGGACCGAGCCCAAGATCAAGTGCTACATCGAGATCATCGAACCGGTCACGGACCGCTCGCTGGCGGCGGCCCGGGCAGCGGCGGCCAGGCGGCTGGTTCCGCTGCGGGAGGCGCTCGAGGCGCTGCTGGCGGCCGCCTGAGGCGTGCGGCTAGGCGGTCGGTGTGCCCCGGAGTACGTAAGAAGGTACCCAGGGGCACACCGAGTACGGCAGGACGATGCGGCGAAGGTAACCAAGGGCACACCGAGTACGGCGCCGGGTAGTGCGGACCGGGCGGGATTCGCTCAGAATGAGAAAAACGGGCCGGCCTGGGCGTGATAGCCAGGGAGGGCCGCTGTGGCACGTGACGTGAACGACGAAGTCCACCTCAAGGAGGGTCACGCACATGAGCGCTTCCATCGACGGGTCGGCCATCGACAAGGTACTGCGGGACGCGGTGGACTCGGGCGGCGTGCCGCACGTGGCCGCGATCGCGGCCGACCGCGACGGGGTCATCTACTCCGGCGCGGCGGGACCGCGGGCGGTCGGCGAGAGCGACCCGGTCACGGTGGACACGCTGTTCCGGATCATGTCGATGACCAAGATGCCGTGCACCGTGGCCGCGCTCCAGCAGGTCGAGCAGGGCAACCTGGACCTCGACGCGCCGGTCGCCAGCTACTGCCCCGAGTTCGGCGAACTCCAGGTGCTCGAAGGCTTCGACGGGGACACGCCGCGGCTACGGCCGCCGGCCCGGCAGGCAACGGTCAAGAACCTGGTCACGCACACCAGCGGACTGGGCTACTGGTTCTGGAGTGACAACCTGGTCAAATGGGAGAGCGTCACCGGGATCCCGAACGTGGTGGCCGGCTCAGCCTCCTCGTTCAAGGCGCCGCTGCTGGCCGACCCGGGCACGGCGTTCATCTACGGCATCAATATCGACTGGCTGGGCAAGGTCGTGGAGGCGGTCACCGGCAAGGGCCTGGACGTGGCGATCAAGGAGGGCATCACCGGCCCGCTGGGCATGGACCAGACCACGTTCTTGATGAGCGACGAGCAGCGGCCGAACTCGACCCCGGTCCACGTCAAGGGCGAGGACGGCACCTGGGTCGCGGTGGGAGAGATCCTGAACCAGGCGCCGGATTACTGGGCCGGCGGGCACGGCCTGTACGGGCCGCCGAGCGACTACATCAAGTTCGAGCGGGCACTGCTCCGCGGCGGCGAGCTCGACGGTACCCGGATCCTGCGGCCGGAGACGGTCGACGCGGCCTTCACCAACCAGATCGGCGACCTGGACTTCCCCGCCGCCGTCCCGACCAGCGATCCGGCCGCGACCTGCGAATTCAATGCGGGCCCGGGCTTCAAGTGGGGCCTGGGGCTGCTGCTCAACACGGCCGACATCCCGGGCATGCGGCGGGCCGGAAGCGGAGCCTGGGCCGGGCTGTGCAACACCCACTTCTGGGTCGACCGCACGACCGGTGTGACCGGGTCCATCTACAGCAACTTCCTGCCGTTCGTGACGCCCGAGGCGATGACGATGTACAACGACTTCGAGCGGGCGCTGTACGCCTCGCTATGACCGCGTGCGGGCTGAACGGGGCGGGATGGCTGCCCCGTTCGGTACAAAATTAGGCCCCGGCCGGCTACGGAGGTCAGCCGGCGGTGAGGTCCCGGGCCTGGTCGACGTCCTCGCGCATCTGGACGATCAGGGCGTCGACGGAGTCGAAGCGCTCGGTGCCGCGGAGCCGGGCCGTGAAGTCGATGGCGGCGTGGGTGCCGTACAGGTCCAGGTCGTCACGGTCGAGCGCGTACGCCTCGACCGTGCGCTCGCCGGCGCCGAAGGTCGGGTTGGTGCCGACCGAGATCGCGGCGGGCCAGCGGCTCAGCTCCGCGCCGTCCAGGTCCAGGCTGGTCAGCCAGCCGGCGTAGACGCCATCGGCGGGGGTCGCGGTGTGCGGCGGGGTCTCCAGGTTGGCGGTCGGGAAGCCGAGCCCGCGACCGCGCATGTGGCCGCGGACCACGATGCCCTCGACCCGGTGCGGGCGGCCGAGCGCGCGGGCGGCGGCGGCCACGTCGCCGGCCGCCAGCCGCTCCCTGATGTAGGTCGAGGAGATCGTCACGCCGTCGTCCACCAGCAGCGGCACGCCCTCGGCGGTGAAGTCGTACTTCTCGCCGAGCTGGGCCAGCATGGGCACGTCGCCGGCGGCCTTGTGGCCGAACCGGAAGTTCTCCCCCACCACGACGGCGGCCGCGTGCAGCCGTTCGGACAGGACGACCCGGACGAACTCATCCGGGCTGAGCCGGGAGAATTCCAGGTTGAACGGGAGCACGAAGACGGCGTCGGCGCCCAGGCCCGCCAGCAGCCCGGAACGGCGCCGGGCCGTAGTCAGCAACGGCGGATGCGAGCCGGGCCTGATCACCTCGTCCGGGTGCGGGTCGAAGGTGATCGCCACCACCGGCAGCTGCCGGGACCGGCCGATCTCGCGGGCCCGCTCCACAACGCGCTGGTGACCGCGGTGCACGCCGTCGAACTCGCCGATCGTCGCGACGCACGCACCCCAGTCGGAAGGCACCTCGGCCAGGCCGTACCAGCGGTACACGATCTCCGTTCCTCCTTGCGTCGTGCCGTCAAGGCTGACACCTGCCAGCCTAGAGCCTCAGGCGAAGACGACGAGCGGCCTGGCCTGTCCCGACTCCTCGGTGACCAGGGCGATCAGGCGGCCGTCGGGGGCGTAGGCGGCCGTCGGGGCGCCGTCATCCGCGCCGGGCGCGCCCGACGGGGCCAGCCGGCCGCCGTGGGCCAGCCGGCCGGCCTCGTCCTCGGTCAGCTCGCGGCGCGGGAAGGCGGCCGCGGCCGCCTGGGCCAGCGGCAGCACCTCGAAGTGCTCCGCCAGCTGGTCCAGGGTGCGGGCGTGGTCGGCGCGGTAGCCGCCCACCCGGGTGCGGCGCAGCCGGGTCAGGTGGCCGCCGGTCCCGAGGGTCTCGCCGAGGTCACGGGCCAGGGCCCTGATGTAGGTGCCGCTGGAGCAGCGGACGGTGGCGTCGAAGTCGAGCAGGTCGCCGTCTTTCCGGATGGCAGTAACCGTGAACTGGTAGACCGTCACCGGGCGGGCCTTGAGCTCGGGCGCGGCGCCGGCCCGGGTGAGCTTGTAGGCCCGCTGGCCGCCGACCTTGATCGCGCTGACCGCGGGCGGGACCTGGAGGATCTCGCCGGTCAGGCCGGCTATCGCCTTGGTGATGGCTTCCTCGGTTGCTCCCGCGGCCGACGCGGTGCCGGTGAGCTCGCCTTCGGCGTCGTCGGTGCTGGTCGTCTGGCCGAGCCTGATCGTGGCGGCGTATTCCTTCTCCGTCAGCGTCAGGTACCCGAGCAGCCTGGTGGCCTTCTCCACGCCGACCACCAGGACGCCGGTGGCCATCGGGTCCAGCGTCCCGGCGTGGCCGACCTTCCGGGTGCCGGCCAGCCGCCGGACCTTTGCCACCACGTCGTGCGACGTCATGCCGCCCGGCTTGTCGACGATCACCAGCCCGGACTTGTCGTTGGACGGGGTCACTCGTCCTCGTCGTCCTCGTCGTCGTCCTCGGCGGGCTTGCGGTAGGGGTCGGGGTCGCCGGCGTAGCTGGCGCCCTCGCGGACCTGGGCGAGCTCGGTGTCGGCGTGCCGGGCCTTCGAGACCAGTTCCTCGATCCGCTGGGCGCTTTCCGGCAGGACGTCGGCGATGAATTCCAGGCTTGGCGTGTGGCGCAGGCCGAGCTGGCGGCCGACTTCGGACCGGATGATGCCGGTGGCACTGTGCAGGGCCGCGGCGGTATCGGCTCGTTCGGCGTCGGTTCCGTAGACCGTGTAGTAGACGGTGGCTTCACGCAGGTCGTTCGTCAGCCGGGATTCGGTGACGGTTACGAAGCCGAGCCTGGGGTCCTTGATCCGGCGCTCCAGCATTTCCGCGACGATCTGGCTGATCCGGTCGGCCAGCTTGCGCGCCCTCGCGGCATCCATGCTCCGTCACTCCTCCTCGTTGAACAGCCGCTGCCGGGCCGACAGCAGCTCGATCTCAGGGTGCCGGGCTACCAGGCGCTCGCAATCGTCGAGCACGCTCATCGCGTTGGCGGCCGCCGCGGACACGACGGCCACCCCTATCTCGGCCCGCCGGTGCAGGTCCAGGTGCCCGGTCTCGGCGACCGCGACACCCGGATAGCGCCTGCGCAGCTCGGCGACCAGCGGCCGGACCACGCCCCGCTTGGCCTTGAGCGAGTGCACGTCGCCGAGCATGACATCCAGCGTCAGCGCGGCGACGTACACGTTTCGCTCCTTGTGGTCCGGCCGTTATCCGGTCAGGTCCTCGGCTTCTCCCTCATCTCGAAGGTCTCGATGGTGTCACCGACCCTGACGTCGTTGTAGCCGATGCCGATACCGCACTCGAAGCCCTCGCGGACCTCGGTCGCGTCCTCCTTGAACCGGCGCAGCGAATCCACCGTCAGGTTGTCGGAGATCACCACGCCGTCCCGGATCAGCCGCGCCTTGCTGCCGCGGCGGATCAGGCCACTGCGCACGATGGAACCGGCCACGTTGCCGATCCGCGGCACCCGGAAGACCTCCCTGATCTCGGCGGTGCCGAGCTGGGCTTCCTCGAACTCGGGCTTGAGCATGCCCTTGAGCGCGGCTTCGACTTCGTCGATCGCCTGGTAGATGATCGAGTAGTAGCGGATGTCGACGCCCTCGCGGCGGGCGAGCTCACCGGCCCGCTCGGCCGGCCGGACGTTGAAGCCGATGATCACCGCGTCGGAGACGATGGCCAGGTTGACGTCGTCCTGGGTGATCGCGCCGACGCCGCGGCCGATCACGCGCAGGCTGACCTCCTCGCCGACATCGAGCTTGAGCAGCGCGTCCTCGAGGGCTTCGACCGAACCGGACACGTCACCCTTGATGATGAGGAGCAGTTCCTCGCGCTCGCCTGCCTTGAACGCCTGGTCCAGGTCCTCGAGCGTGACCCGCCGCCGGCCCTGGGCGAACTGGGCGACGCGCTCGCGGGCCTCGCGGCGGTCGGCGATCTGCCGGGCCATCCGGTCGTCGGAGACAACCAGGAAGTTGTCACCCGCGCCGGGCACGGCGGTCAGGCCGAGCACCTGAACCGGACGAGACGGGAGAGCCTCGGAGATCGGCTCGTAGTTCTCGTTCAGCATGGCCCGGACCCGGCCGTACGCCTCGCCGCAGACGATCGAGTCGCCGACGTTCAGCGTGCCGCGCTGCACCAGCACGGTGGCCACCGGACCACGGCCCTTGTCGAGGTGACCTTCGATGGCCACGCCCTGGGCGTCCTGATGCGGGTTGGCCCGCAGGTCGAGCGAGGCGTCGGCGGTCAGCACGATCGCCTCGAGCAGGCTCTCGAGACCCAGCCGCTTGGTCGCGGACACGTCCACGAACTGGGTGTCGCCACCGAACTCCTCGGCCACCAGCCCGTACTCGGTGAGCTGGGCCCGCACTCGCTGCGGGTCGGCGCCCTCCTTGTCGACCTTGTTGACCGCCACGACGATGGGCACGCCCGCCGCCTGTGCGTGGTTCAGCGCCTCGGTGGTCTGCGGCTTCACGCCGTCGTCGGCCGCGACCACCAGGACCACCAGGTCGGTGGTCTCGGCTCCGCGGGCCCGCATG
>JAICWX010000390.1 GCA_025934635.1 Streptosporangiaceae bacterium | reverse complement strand
CCGGCGCTGGGCGCCCAGTACGACCTGGTGTCGTTCGATCCCCGGTTCTTCGGCCTCAGCACCCCGCTGAACTGCGGATGGCCCACCGACATCGAAGCCCACTCCCAGATCGCGACGCCGGACCGGACCGCTTTCGACGCGAATGTGGCCGCGGTCAAGCAACTGGCGTCTCTGTGCGCGCCGTACGCGGACAAGCTGCCGTTCGCGTCGACGCGCGATATCGCCCGTGACATGGACATCCTGCGCGCCGCGCTCGGTGAGCAGCGAGTCTCGTACCTGGCCTGGTCCTACGGCGGGTATCTCGGCGCGGTCTACGTGCAGATGTTCGGCCGGCACGTCGACCGGATGGTGCTCGACAGCACGCCCGACCCGAACACATTCGGACCCGAGTTCAACCGCGACCTGGCGCCGACGGACAGTGCCGGGTTGGCCCACTGGGCGGGCTGGGCCGCCCGGCGCGACGCGCAATTTCACCTCGGAAACACGACCGCGAGGGTCCTTCACACCGTTTCGGTGATCTCCGACGCGGCCCAGCGACAGCCGCTTCGGGTCGGCGGCTTCGAGGTCACCGCCGACATGCTGCCCGGCATCATCAATACCCGCAGCGCCGGCCCCGATGCGTTCTACCAGGTGCTGAGCGCCGAGGTCGGCGATCTGCTGGACGCGGCCAACGGGATGACCGTCACGCCGGTCCCGCGACTCGCGTCATACCTGGGCAGCTTCAGCGACCCGACGGTCAGCGCGACCGATCACGGCAGCGCCAGCACCGCCCTTGACTGCGCTGATCGCGCGGCACCGCGCGATCCCGAGTTCTACTGGAACGACATCCAGGATCACCTGGCGACCGAACCGTTCTACGGGCCGTTGCGCCGCAACATCACACCATGCGCGTTCTGGCCGGTCGCCCCGATCGAGCCGCCGACCACGATCGACAACCATCATCGGCTGCTGATGGTCGGCGGGACCGGTGACCCGGCCGTGCCGTACGCCGGCCAGCTCGTCATGCACCAGGCCCTGCACGGCTCTCGCATGGTGACCCTCAACGGTGCCTTCGGCCACGTACAGTACCTCAAGGCCGGCAACGCCTGCGTCGACACCACCGTCCAGAACTACCTGCTCGGCGGCCCCCTGCCCAGCCACGACCTCACCTGCCAGGTCGGCTGAGGCGCATCACGCTGAGCACAATCCTCCAAGGATTCACCTAAGCCCCCTTTTACCGCACAGTGATCTCCGCGGACGCTGTGGAGATCACTGTGCGGGAGAGTGGGGCGTGTGGGACGTCGATCCGACCGCCCGCGACTGGGCGATCCGCGACTACCGGCTCTACCTGCTTCGCGAGGCCACGCCGAAACGTTCGGTCCGCTACAGCGACACGCCATGGTTTTCGGCACTCACACCCTGACGAATAGGCTCGCGCTCATGACCGACGGCGACTGGAGGGATGGCGGGTTCAGGCAGCGTCGGCCCTCCGCGGAGACTCTCGCCTGGGTTGCGGCGTCGATGGGTCGGGGCAGTCGCATCGTTGGCCATCGCCGATTGACCGGTGGCGTCTGCTCCGCCGTGAACCGGCTGACTGTCGAGCGACGTGGAATGCGAACGTTCGTCGTACTGCGGCAGTACCCGGGCGGCCTTGGCCTGCAGGGGAGCTTGGAGAAGGAGATCGCCAACCTTGGTGTGGTGGCGGGAAGCGGGCTCCCGGTTCCGGGCATCCTGGCTGCTGATGTTGCTGGTGCTTCGACGGGGGGCGCGCCATCGTTGCTGATGACACGGTTGCAGGGGCATGTTCACCTCAATCCGGCGGAACCTCGGTCGTGGATGACGAGGATCGCGGAGATTGCTGTATTGCTGCATTCCCTCGATCTCCCCGCGAAGATGTTCAGACCTTGGACGGATTCTTGGATCGCTCCTCTAGACGGGTTTCAGGTGCCGGTCGGCGCGCAGAAGCCGGCTGTGTGGAAGGCGGCGTTTGGTGTCATGGCGGCGCCACCGCCAACGGACACCGCCGTCTTTCTGCACTGCGATCTCCTGCCTGTCAACATGCTGTGGTCACGCGGGAGGATTACTGGACTGACCGACTGGAACTCCACCCATCGGGGGGCGCGCGCGATTGACGTCGGGCACTGCCGGCGATACTTGGCGGCGCTCTACTCGCCCGAGTGGTCGGAGCAGCTTCGGTCGCTCTATGAGGCGATCGCCGGGGTGACTCTCGATCCGTGGTGGGACCTGTATGCCCTGCTGCACTATGACGATAGCGGGCCGAAGTGGATCCGTAGTCAGGTCGCCGGGCGCCGTCCCGTCGATGTGCCCGGCATGACTTCCCGGGTCGAGGTCGCTATCGAGACAGCGCTACGGCGCCTCGGATAACGGCGGGTTCCTTGCTGGTCGCCCTTCCGGTTCCGGCATGCCGCATAGGCCCCTGCACGAAGGCCGGTCGCACTCGCATCAATCACCGGCTAATAACGAGACACCACACCAATCTCGATAGCGCGGTCATCCATGTCTGGCGCTCAGCAAGTCGCACCGGGGACGTCAAGACCCAATGCCACTTAGCCTGTTCTGATCAGGTCTGCCGCCTGCGGTTTTGCGAGGTTGACGAGTGTGATGGCGGGCGGGGATTCGTGGCGGACGCCGTGGTCGCCGGGTTTTTTGATCCGGTAGGAATTGTGCCGTCCGCGTTTGACGACCCGGGGGCAGGTTCGCTCGCGCCGTTTGTTGAGGTTACGCGGGCTGGTGATGTCGGCCGTGACCTGTTCCAGTGCGCTGCCTGGCTGGTCAGGGGGGGAAAGCCGGGTCGGCGACCCGGCGGCGGACGGCGCGGATGGTGCGCTTCGGCTTCACCCGGTCCGGGTCGATCCCGGCCGCGGTGGCGGCAGTGCAGGTCAGGGCGCTGATCGCGTAATGGGTCAGCAGGTAGCCCCACAGTTCCTGCTCGGCCATGGGCGGCGACTGCGACCGCAAGATCTTCCCCGGGCCGCGCAGGAACGTCTTGAGCTGCGCGTTCGCACCCTCATGCTCCCAGCGCTCGTGATATGCGGACGCGAGCGCAGCGGCGGGGGCCTCGCGCAGGTCCGTGATCGTGGTGACCAGGGCGATCAGCTCGTCCTGCCCGTCGCGGTCCGGGATCTCGTACTCCACGACGCGGACGTGCCGGGCCCGGGCGGGATCCAGGTCCCCGCCGTTGCGGGCGGTCTCGATCAGCCGGTTCCGTGCGGTGCCGCTGACCTCGGGATTCAGCAGGACGGACCGGTAGGAGCCATCCGGGAGCAGTTCCAGCACGGGCAGCGTCAGGTCCGCCTTCACCCGCCACAGCAGCGCGGCCCCGGTGTCCGCAGCCGCGCACCAGTCCTGCCAGTTATAGAAGTTCCGGTCCGCGATCAGCAGCCAGTCCTCCTCCAGCCGCGGGCAGAGGCCCCGGGCCAGGGACTGCTCCCCGCTGCCCTTGGCGGCGGCCGGGCCGATCGCGGCCAGCACCGCCGCGTGCGACGCGCACTCATTGACCGTCACGACCCTGGCCTTGGGGAACGCGCCCGGTTCCTTGTCCTTCCCGGTCCCCGGGTAACCGAAGAACGCCGCGTTCGCCGCCGTGTCCGGGACGTCCCATTCCATCCCGTCGATGCTCATCAGCCGCCGCCGGCCCAGGAACGCGCCCGCCGTGACCATGTCCGCGACCGGCCTGGCGACCTGCGCGAACAGCTCCGCCATCGGCTCGGGGCCGAGCCGCTGCCGGGCCTGGGTGATCCCGCCCGACGCCGGCGTCCGGTCCCAGGACTCTTCCCACCCGTCCCAGTCCGCGAACGTCCCCGCCAGCCGGGCCGCGACCTCCTCGCAGTCCTCGTCGGCGAACAGCGCCAGCGCCATGACCAGGTACGCCACGACCCGAGGCGGAAGCTTCCCGCCCCTGCGCCGCTCGTTCTTCCCGGTCACCTCGACCGCGTCGTCGATCGCGTCCGCCGGAACCCAGGACGCCAGCACGCCCACCGAGATCCAGTCCGCCAGCCGCCCCGCAGCCACACTCTCAGTCTGACCCACAACCCGCGATCATGCCGGCACCAGGCACGAACCCGCAGGCAGACACCAAGATCAACTCAAGCTAAGTGGCATTGCGTCAAGACCCCAGGTCCAAGCGCTCGCTCGAACTCCCCAAGCGCGCCATCGCGGCCCTCCATGCGCACCGGAAGCGCCAAGCAGCCGAACGGCTGGCCGCAGGGACGGCCTGACAGGACAACAACCTCGTCTTCTGCCACGAGGACGGCCGCATGTACACCAGCGACGCACTCAACTGCGATTCGGCAAGATGACCAGACGAGCAGGCATCGGGCACTGGCACGTGTCAACCTCGGCCGAATTAAGCCGAAGTTGACAGGATCGTCGTGATCGCCTGCGGGACGCCCCGCGCACCCCAGCCCTGACGCAACCCGCCAAAAGGGCCGCGGAGCAGTCCTTGCCGCGGGCTAAACTAACCCGCCGCCGCGCTGGAGCACATCGCAGGGTGTCCGTGGTGGATGGCTGCGGAGACCTGCTCACGCCGCGACCCCGTGTCTTCCGGGATCTACCGCCTTTGTGCTGTAACCTGGCTCTTCCGGGCCTTATACGTGAATGTCTTATTCGGCCCTTGCCGGGAAGCCCTAGATGCCCTCGGTGACGAGTAAGGCGCTTGCGTACCTGGGGACGTCCGGCCGCTTCGCCTGCCGGACGTCCGGAATCATGGAACTGGTGAGTGCTCCTTGAAGGTGAGAGATTCCGCGGTGCGCGGACATTCCCGGGCATTCCTCCGGGCAAGAATCGGGCATTCCGGTGTACGTCGTAGACCCATAGCGGACGATTAAATGCAGAGCAACAAGCGTATATATCGCTATATAATGCGCTTCCTGGCCATCCTGTTCATTTTTTCCGTTGCCGTAGACATCGCGTTCATCATGCACGGACTGCTACGCCACCAGAACACGACTTTGCTCCAGGGATTCCTAGGCAGCGCGTCAGCCGCGATTGGATTGATGACGCTGGGAATCCGGCAGCTAATCCCTGAACGTCACGGCCACATTAACTTTCAAGAGTTCACGAGAAATCTGAACAAATCACGCGTGAGCCTGATCCGTGAAGAGATCAATGCAGCGCTGCTTCACCTCCGTAATCGCCCTATCGACATAAAGCTTACCCTGCTGCAAACGTCCGACATGGTACCGGCCGCGCACCTCATGAAGTTCATGTCAGTTGAGGAACTCTTCGTGAGCGTTACTCATGGCAGGATGGCGGCAATCGGGCCGCCTGGGGCCGGCAAAAGCTTGCTTGCCTTGCAATTCGCCTTCCAGGTATCCAGCGATCAAGCCAAGGAAGACCCCTGGATCCCGGTCATAATTCCGGCACAGAATTGGGATCAGCGGACGGCGAATCTAGATTACTGGCTGGCCCGGCAGGTCTGCAGCATTCTTGATATTGATAAGTCAACGGCATGGTCACTGGTCAAGGCGGATATCATCGTACCGATCTTCGACGGATTGGACGAGATGGACCCGGCGCCCGATAATCCGGCCAACGCAGGCGAATTCATTAAGGTCCTTAATAGCTGGGATCGGAAGTTCATACTAACCTCCCGGACGGACACCTGGAAGTTCCTGGAAGCGGCGGGATACATTCTTGAGGATGCCTGCAATGTTCAACTGGAGCCGCTCACCGACCGGCAAGTGACCGAGTACCTGGGACTGCGGAACCGGTCGAGCGGTCACGGCTCCCCCACGCGCGCTATCGTAAGAGATCTGTCAAGAACTCTCGGGTCATCACTATCGACGCCGTTCGACCTCGCTCTCATAGGGAGCCTGCTGAGCCGTCGCGAGAATATCGATAAGCTCAGGCAACGCATTAAGGCGAGCATGACCGCAGATGAGATCGAAGGCGAACTACTCAGGGCTTTCGTGGAAGCCCGGGTACAGTGGTATCCGAAGCACGCAAGGAATAACCGCAGGCAGACCACTAAGTACAGCCACGGGAAACCTCGTTACTATTCTGTCGACGATGTACTGAGCTGGTCACGTTCACTAGCCTCATTCCTGAAGGAAAGCGGCGGAACGGACATCTTCGGGGTAAAGATGCCAACCACCGAGATAAGCATCGAACGTCTCTGGCCTATCGCGGGGAAGCGGGCGCCGCGCATCATGGACCAGATTCTCACCGCCCTCTCCTGGGTGCCGTTCTTGGTGGTTCTCGGGATACAGATGAGCACAAGGGGAACCTCACCAGAAGTAGCCCTGTCGATTATCGCCTCCCTAGCCGTGCTACCGGCGAGTTCCATGTGGGCCAACCGCGTCTGGGTACACCCCTCTAAAATAGTCCTTCAGAGGCTCCTTCAGCCGAGGCGCCTGCTACGGCTTGCGCTCGGGATATCAGTCGCGGTGGTGATTACCGAAATAGGGAGCCCGGGCATTCCCATAGCCTTCGCCGCATACTATGGAGCCGGGTTCGCGCTTGTGTTCGCCCTTGGGGTAGCGACGGCAGTGCGGGACAGCATCAGCCTCCCAGCCTTCTTGACCGTGGGTTTCCTGGTGGGGCTTGCGGGGATGGCACTGACCCGCCTAGCGGTGGTGCCCACAGGTGATACCGCGCTAAGCCTGGCGAGCGGAATGTGCGGAGGAGCGGTGGGCCTGGTTGTCGGCGTAAAGGCCGGAATCCGCGTCGCGGGCCGACATGGCGGTGGCGGGCTAGATATACTACCGGCCGGTCTCCCCACTCCGCTTGCCCGGCTGTACGGTGATTTCCAGGCTGGCCTTACCGCCGCCTTCCTATCGATCGCGATCGGCACCGTAATCGGGCTGACCGGCCAATGGCCCGTTAAATCCGTCTGGGGAATACTGCTGCTTTGCGTGCTCGCCGGCATCGCGGCCGGCTTCGGTTTTGTGGCCGCCACATGGCGGCGCCACATCGCCATGCTGATATGTGCTCGTGGCGGGCTGCCTTTCCAGCTCACGGGGTTTCTCAGGTGGGCACACTCGGCGGGGCTTCTTAGAACTGCCGGAAGATCGTACGAGTTTCGTCACCGCCGACTGCTCGACTGGCTAACGCGTTAGCTGGAGCAGATCAGGTAAAACCAGCTTGTACTATGCCGAAACCCTGCATATGGCCTGACCTGCTGGTTTACGCTCGGCGCTTGTGCTCATCCGGCTCGTCTACCCTGAGTTGGGCCATCCTAGTCACTATGAAGCGGCCGGCCCCCGGTGACCGCTCGTAGGCCTCTTGGCTGATGTCGTGGGTCGCCGGAGTCTGGAAGGTGCAATCACCCAGCACCGACGCCACAAGGGCGGGGAGGGAGCCGGCCGCCATGTCCAGT
>JAICWX010000099.1 GCA_025934635.1 Streptosporangiaceae bacterium | reverse complement strand
GGCCGCCGCCATCCCCGACATCGAGATCCCCGGCTGGCTCGCCGGCCAGGTCGCGCACGACAAGATGGCCGGCGTCGAGGCCGCATGCGAGCAGGTCACCCGGCTCCGCGACAGCGGCGCCTTCGACGGCGTCCACCTGGTGCCGGTGAACCGCTACCGGGAAATTTCCGCACGCCTGGAAGCACTCGCCCGACCGGCCCAGCCAGCGCGTCACGACGGTACCCCCGGACTTAGCACCAACCCGGCGCAGCGCACCGACCCGTGCTGACAGACCGCTTGGCCAGGTGACAACCAACGTGGCCTGGCACACCAGACCGGTAAAGGTTTGGTCAGCGCACGAGCCGACTGGCGGTCAATTTGGACAATATCCGGGATATGGGACACGGCTATCTCGTAGAGAGCCGACTTTGTCAAGAGCTGACGGCCAGCGTATTGGGCGGCGCGGCGGCTACGGGCACCCGTTCGTGGCGCGGCCGGTCACCGTCATAGACGGCGTAACCACGCGCGTTCAGCAGTTCCCATACCGGCGTGGCGTTGCTTGCAGCTACCTCGCAGATGATGGCGGGGGAGCGGTCGAGAACCCGGGATCCGCCCGTAAGGACGGTCATCTCGGCCTCCTCCACGTCGATCTTGATCACGTCGGGGACCGGGAAGCGGGCGGCCAGCCAGTCCAGCGTCACGGTCGGCACCAGCTCGGTCGCCCGCACGCCACCCGCCATGGCGGTGCCGAAGCCGTCCAGGTGACTCGTCGCCCGGTTGCGTCGGGCGACATGGAACCGCGCGACCGACAGCTCGCCGCAGACTGCGGCGGGCAGGACCTCCACCGGGGCGTGGTCCCGGTTGGCGGCCGCCGAGCGACGCAGCAGCCGGGCCAGGTCGGTATCGGGCTCGACCGCGAGCACGCGCCCGTGCGGGCCGGCCGCCACGGCCGCGGCGAAGCTGAACAGCCCGATGTTGGCGCCGATATCCCACACCGTGGCGCCGGGCCTGACGACCTCGGCGGTCAGCCGCAGCAGGGCCGGGTCCACCCGGCTCATGCGGCGGGCTAGGTAGCGCAGGCCGCCCTCTGTCGTGGTGTAGATCCGCGCGGCCTCGAACGGCGGCGGCAGGCGCCTAGGCACGACGAGCCGGTGGGTCGCCTGCTCGAGCACCAAACGCAGCCCCATACTGCCCCCTGACATATCGTGATCACAAATTGCAGTTAGAGTACTACTTTTTGCTCATGCCACTGGAAAGCTCGCGCACGGTACGGTGAGCGTGCTGACGTGCAGTGCCCGGTACCGAAGGGTCGGCCCAACGTCATCTGCCAGATACCGGAGGGTGTCCGGCTCCTTGTGCCGGCCGGCCCCTGCTGCCAGATTCTGACCAGTGTAAATTACTTTGAGTTAGTGTATATAATCAAACTGTGACAGCAGCGAGAAGCTCGCCTCCGGGCGGTCGGCCCCGGGCCCGCGACCTGACCGCTATGCGCTGTTGAGCGTGCACGCTCAGCCCACCCGGCTGCAGGTCACCCGGGTCGCCCTGCGCGGGCGCCGGATCGGCGCCGTGATCGCCCGGACGGCGACGTTCAACGTCGCGGCCGCGGTGACGGCGGCGCTGGGCGGCGTCATCCTGGCCCGGGCGCTGGGACCCACCGCGCGCGGTGAATACGCCGCCGTCATCGCCTGGTTTGGCATTCTCCTGATGATCGGCGAGGTGGGCCAGGCCGGGGCGGTGTGCTTCTACGTCGCCCGCGATCCGAGCCATGCCCGCGATTACGTCGCCACCTCACGGGCGATGATGCTGGTCACCGGCGGTATGGCCCTAGTGGGCGGTCTCCTGCTGGCACCTGTCCTGGCGCACGGGAATCCGGGACTGGGCGATGCCTACCGGATCGCGTTCGCCGTCTCGGCCATCAGCTTCACCGGTACGAGCTACACGTATTCGCTCCAGGCCCGCAACATCAGGCAATGGAACATGGTCCGCCTCAGCCAGCCGGTGCTCGGCCTGGCGATAGTCGTCCTTCTGTGGCGGCTCCGGCTGCTCAGCCTGCACACCGCCCTGTACACGCTGGCCGTGACCATGGCGATCCAGCTTGGCTACGCTTACTATCACTGTCGGCACAGCGAGCTGGCTCCAGGCCGTGTCCGTGCTAGCCTCGTCCCGCCGCTGGCGGCGTACGGACTGTCCCAGCTCACCGCGATCGCCCCCGCGTCGGTCAACCTGTTTCTCGACCAGCTCGTCCTGTCTCAGACGGTCCCGGCGGCGGACCTGGGCCGGTATTCCATCGCGGCCTCGATCACGCTAGTCCCGGTGCCGCTGGTCTCGGCCATCGGCAACGTGGCCTTCCCCCGGCTAGCCGCGCAGAGCACGATGTCCGTGCAGGGCCAGTGGCTGCAGCGGGCCGCCGTGCTGGGCAGCGCGGGCCTGGCGG
Source organism: Streptosporangiaceae bacterium (assembly GCA_025934635.1). Next base: position 23,888 of record JAICWX010000099.1, on the reverse strand, counting down.
CCGTCATCCTGGCGCCCGTCGTCGTGAGTGCTTACTGGGTCATCCCGCTGGTCTTCGGCCCGGCCTACCAGGGCGCCGTTCCGCTGCTGTGGATCCTCGCCCCAGGCGGTGTCTTCATTGCGTCCAGCCAGGTCGTCGGCGACCTGCTGCGCGGACGGGGGCGGCTGGGGCTGGTGGCCGTCGCGCAAGGCCTGGCCGCCGTGTTCACCGTGGTCCTGCTTATCGTGCTGCTGCCGAGTATGGGGGTAGCCGCCGCGGCCATCGCCTCGACCGTCGCCTACGGGGTCGCGCTGGCCGTGATGATCCGCTGCCTGTGGCGGCTGACCCGGGTCGGCCTGGCCGGGGATTCAGGAAAGTGTCATGATCGCCCGGTGCCGGGTGCGGCCGGGCACGTACCGGACGGGGAAGATTGATGACCATCAGGGAAGTGGTGCGCCCGCTACCAGGTGTGCGGCGGGTCTCGCTGCTGCGCCAGCGGCTGGCCTATGGTGATTCGGCGAGTTTCTGGGAGAGGAACTACGCGCGGGGTGCGACCAGCGGCTCCGGCTCCTACGGCGCACTGGCCGAAGGCAAGGGCAGGTTCCTCAACACCCTCGTCCGCGAGCAGGCGGTGGGCAGCGTGATCGAGTTCGGCTGCGGGGACGGCAACCAGCTGTCGCTGGCGGACTATCCCCGCTATGTCGGGCTCGACGTGTCCAGGTCTGCGATCGGCCTGTGCCAGCGGCGGTTCGCCGCTGACCCGGCGAAGAGCTTCTTCCTCTACGACGGGACGTGCTTCACCGACCGGGCCGGCGTATTCACCGCTGACCTGGCCCTGTCCCTGGACGTCCTCTATCACCTGACCGAGGACACGGTCTTCGAGACCTACCTGACGCACCTGTTCGCGGCCGGGCGGCGGCTGGTCGTCATCTACTCCACTAACGAGGAGATGGGCGGCACCGCCCCGCATGTCAGGCACCGGCACTTCACCTCCTGGATCGAGGCCAACTGCCCGGGCTGGGCGCTGACGGGCGTGAACCGGGGGCCGTCCGCCGAGCTGGCCCGCGCCGACTTCTTCGTGTACGAGCGCCAGTGACCAGTCAGGCGACGCCCAGTCAGGCGGTCAGCCCCGCGGGCGGCGTCACGGCGGCGGCCTGCGTGCCCGGCCGGCCGGACCCGGTCCTGCTGCTCGCCCCGTCCCGCGGGCGGGGCGGCGGCATCGAGCGGTACGTCCAGACCGTTCAGTCCGCCTTGGCCGACCACGGCGTGGCGCATCAGCGGCTCGACCTGGGCCGCCCGGGCCTGGCCGGGCACCAGGTGCTGTTCGGCGAGGCGGCGGCGGCGCTGGCCGGCGCCGCCGGGCCGGCCCGCCTCATCATCGGGCACCGGGCCCTGCTCCCCGTCGCGTCGCTGCTCGCCCGGGCGCGCCCGGTGCGCGGCATCTCCGTCATCTGCCATGGCAGTGACGTGTGGGGTTCCCGGTCCAGCCCGCGCTGGCGGCTCGAGAGCTGGCTGATGCGCCGTGCGAACGTGCGGATCGTGGCGGTCAGCAGCTTCACGGCCGGCGCGCTTTTTCCCGGCGGGCAGGCAACCATCCTGCCGCCCGGCTTGTCCAGAACCTGGTTCCGCGAGCTGACCGCCGCGGCCGCGGCGGATCGCGCGCCCCGCGCCGGCGTGGGGCTGATGACCGCGTTCCGGCTCGGCGAATGGCGCGAAAAAGGCCTGCCTCAGCTCACCGAGGCGATCGCGTCGCTGGGCCGGGCGGATGTCCTGCTGACCGTGTGTGGCAGTGGTGAGCCGGCCGCGGAACTGGTGGACCATGTCGGCCGGTACCCGTGGTGCTCGCTGCACTCCGGGCTGGCCGACGGCGAGCTTGCCGCCCAGTTCGCCGCGGCGGACCTGTTCGTGCTGGCTACCCGTACCCGGTCGGGCAGGCGGCCGTGCGGGGAAGGGTTCGGCCTGGTGCTTCTCGAGGCGCAGGTGGCCGGCACCGCCGTCATCGGCCCCGCGCACGGCGGATCGCCCGACGCCTACCTGGAGGGGGTGACCGGCGCGACGCCGCGGGACGAGAGTGCGGCGGCCCTGGCCGCGGTACTCGGCGGGCTCCTCCGGCAGCCGGGCCGGCTCGCCGAGATGGGAACCCGGGGCAGCGCCTGGGCACGCGCGCAATTCGCGCCCGATCAGTACGCCGCGCTGGCCGTCGACCGGTTGCTGTGAGCGAACACTGGCCTGCTAATTACTTTAAGTAACACGTTAGTATCTAAGGGTGACAACAAATAGCGGGCCGGTTTCGCGCCCTTGGCTAGGCGCGCAGGTGGCCGTGCCATCGCCGCTGATCGCCGGGCTGTTCCTCGTCGCGACGGCGGCCACGCTAACCGTCGGGGCGATGTCCGCCGTCATAGTCGACGATCAGATCGCCTGGGGTGCCATCGCGCTTGCGACGCTGTGTACCGGGTTGTTGCTGCTCATGTCGGCCACGACGGGCAGTGACGGGCTGGGGCTGGCCAGCTGGCGGATCGGTCCCTGGTCACTGGTCTGGGGAGCGCTCGCCTTCGGCCTGGCCACCATCACCTGGATCGGCCCGCAGACCGGCCCGCAGGCCGAGATCCTGCCGTCCAGCATCCTGCGCGCGCTGTGGATGCTCGCCCTGGCCATGGCCATGCTCACGGTCGGGTACTGCGCGGGGCCCTACCGGTTCGCGGTGGCCCATGCCCGCCGGGCCGTGGACGCCGTCACCGGCCGGCTCACCGATGACATCCGCGGGCCGGCCGTCCCGTGGGTCCTGTTCGGGGTAGGCGTCGCCGCGCAGCTGGGTTACGCGCTGCTGACCGGTCATCTCGGTTACATCGGCAATGCCGCCGCGGCCGTGACAACCGCCTCGGGATACAGCCAGTACCTCGCGGTGGCCGGGGACTGCGTGCCGCTATCCGTCGCGGCGGCCGCCGTGCGTGCCTACCAGACCCGGGTCGCGGGGGCGCGGGTAAGCCTCATCGTCCTGTTCGCCGGGGCGATCTGCGTCGGGGCCGTCATCGGCGGCAAGGAGAGTTTCGTGGTCGCGATCCTGGCCGTGATCATCCCGCGCGCCGTGATCCGGCGCCGGCTGCCCGCCGGGGCCGTCGTGGCCGCGCTGCTCTTCTTCCTGCTGATCGTCATCCCGTTCAATCTCTCCTACCGTGCGTCGGCACGTGGCACGGTAACCCTGAGCACTAGCCAGGCGCTAGCCGCAGCACCCGCAATCGCCGGACAGGTGCTCGCCAGTGACTTCTCCCCGTCCGTCCTGCAGCGCTCAGGCAGCTACCTGGCCGAGCGCGTCCGGACCATCGACAGCCCGGCGATCATCCTGCAGCGGACCCCGGCGCAGATTCCCTTTAGCAGCCCGGCCGACCTGATCGTCTCTCCGGTGGTCAACCTCATCCCCCGGCTCCTGTGGCCGGGTAAGCCCATCCTGGCCGAGGGGTACCAGGTGAGCCAGCAGTACTATCAGATCCCGGCGCAGCTGTACACCTCGTCGGACGTCACCCCGGAAGGCGACCTGTACCGCCATGGCGGCTGGTTCACGCTGATCGCCGGGATGTTCCTGGGCGGGTGCGGGATCCGGATCCTCGACGAGGTTACCGACCTGCGGCGTAGCGTGCGCGGCGGGTTCCTGATCATCTTGCTGTTCCCCGACATCGTGCAGGCGGGCTCGGACTGCTCCACGCTGCTGGCCGGGATCCCCGGGTACCTCCTGCTGTGGCTCGCCGTCTGCGCGCTGTCCTTCCGCCGCCGGACCGCGGCGGCGGTCACCGCTTGAGCCGGCGTCCCAGGGCTACGGCGGCCTGCTCATAGCCGGCCGCCGTCCGCGCGATGGTGAAGCCGGACAGCCGGTCACGGGCCGCCTCCCGGCGGTCCCGCGGGTCGGCCGCCGCTCGCGTGAGCGCCGCGGCGAGCGCCGTCACGTCGCCGGCCGGGTAGATCTCGCCGACGCCGCGCACCAGGTCAGCCCCGCAGCCGACGGCGTCGCTGACGACCGGGATCAGGCCGCAGGCCATGCCTTCGTTGACCACGAGCCCCCATGGCTCGCGGCCGCTGGGCAGCACGAGAACGTCGCCGCAGCCGTACCATCCGGGCAGCTCAGCCTGGTTGACGAAGCCCAGGCAGCGCACGGGGAGGCGGTCCTCGAATTCCTGCACCCGTGCCCGCAGTGGCCCGTCGCCGAGCAGCAGCAGGTTCAGGCTCCCCGCGCAGCGGCCGATGGCGCGCACCACGTCCAGCGGCCGCTTCTGCCCGATGAGCTTCCCGGCGAAGATGACCGTCGGGCGCCGCGGGTCGAGCCCCAGCGCGGCCAGCCGCGCGGCCCGGGACGGCCGGGCGGCGTCGGACATGGCTCGGAAGCGGTCGTTGTCGACGCTGTACGGCGCCTCATACTGGGGGACACGTCCGTACCGGTCATAGAAAGCTGCGTTACGCTGCCCGATCGGCAGTGCTCCCGCCGCGCCGCGGACCGCGGCGCTCGCCACCAGGTGCCGGGCGAGCCGGCGCCAGCCGGCGGCGGCCGGCTCCGCCTGGGAGTCCCCGCGGAGGAGGTAAGGGACGCCGAGGACCCGGCAGGCGGCCATCGCGAGCAGGATGTCCGGGTCGGCGTGACCGTGCAGGACGACGATGTCCTGACGACGCAGCCAGCTGCCCGCCCGGCACAGCCAGGCGGGCTTGCCGACCAGCGGCCGCCGGGCGAGCACGGTCGACCGGTAACCGCCAAGCAGGTCGATGTCCCAGGCCAGCGTGATGCCGAAGCCAGGATCGTGGACCGGCTGCACGCCGCCGCTGCTGAGGAAGGCGACCTCGAGGTCCACCATGCCGCGCCGGGCTATCTCCTGGTAGAGCGGGGCCTGGTACTGGATCGGGTGCGTCGCCAGCACGCCCAGCCGGGGCCGGGCTGTGGTCTGGCCGGCGGCCGGCTGTTCCTGCTGCGTGGTGGGCATGAGTGGCTCCTGATTACCGGTTATCCGCGTCCCGCCGGAGCGCCGCTTCCGCCCCCAGGCTGTCCACGGTGGCCTGGTACCAGGCGTGATAGAAGCAGAAGCGCAGTCCGGCCCGCCCATCGAGCAGGCCGAGCCGGATGACGTACATGTACACGAACATGGCGAGCGGCTTGGCCGGCACGGCCGGGAAGACGAGGTCCTTGAGGATGACCCGGACCAGCGGCCGGGTGTCGGCCTGGTCCCGGGAGCGGAGCCGGCGCACCCGCTCCCGCAGCGGAGCCGGCGTCCCGCGCCCCTGCCGCTCGAGCTCGGCGTACCGGACGTGCTTGTGCAGCCAGGTCGCCAGGCCCTTGCGGTCTTCGTCGACGATGTCGTGGGCCAGCCTGCCGACCGGGCCGTCCACCTGGGCCCGCTCACCCACCAGGCTGCCGTCGTATTTCGTGTGCCGGCGATCGGCGAGCCGGACCACCCAGGACCCGCGGTACCAGCCGCAGTGCCGTATCCACGTATTCATGAAGACCAGCCGGAGCCGGTGCGCGAAGGCGGCGCAGCAGCCGGGGGTGCCCAGCCGCACCGCTATCTCGCCGGCTAGCTGCGGGCTGACCCACTCGTCCGCGTCCACGAAGTAGACCCAGTCGTGGCGAATCTCTGGCCGCCGGAGCGCGAACTCCCGCTGGGCGGAGAATCCCAGCCACGCCTGCTCGATGACGTCGGCGCCGAGGGAGCGGGCCAGCGGCACCGTCCGATCCGCCGAGCCGGAGTCGACCACCACCACCTGGTCCGCCCACTGGACCGAGGCCAGGCAACGGGCGATGTTGGCTTCCTCGTCCCGGGTGAGCACGACGACGCTGAGCGGGACGCTGCGGGCCGGCGGATCGTCACCGGCCCGGTACGGCCGCAGGCCGATCCTGGTCACCGGCCATCTCCCAGCAGCCAGTCGAAGTACGCGTCCGGATCGAAGGGCGCCGGGTCGGGGGGGATCCGCGCGGCCAGCGCCGATTCGGTCGCTTCCCGCAGCGAGTCCGGGTCGCCGGGGACGAAGCCGCGTAGCGCGGACCCTGCGATCTCCCGGTTCTGCGCCGTGTCCCGCGCGATGACCGGCTGCCCGTAGGCCCGGGCCTCCGCCAGCGGCCAGCCGAACGACTCCAGGCCCGTCGGGAAGTAGATCGCGCGGCTGCGGGCCCGCAGCTTGTTCAGCTCGCCGGGCCCGAGCGGCCCCACGAAGTGCAGCCGCGGGCTCGCCGCCAGCCACCCGGGCACCTCTGCGGTGCCCGCGGTGACGATCATGCGAACCGAGTCGTCCAGGGCGCCGCCGGCCGCCGTGAGCCATTCGGCCAGCCGGTCGGCCATGTGCTTGTAGGGCGCGAAGAGGACCGGGCACAGGATCAGCAGCTCGTCCGGGCACCGCGCAGGCACCGGGTCGGCTGGTACTGGTCCGGCGGACACGGGCTTCAGGCGCACGACCACCCGATCCGCGACATCGGGAAGCGCGACCCTGATTCGCTCGGCCATCGCGGTACACGGTGCTACCAGCACGTCGGATCGCCGGGCCGCGCTGTACACCACCCTGGCCTGCCGGGACACCGCCGCGCGCAGCCCCGGGTCCAGCGCGGCCGCCTCGGGCCCGGTGAGGAAGTGCAGTGCGTTGGACAATAGCGTCCACCGCTCGCCCCCGGGGGTGAGGAACCCGACGTTGTTGAGGGCGACCCGGCGGCTCCTCCGCACGGCTGCGGCTTCCCTGGCGGCCAGCCACGCCGGGCTGAGCCGGCGCCGCGCGCCGATGACCTTGATGTCGTCGCGGGCGGACCGCTCCAGATACCCCCGGACCTCGGCCTGGAGCCGGGCGGCCCCGCCGATCGAGCCGCCTGCCATGTCAACGGTCGCTGTCGTCACGGGCCTCTCCCTGCTGCGGCCGAGGGAACATCCCGGGCCGGGTGAAAGCGAGCAGTCGCAGCGGGGCGCGTGGCGCCCGGCCGTCTCGCGCCGTGGCGGGCTGCAGCCCGGCCCGCTGGCCGACCTCGCGCCACCATCGCGGCCGCCGCCGCTGGCGTGATACCCGCAGGTAAGCGGCGTATGGCCGGAGTCGCGGCCAGATGTCCTCCGCTACCGGGGCCAGCGGTGTCCGTACCGCCCAGGCGAGCGGCCACTCCAGCCAGCGCACCGGGTGCGTCATGTCCGGTACGGTGCACAGCAAGGTCCCGCCTGGCCGCAGCACCCGCGCGCACTCGCGCAGCACGGCCGATGGGTCGGGCACGTACTCGAGCACGCTCGCCGCGACTACCGCGTCGAGGCTGGCCGCCTCGAACGGCAGCGTGCGCCACCCGGGATCAAGGCGGATCCAGCGAACGGTATGCCCGCCCTCGGCCGCCGCGGCCTCGCGCAGCATGTGCGGTGCGATGTCGCAGCCGGTCACCCGGTAGCCGCCGGCGGCCAGGCGCCGCGCGAGATCCCCGCTGCCGCAGCCCAGGTCGAGTAGGTCGCCGCCGGCGCCGACCCGGGCGCGGAGCGCGGCGTCGAGCCGGGCCAGCCGGCCGGCTAGCCGGCCCGCCGGGGCGTACTTGCCGGGCCAGTCGGCCGCCTTGCTGTCGAACAGGGCCCGGACCCGGGCCTGATGCCCGTTGTCCTGGCGGTCCTGCCGCCGCACGGCCATCGCCTAGGCCACGAGCGCGTTGAGCCGCGCAGCGCGGGACCCGGTGACGGCCAGGTAGTTGCCGCCTCCGGCGGGCGGTCCAGACAGGTGCTCCAGTGACAGCCGCCCGCGGCCAGTGACGCTACGACGGATCCAGCGGATGCCGAACAGCTCATATCCCCGCTCCGCGAGCCAGCCGAACGGTGCCTGAACGGCCTCGCCAAGGAGTTCTGGCGCGTATTCGAAGACGATCGACGGCGCGTGCCTGGCGACGACGGCGGCCGCGCCGCGGAGCACGGCGGCCTCGTGCCCCTCCACGTCGATCTTGATCAGCGCCACCTGGCCGTCGCAGATGTCGTCGATCGTCAGCACCGGCACCGTGGCCGCTTCCCCGGTCAGGCAGGGATGCTGCAGCAGGCTCGCCCTGGCCCGGTTGGTATCCGACGGGTCGGGCCGGTACAGCGTCATGTGCCCGGCCCGATCGCTGGCAGCCGCGTTGACGACTCGCGCGTTGGCCAGGTCGTTGAGCGTGATGTTGCGGCGGGTTCGCTCCGCGACGCTGACATCGGGCTCGATGGCGATGACCTCGCCGGACGCACAGACGAGCTTGGCCAGCCGCACGGTGTGCACGCCGACATTGGCCCCCACGTCGACGCATCGGTCGCCGGCGCTGACCAGGCAGCGGAACAGCTCAGCGAAGTGCTGCTCGTAGCCGCCGAAAGCCCACAGCTGCCATTCGAGGAGACTTGAGAGGTCAGCATCGAAGACGTCGCCGGACTTCGTGGTCAGCCGTTCGACCCGCACGCCGGGCTGGTAGCACGTCCTGGCGTACGAACGGAGCAGCAGTCTGGCTGGCCCGCGCACCGGTACGCGCTGGCCGAGGATAGGCGCGAGAGGACTCTTGGCCAGGCTAGGCATTTCCCCCCCGAGCGCCTTTACGGGCTGCGAACGTCAGGTTCAACGTGACGATGTGTCCGCGCAGCGAGCCTGTCTCGGCGGCCAGCGCGATCCGGTAGCAGGCGCTCACCACTTGCCAGGTCATTGCGCGCGCGGCGCTGGCCAGCCCGTGCGCGACCGGCGGGGAAGAGCGCGCGAGGACCGAGTCGAAGCCGGCCGCCGCGGCGAGCTGACGGATGCTGCGCGCGGTGAACGACGTCTGGTGCGTGAAGTCACCATTGCGGATGTGCCCCCCGAGCGGGCTGATCGCGTTCGGGACCCGGCCCACGAACGTGCCGCCTGGTGCCAGAGCCGCGGCCACGTCATCGAATGTCTGCAGAACCTCCGGCTTGGTGAGGTGCTCGAGCAGATCGGTGGCCGTGATAGCCGCGTAGTGAGCCGGCCGCGCGGCCAGGATGCTGCGGAAGTCCCCCTGGCGGACCCGGGGCACGCCAGCCGCGCGGGCGAGCGCCACCTGCTCGGGGCTGATATCGATGCCCTCCGCGTCAAAGCCGTCTGCCTGCAGCAGCCGGACGAGGTCACCGCGCCCGCAGCCAAGGTCGATGACAGGTCCGGCCGCGCGCGGCGGCAGCAGGGGACGGATGTCACGCCGGTAGACAAGAGCCGCCGCCTCGTCTCCGCCCTCGCCGACGTGCTGTGAGGCGTATGCCTCGTAGAGTCGGCTGCGTACGTCCGCCAGGCTTGCTGTAGTCACAGTTAGATATTACCTGGATACTCTCTGTCATACGAGGCTACGCCATGCCGGGCGGCGATACGGCTGCCGGTAATCTCTCGAGTTACCTGACATTCTTGGACATTGAGCGCTATTCGCGCATTCCTCTTATTGTGGCAATCGGCCGCCGCCGCCGACACCGGCCAGCCTGCACTTTTTAGGATTGGCCTGTTGCGCCAATATGACCTTCAGGATATTCTAGGCGGCATCCAAACTATCAAATTATGAGGTAAATTGCTACCGAAAGATGCACTGCGGATCTCCGTCTTCCGCTCGCTCTATTTCAGCATCCGTTACGGTGGCCGAATCATTATCTTGCGCGGGACACGCATCAGGCTGGCTCCCGGGGCGCGAATCCAGGTGCCGCGCGGATGCCGGCTTTTCATCGGTAAAAGTCATGTAGCGGGAGCACCGTGCTCGTTGGACATGGGACGTAACGCTCGGCTGACGGTCAATGGTTTCGGGCGTGTATCAATTGTCCGTGGAACCAGGATCTTGATCCTGGCCGATGCTCACCTGGAGATAGGTAGCGAAACGACTATCAACTTCAACTCTGCCATAACATGCTACAAGTACATCAGCATTGCGGCGAATTGTGCTATTTCGTGGAATGCGAACATACTGGATGGCAATTTTCATGAGATGATCGTCGCGGGAGTCCCGCGGCCTCGCCATAGGCCAGTCCGCATCGGTACCAACGTGTGGATCGGCACCGGCGTAATAGTTAGGGGTGCGACGATCGGAGACGGCGCCGTAGTGGGAACGGGTAGCGTCGTAGTCTCAGATGTACCGAGTAAAGTGCTGGTCGCAGGCAACCCCGCGCGTGTAATCAGGGAAGATGTTTCGTGGACGGTGTGACAATATCGGCCTGATCGGCGCTCTTCCGAGGAAGTTCATGGCCGGCGACCAGGGCAGCCGCTATCCGCTGGCCCGCCTGCCCATCCCACAGGGCCGGACTGCGCGGCCGGGGCGGCGGTGACACCATCACCTGGTGTGCCGCCTTGACGATCGCGGCCGGGTCGCGCCCGACCAGCTGGTTCGTGCCTTCGGTAAGCGTGATCGGCCGCTCGGTGGTGTCCCGGAGCGTCAGGCACGGGACCCCGAGCACGGTGGTTTCCTCCTGTACCCCGCCGGAATCGGTCAGCACCAGCCGCGCCGACGCCTCCAGCGTGATGAAGTCGAGGTAGCCGAGCGGAGGAATGATCCGCATCGATGCGGGAAGCCCCGCGCCCTGCAGCCGGCCGTTCACGCGCGGATGGGCGGGCAGCACGAGCGGGCAAGCGCGGGAGATCTCAGCGAGCGCGGGCAACAGCGCGCCGAGCACGGCCGGGTCGTCCACGTTGGCAGGCCGGTGCAGTGTCACCAGGCCGTACTGCCCTGGCCGCAAGCCGAACCCGGCCAGCGTCCCCCGGTCGGCGGCCCGGTCGGCATTCGCCAGCAGGGTATCCACCATGACGTTGCCGACCAGGTGCACGTGGGCCGGCCCGAACCCCTCGGCCCAGAGGTTGTCCACCGCGTCCTCGGACGGGGCGAACAGGTAGTCGCTGACCCGGTCGGTGACGATCCGGTTGATCTCCTCGGGCATCGACCGGTCGCGGCTGCGCAGGCCCGCCTCGACGTGCGCGAGCGGTATCCCGAGCTTGGCCGCGACCAGCGCGCAGGCCAGCGTCGAGTTGACGTCGCCGGTCACGACCACTACATCGGGAGTCAGCTCCGCCACCAGCGGCTCGAACGCCGTCATCACCCGGCTGGTCTGCACCGCGTGGGTGCCCGAACCCGCCCCGAGGAGGTGGTCGGGACGGCGCAGGCCGAGCTCGGCGAAGAACACCTCGCTCATCGCGGCGTCGTAGTGCTGCCCGGTGTGCACCAGGGTGACCCGCGCCCCGCGCTGCTCCAGCGCGTCCATCACCGGCTTGACCTTCATGAAGTTGGGCCGGGCGCCGGCCACGCAGACGACGTGCACGGTCACAGCGTCTCGACGTTGGGACCGGACAGGACCCGTCGGCAGTCCAGCACGTACCGGGCGTGGCGGCCGATCTCGCCGAACGGGAAGGCGTCGTGCTCGGTGAGCAGCACCACGATGTCGGCTGCGGCGATCTCCTCGGGGGTGGCGTCGACGCGGGCCACGCCCGGGCCGACGACGGCTGGCTCGGTGACCAGCGGGTCGGCCGCCCGGACCTGCGCCCCCATCCCGAGCAGCAACTCGGCGATCCGGATGGCGGGCGACTCCCGCGCGTCACCGGTGTTCTTCTTGTAGGCGAGCCCGAGCAGCAGGATCCTGGCTCCCTTGACGGCCCGGCCGCACTCGTTCAGCGCCAGCAGCAGCCGCCGGACCACGTAGTCCGGCATGTGGCTGTTGATGTCGTTGGCCAGCTCTACGAACCTGAATCGCTGGCCAAGAGTCCGCTCCACCCGCCACGACAGGTATGACGGGTCGATCGGCAGGCAGTGCCCGCCCACCCCGGGCCCGGGATTGAACCGCATGAACCCGAACGGCTTGGTGGAGGCGGCCTCGATGGCCTCCCACACGTCGACGCCGAGCTCGCGCCCGAACATGGCCAGCTCGTTCACGAGCGCGATGTTCACGTGCCGGAAGGTGTTCTCGATGAGCTTGGCCAGCTCGGCCTCGCGCGGGGAGGACACGGCCACCGTCCGGTCCACGATGCCGCGGTAGAACTCCTCTACCGCGGCCAGCGAGGCCTCGTCGATGCCGGAGACGATCTTCGGCGTCGTGGTCAGGGTCCACACGCGGTTCCCCGGGTCGATGCGCTCCGGGCTGTAGCCGAGATGAAAGTCGGGCCCCGCGAGCAGTCCGGACCCGTCCTCGAGCCATCGAAGGACCTGCTCCTGGGTGGTCCCGGGATAAGACGTGGACTCGACGATGACCGTCGCTCCTGGGCGCAGATAGCGGGCCAGCGTGCGGCCGGCGGCCTCGAGGTAGATCAGGTCGGGCAGGCCGTCGCGCAACGGCGTGGGCACGGTGATCAGGGCGACGTCGAACCCCGCGCAAGCATCGGCACTCGACGATGGCCGGAACCGCCCGGATTCGAGCGCCGCAGCGATCTCGCCCGCAGGTACGTCCTCGACGTAGCTCTCCCCGGCTTCCAGCCGCTTCACCCGGCCCGCATCGGTGTCATAGCCGGTCACGTCGTGCCCGGCCGCCACGGCCCGCATCGCCAGCGGCAGGCCGACGTACCCGAGACCGACCACCGCGACGGCGCTCACCGGCCGCCTCCCGGCGATCGCGCTGAAGTTTCCGGTCTTGACCGGTCGCCAGCCACATTCCCCCCTGGTTCGGTGGCGTCGGCGTCACATGGCGGCTCTTGTCCCCTTCTACCACCTTCTGTGACACATAGCTCTCATTAAATTACTCTGAGTAAACAGAGTAGTCGCCCCTGGCACCCTTGTCCACGTCGACCGCACCATGTCCCGCTCGACGCAGCGCGGGCCGCAAGGCAAACCCGGAAGCTGCGGAAGCTCTGCAGCCGGCTATCCAGGATTTCGGGCCGGCGGACAGCGGGAGGCACGGCCACGGTCCGGCCGACGCGCCCGTCGCCGCAGCCGTGCTCGCCCAGCCGGCCTCGCCGACACCGGTAGGTAAGGCGCGCCAGGCTGACCTGGGACTCAGCCCCGGCGACCTGGAGTCGGTCAAGACCAAGGCCGCCGCCGGTTCCCAGGTGCCCGGCCCGCGCTACGAGCGCGACCCTGGGGTCGGCATCCGCTTCGACACCCTTCGCCGCGAACTGGGCGCCAACTTCATTGCCGTGGAGTTCCCGGACGCAAGCACGCCACGCTGGCCGAGCGTCGCCAGCAGGAGGCCCTCGGCCGGGTGCTGACGTTCTTCGACGCCAAGCATCAAGTGCGTGCCTGGCACGGCGGGCGAGGCAGGCGGAGCCGCTCACTCGCTCAACGAGCGAACCCCAGCACAGACCCTTGCCGCTCAAACCAGGACAACCGCGGAACCCTCAGAGACCGCGGCTGAAGGCCCGTGTCTCGTCACGCGCTCAAGCTTGAAGACCCCTGTTATAAGCCATCAAAAGAGACAAAATTGATTTTCCGACCCATTCCGTGATTATCTGGCCGAAGCCCCGGCCGGCAATAGGAATTGTGCCTGCTACCGGGATGCAACTGTCGGGCGAATCGAGTCGCAACTGCTGCGGATGAGACTGATCTTGCAAGCAAGGAAGCGGGATAACCGGGCCGGGAATTAATTGCCGGCCGTGATTCAGGGGCAAATGAAATTTCCCTCGGTCCCGCGATAAAGCCGAAACATCCGGGCTCGATCTGCGAGGCCGCCGGGAAGGGCAAGTCATGAAGCTGAACCGCATCGCCGCCGCGACCGCCACCGCCGCTGCCGTCATCGCCGTCGTCTCCGGGTGCGGGACCGCCCACCACGCCGCCGCCCCCGCGCACCCCGCCACCGCCAGCCACCCCGCCACCGCCAGCCCGGCCCAGGTCAAGACGCAGACGGCCGCGGTCATCAGGCCCGCGACCGTTGACCCGTCACTGGCGTGGCTGGCCTCACCCGGCGGCCAGGCCCAGGCGGACTTCAACGACGCCGTCGACACGCTGGCCCTGGCCCTGGAGATCGAAGATCATTCCGACACCGTCGCCAACCACCTGATCTTCGAGGCCGACGCCCGCGTCGTCCGCAGCCAGGCGCACAAGATCCTCGCCACCCCCCGCCTGCTGCCCAGCCACAACCGGGCCGCCTACAGGCACATGCTGCACAAGTTCATCACCGTGGCGAACCTGCTCCAGCCCGGCGCCGGCTACGGCACCACCGCCCAGGACTACGACGCCTGGTACGCCGCCATGCGCGCCTCCAACATCACCGTCTGGTAACCACACCCCCGCAAACCAAACGGCGCCGGGCCCCCGAGGGGACCCGGCGCCGCTTCAGCATCCGGCTCGGTCAGGCCGGCGCCACGAGCCGCGTCACGGTACCACGGTCGGTGTCAGCGTAGCCGGGTGCTGCTTGGCGAAGGCCGCGATCGAATCGTGCTTGATGGCCGTCCAGAGCTGGCCGGCGAGCGGATTGTTCAGGACCTGCGTGCCGTTCACCGTATGCGTCGGAGTGACCACGAAGGTTCCGGCGCTGCCGCCGAGACGGCCGAAATTCCTGGCCAGCGAGGCGACCTGCGAATTGTTCATGTTGCTGTCCACGGTCAGCGCCTTGGTGATCGAGTTGAGCACCCTGACCATGGTCAGCGGGTTGGTGACTAGATGGTCGTTGGCGACCTTGGTGAGGAGCGCGCGGACGAAGTTCGCCTGGCGCAGCGCCCGGTTCTGGTCGTTCAGCGTCGGCTCGCGGGCGTAGTAGATAGCGGTGATGCCGGTGAGATGGTTGACGCCGGCCTTGAAGGTGTGCCCGAAGCTGTTGGTCGCCCGCGGGATCGTGACGTCTACCCCGCCGATCGCGTTCACGAAGCTCGTGATGTGGCTGAAGTCGATCCGCGCGTAGTGGTTGATGGCAACCCCGGTGACCTGGCTGACGGTGTGCACCAGCAGGCTCGGGCCGCCTTTCTCGAGGGCGTAGAACAGCGGGCGGGCGCCGGCCCCCGGGACGTTGACCACAGTGTCCTGCGGGATCGCCACGGCTCCGCCGTGCTTACCGTCGGCGTCGATGTGCAGGAGCATCACGAGGTTGGCCTGCTTGCCCAGGGACTGATCGCGGATGGTCGTCCCATTCGGGTTGGTCTGGGACGAGGTGACCAGGAATGTCTGCCCCGGCCCGCTGCCAGGCGCGCCCGCCGGGACCAGGTACGCGACAGGTATCCGCGGGATGCTGCTCACCACGTGGTTGACGTACGCGTAGCTGCCCACCGCGAGCGCGATCACCAAGCCGAAGATCGAGCCGACCGCGATCAGCGCGATCCGCCAGGCGCGGCGGCGCTTACGCCGGGGCGGCCGCGCCCAGCGGTCGCCGGCATCCCCGCCCGGATGCTCGTCTTTGCTGCCTACTGTGATGTCGGTGACATCGGACATTGTCTCCCCCGTCTGTCCGCATTTAGGTGGCCCTGCGGTTCAGCGGGCCGGCCGCCGTCGTGACGTGCGGCCCGGATTAGCCTTGGGCCCTGATCGCCGTGTGCTCCCCGGCGTGCACTCTTTCGGACCTTCCCCCGACCCGCCTTCTTTTACATTACGTCACATATTAATGACTAAGAGTAATACACGCGGGTCGTGAGAGGGAAGAGCGGAGCCGTGGCCCTTCGGGTTCGGCGAGCCCCCGCCCGGCGGCTACTTGCGCACGGGCTCGCGATCGGCGGCCACCGCGCGCCGCGACCGGCGCAGGCCGAACCCGCCGGCCGCCGCCAGCAGCAGCCCGCCCGCCAGCGTGGCCAGCCACGGCACCAGACCCGGCCCGCCGGCCTCCGGTGCCGTCCCGCCCATCCCCGTCGCGGCGCCGCCCTTCGGCACAGCCGGACCCCTGGCCGCGTCGGTCACGTTGTCGATCTTCAGCTTGGACCCGGCCGCCCCGTCGAGCACCACGATCGTGTGCACCGAACCAGGCGCCAGCCGCACCGGCATGGCGGCCCGGCCGCCCGCCGCGGTGAACCTGACCACCGGCGTGCCCGGCTTGATGGCCTGGTACGAGGTGGCGTTGCCGAAGGCCAGTTGCCGGGCGAGGACGTCGGCGCCCACGCTGACCGTGACCCGGGGCTGCCTTACCGACGCCTGGATGACCCGGACCAGCACCTGCGAGCCGGCCTGGCCGGCGACCTGGTCCGTCAGGACCTGCAGCTTCCGGGCGGAGGCAGGGCCGATGCTGGCCACCGTGTAGCTGGCCCCGGCGCTCACCATGAAGCTGGTCGAGACCGACGGGGGACTGGAGGCCGCCGCGCCGACCGGGCGCATCGCCACCGTGTACTGGCCGGACTTGACCGGCAGGTAGGTGGACACGCTGCCGTAGCCGTCGTGCATCAGCACGGTCGGATGCATCGGATCGCCGAACGGGTACAGGTAGATGTCCTCCGGCGTACCGGGCGACAGGTTGGCGCAGCGCACGAAGCCCTGGTTCGCGGCGGCGCCCGGTTTCCCGATGGCGAAGGCCGGCGGCGCCAGGACGGCGACGGTCCCGCCGAGCAGGGTGGCGAGCAGTGCGAGCCGGACGAGCCGCTTCCCTAGCCCCATCGCTGCTCCCTTCCGTCACTCAGGGACCGATTTAACCAGAAAAGCGGTGCTCTTACCGGGAAGCTCGTGACGAAGAAGCAGTGCTGTTATGAAGAAGCCGTGCCGGTCAGCAGCCCGAGCGGACCGGGTGCGGCGAAGTCGATACGCAGCGCCGGCTGGCCGCCCGCCAGCCGGACGGTGGCGGACCGGGCCGGGGCGTAGGGCGCGAGCTGCGCGCGGACCATGGCCAGCGCGCCGGCCACCGCCTGGGCGTCCGGCCCGGTGATGGTCATCTGCCGCAGCGGGGCGTCCGTCAGCGGCACCCCGGGGGAGGCGCCGCCGAACGCGACCACCTGCCAGGAGTGCTCCGAGGCCAGCATCGCGAGCATGATCAGCAGCCGGGAATCGACCTGGCCCGCCTGCAGCTGCGCGGCGGCCTGGGCGCTGACCTGCAGGGTCTGGCTGTGCAGCAGCTGCCCGCCGCCGGTCCGGCGGGCGGCGAGGTCGGCCTGCAGCGCCTTGGCGTAGGCGGCGGCCCCGCCCGGGGCGGCCGCGCGCACCTCGACCTGGCTGGCGCCGGTCCCGAAGCTCGCCAGCAGCACCGGCGCGTCCGGGCTGACCTGGGCGGTACCGGCCGGGGAGGTGACGACGACGTTGGCCCCCGGTGCGGCCGTGGCCGAGGCCAGCGGCACCAGGCGGCCCGCGGCGACGCCGTCCGCGGCGAGCGCGGCGCACATCCGCGTGTCGCACGCGATGCTCTGGTCGCTGCTGAGCTGCCCGGCGACCCACGCCGCGGCCAGTCCGCCGGGGGTCGCGGCGGCCCGGGCCGGGGTGCTGGCCCGCGCCGGGTCGCGCGGCGGGCTGCCCGCCGCCGTCCGGGCCGAGGTAGTGGTGAGCTGGATGGCGCCGACGACGGCGCCGGCCGCGATGGCCAGGCCGAGTGCCACCAGCAGCGCCACGCCCGGGCGGCGCATCCGGGGTACCCGCCGGGCAGTCCACAGGCGGATGGTGGTGGCCAGCACCCGCCCCCACGAGGGAGCCCGGGCCGGCGTCGCCGAGGAAGCCCGGGACGGCGTCGCCGGAGCGGCGGACCGTACCGCCACCCTGCTCCGGCTCGAACCGGCCACCTGCATAGGCAATCCCGCCCCGTTCCGTACGCCCTGTTATCTGAGATAGCAGAACACACACCAGGACGGTTATCTACCGGAATGTCTTATTGCATTCCTTACGCTACGGTACGCATCGGTATTACCGGACGAGCTGGGCGAAGACCACCACGTTGCTGAGGTAGCTGCCGGTCGACCGGTCGAAGATCCCGCCGCAGGTGATCAGGCGCAGCTCCGGGTCCGGGACGGCGCCGTACACGGCGTGGGTGGGGAACTTGTCCTTGGCGTACTGGTGCACCCGCGTCACGGCGAAAACCGCCATCGTCCCGTCGGCCCGTCCGACGTAGATCTTGTCGCCCGGCTTCAGTGCCCGCAGCCAGAAGAAGATCCCCGGCCCGGTCTTCGAGTCGACGTGCCCGGCGATGACCGCCGACCCCGTCGCCCCCGGTCGCGGCCCGCCGGTGAACCAGCCCGCCACCGTGGTGGTGTCCGGCACCTGCAGCGCGCCGCTCCTGGTCAGCCCCAGGTGAATCAGCGACGTCTTCTTGATCCCGATGGCCGGCACGCTCACCCACACCGGCTTCGCGACCTGCGCGGCCTTGGCCGCCGTGACCGGCACCGCGGTCGGCCCGGCCGGGGCGGTCTGCTCGGTCGGGGCCGCGATCGGGGCCGGCCGCGCCACCTTGACCGCCGGCGTCGCCGAGACGCTGTCGGTGACCAGCCCGGCCGCCCCGACACCCACGGTCACCAGCCCCGCCGCCATCGCCACCGCCGCCACGATCCGCCCTCGCCGCCGCGGCGCCCGCTCCGGTGCCGCCTCCAGCGGCCGGCGCAGGTGCCGCCCCGTCCACAAGCTGAACGTGTTCCCGACAGCCTGTCCCCACGACGGCGGAACCTCGTCGGCGAGTGCCGCCGCCGGGCTGCCCGGCCCAGTTCCGCCGGGCTTGATGATCTCTGGCTGGAGCGGCACGGCCCCGGGTGACTGGACCGCCTGCCACTCCGGATCCCACCAGTCCTCCGGCAGTCTCCGCGTCTCGGGAGATTCTTGCCTCCCGGCCGTCCCCCGGATCACCGGCAGCGGCTGAGTCTCGGCCGAATCCCACTTCCTGGAGGAGGCATCCCTCTCGGATGGGCGCGGCACGACAGGCATAGGACCTGTATGCCCGCTGTAGCCCATGGCTCACCCCATCCCACCACTACCCGGTAAAGCAGAGTACACCCGAGCCCTCCTGATACACCGAATTCCTCACTTCACCTCCCAGATGCCCCTTTGTCCCCGAACGTCCGCCACCCGGCCTCCCCCAACCACCGCCTCCCTTGTGCCTGTCGGCCCGGGGCCACCAGGCGTCGGGCTTGCCGAGGAAGACATCGTCCAGGAACAGCGAGGGGCCGGTGAGCAGGCGGACGGTGTCCGCCACCGCGCGGTGCCAGGGCCAGCCGCAGCGGCCCGGCTGAGCAGGTCCGCTACGGCCGAAGCCGCCTCGTCCCGCTGGTAGAGCAGCAGGCGCCGCGTCCGGCTGCAGGTAGTCAGCCATCCGGGCGTGCACCGCGAGCCGGTCCGCGGTCGGCACCTCGAGCCGCGCCACCTCCCGGATCAGGTCATGGGTATAGCCCCCGGCCGCGACGATCCCGGCCGCCGCCGCCTCGTCCAGGGCGGCCAGCGCCGCGGCCGGCTCCCGCCCGGCCACCGCCGCCACCGCGGCCGGG
This sequence comes from Streptosporangiaceae bacterium, assembly GCA_025934635.1. The sequence continues at coordinate 4,724 of JAICWX010000099.1, read as the reverse complement.
TCCACCGCCGCCCCAGCACCGCCGCGACCCCCAGCACGTCCCGGCATGAAACCGATAAACCTTGGAGCCGAACGAGGACGGTATCCCGCACCGCATCCGGCAACCCGCCCGGCTCCGAGTCGATGACCCGGGCCAGCGCGGCCAGCAACGCGGTGAGCTCGTCCCGCCCCCCGGTCTCGGCGGCCGCGTCGGTCAGGTACTCCCGCACCGACTCGAAGACGGCGAAGCGCTGTTCTGCGCTATTAGCTGGCCCGTCGAGCCGCGGCGGGGACGCCGGGGGTCCCGGGGCGATGACGGTGAGGTGGGCGTGGTGGAACTCGTTCGGCGGAAAGGTTTCGGGGAGGTCGCGCAGGGCCGCGCTAATCCGCCCCGTGAGCAGCGCCAGTTCGCTGGCGCGCCCGACGAACGCCCCCTTACCGACGGTGCCCGGTCCCATGCGGCTACGGTACGCGTCTCTCACCAGGCTGGACGGCTCGGCTGGCGCGAGTCATCTTTAATAAAGCGGACTCACCCGGTACTCGGTGGCCGGTAACGTCTAATCACCTTTCATCGAAGTGGAGTTGTCCCCAAGATGCGTGTTCTGGTTCTCGGCGGAGACGGGTTCTGCGGCTGGCCTACGTCGCTGTACCTGTCAGACAAGGGTCATGACGTCACGATCCTCGACAACCTCAGTCGTCGGAAGATCGACGTCGACCTCGAGGTGGAGTCGCTGACGCCGATCCGGCCCATCGGCGAGCGGCTGCGGGCCTGGAAGGAGGTCAGCGGCCGCGAGATCGGCTTCGTCAACATCGACATCGCCACCGAGTACGACCGGCTCGTCGCCGTGCTGCTGGAGAAGCAGCCGGAGGCGATCGTGCACTTCGCCGAGCAGCGGGCTGCCCCGTACTCGATGCGCACCTCCGCGACCAAGCGGTACACGGTCGACAACAACATCCGGGCCACCCACAACCTGCTGGTCGCCCTGGTCGAGACCGGCGTCGACGCGGCGCTGGCGCACCTGGGCACGATGGGCGTCTACGGCTACGGCTGGTCCGGCTCGGCGCCGATCCCCGAGGGCTACCTGACCGTGCGGCTGACCACCCCGGACGGCGAGCTGGAGCGGGAGATCCTGCACCCGGCCAACCCCGGTTCGGTCTACCACATGACCAAGACCCTGGATCAGCTGCTGTTCTCGTTCTACGCCAAGAACGACGGGCTGCGCATCACCGACCTGCACCAGGGCATCGTCTGGGGCACCCAGACCGACCAGACCGTCCGGGATGACCGGCTGGTCAACCGGTTCGACTACGACGGCGACTACGGCACCGTGCTGAACCGGTTCCTCATGCAGGGCGCCGTCGGCCACCCGCTCACCGTGCACGGCACCGGCGGCCAGACCCGGGCCTTCATCCACATCCGGGACACCGTCCGGTGCATCGAGCTGGCGATCGAGAACCCGCCGCAGGCCGGCGACCGGCCCCGGGTGCTCAACCAGGTCACCGAGACCCACCTGGTGCTCGACCTGGCCAAGATGGTGTCCGACATCATGGGCGTAGACATCGCCTACCTGCCCAACCCGCGCCGCGAGGCGGACGCCAACGAGCTGATCGTCACCAACGACCAGTTCCTCGCCCTCGGCCTGGAGCCCACCACGCTGTCCGACGGGCTGCTCGAGGAGTGCACCGACATCGCCAAGCGGTACCGGGACCGGGTCGACCCGAGCAAGATCATCGCCCGTTCGGTCTGGAAAAAGGGCATGGAGACCGCCGAGGACCTGCTCACCGAGCTCCCGGCCGACGAGAGCTGACCGCTTCACTGACCCCGGCGCCGGCCCCCGTACGGGCGGCGCCGGGGTTTTTACTTCCGGGTCTACTTGTGCTCCGCGTAGAGGGCGATAGTCCAGCTGACCAGGCGCTTGGCGTACGCGGCCGGGTCCACTCTCGGCGCCTGCAGGTGGATGGTCAGCGTCGTCGGCTTGCGGTCGACGCGGTCGATGGTGAGCTCCGCCGGCACCGGCTGGCCGGGCGTCACGGGGACGCAGGACGGCATCAAACCGGGCTGTGACCCGTTTTCGCTCATCGTCGCCTGGAGCCGCTCCGCGACGGCGCCCGCGCAGACGATGCTGAGCTTGTAGTACCTGGCCCCGGTAGGCACCGTGATGCTGGCGGAGCGGTCGGCGGGCCAGTCCCCGCTGCGGCTGGTCACCAGGCTCCAGTGCGCGTTTCCGTGGCCGAGAGGCTCGGCGGGTCCGGTGAAGGTGCGTGGCAGCCGCGGTTCGGCGGGCGCGGGCCGGGCGATGGCGGGCGGCGTCCAGGCGTAGGCGGCGAACTGCCAGCCGGCGATCCGGGAGCCGATGGGCGAGCCGGCCGCGAACGTGATGCGGGTCCGCTGGCCCGGATGCACGAGCACCCCCGTCAGCCGCCCCGGCCCCTGGCAATCGGCGAAGCTGGTGACGCTGCCGTTGACCTTGACCAGGACGAAGGAGGTGCCCTTACGGTGGTCGCAGGTGGCCATGACGTCGACGGGACGGGAGCCCGGGGTGATGGTGAAGGATACTGATCGCTGGTTCGGGCCGGTCACCGGGGTGATGGCCAGCCGCCGGTAGGCGGCCCCGTCGGACGCGGTGAACGACACGGGCAGCGGCGGCGCGCTGTAGCTGGCCGCGTGCCCCGGCGCGGGCTCGTGGGTCAGGATCACGCCGCTGGCCGCGCCGGCGATCGCCGCGACGGCCAGCAGGCCGGCCCCGGCCGCCCGGCGCCGGCGGGCCCGCCGGATGCGGACCGCGATACGTTCCTCTGGCACTGGACGCCTCCTCGCTGGGTCGCTGCGCTCGTCGAGTAGCTGCCGCAACTGGTCTTCGTTCACGGGCATCGGGGTTACCTCTCCCTCTCCGCCGGCGCCGGCCGCAGCGTGTCGTCCACCCGCAGCCGGGCCAGCGCCCGGCTGGCCTGGCTCTTCACCGTGCCGGCCGAGCAGCCCAGGATGCCGGCCACCTGGGCTTCGGTCATGTCCTCGAAGTAGCGCAGCACCACCACGGCGCGCTGGCCCGCGGGCAGGCGGCCCAGCGCCCGCCACACGGCGTCGCGCTCGTCGACGGTGTCGGTCTCGTCCGCGGTGTTCGGCCGCTCCGGGGGCTCGCCGGTGGTCCGTTCCCGGTGCCGCCAGCGCCGCCGCCACCACGACACGTGCGTGGTGACGATGATCTTCCGGACGTACGCCTCCGGGTCGTCGTCCAGCCGCGGCCACGCCAGCCAGGCCTTGACCAGGGCCGCCTGGGTCAGGTCTTCGGCCGCCGCCCAGTCCTGGACCAGCAGGTAGGCGGTCCGCAGCAGGCGCGTCCAGCAGGCGGCCACGAACGCCGGGTAGTCCGAACGGTCAGCCACCGGCACCTTCTCTCGCGGGTCCTTCACCTCTTCATACGCCCGCAGCGAACCAGAAAGTTGTCACCCGTTGCCGGAAGCCGCGGTGCAGGATCCTGCTGGAGCGCAAGAGGTCAGCCGGTGAACCAGCGGAGCGAGCCTCATCGTGGAGTCCCCGGCCGTTCCGGATCCCGACAGCCTCATTCATCCCAGTAACCTCTCCCGGTCACACGCGTCGGCACCTCGCTACGACATGGATGGAGCATCAATGTCGCTTTTACGACATGAATGCTCCATCCATGCCGTTTTGGCTAGTTCGCCGGACGGAAAGTCAAGGCATCAGGGGTACCGGCCGCATCAGGGCACCGATGAGTTCGGTGCGGGGGGGCGTCAGTAGGCCATGACTGCGACTTACACCTTTGACATCTTCACCAGCAACGATGGCAACGCTTCCTACGGGCCGTCCGGGGACTGGGGCGGTTACTGAGGCAAGCAGGGTCCGGAGTTCCTCGACCACCGGCTCGCGACGCTGCCGGACGCCTCCGGCTGGCCCGGCGCAGCCGGCGCGACCGTCGCGAAGGGTGATGCGGTGGAGATCGTACGGCGCATGAAGCAGGAGTCGGACGTGGCGATCCGCTCGCACGGGAGCCTGTCGCTGAACCGCGCGCTGATGGCCGCCCGCCTTGTCGACCGGATCCAGGTCACCGTGTTCCCGGTGATCGCCGCCCAGACCGGGGACGAGCCGGTCTTCGCCGGTGCCGGCGACTTCGACCTCGACCTGCTGGAGAGCCGTACCTTCGACGGCCGCACCCAGGAACTGGTCTACCGCCCCACGCTCCGCACCTGGCCGGCCAGCTGACCAGACCGCCTGCCCATCCCGCCGACAGGCTTGTGCGTCAGTGCGTCAGTGCGTCAGTGCGTCAGTGCGTCAGTGCGTCGGCGGGACGGCGGGCCGCGGGCGTCGACGGCGCGGATCTGTTGTCACTCGTGTTCCGGGGTAGCCACGGAGCATGCGGGCTTAGGCGCGGAGTGGTCCACAGGAGGGTCAGCAGACGTTCGTGCCGCGGCTGCCGCCAACCTCGACTTGGCGCGCCTTGTCCTTACTCCCCCTCACAAATCCGCCAGGTACGCTCTAAAGCGTCGAGTTGTGGAGCAAATACCGGACCCGCGTCAGGTAAGCCTCATCAGTGGTGTCGGCGCCTGCATACAGTCCGTGATCCTCGGAGACGTGAACTATCCGCCAGCCTTGCTTTTCTAGCCGGTCTAGCTCGCGCAGAGCCTCAGTAATAGGGAAGCCCCAACCTCGCCGCGGGGCATTTTCGATCGGAATTTCTGACACCTCGGCTGGAACGATAAATTCAGCCCGCCACTCCCTGATCTCTTTCT
>JAICWX010000296.1 GCA_025934635.1 Streptosporangiaceae bacterium | reverse complement strand
TGCTGCCGACGTGGCGGTACAGCGCGGCGGGGACCACGCCGAGGCGGGTGCCCAGGGCGCGCATGCTCAGGGCGGCCGCCCCGTCGGCGCTGACGATCGCGAGGGCCTCGGCGACGACGCGGTCGCGGGTGAGTACGGGGCGGCGGTTCTGCTCGCCGCCCGGCGGGGTGAACCACAGCGGGCCGGTGCCCGCGTCGTCGGCTGCTGCCTGCCGCTGCCTGGGCATGTGCGTCCTCCGGTGACCGCGTTTGACTGTGAACGGCGTTCACTATACAGTGAACAGTGTAGCTCGGAACTGAATAGTGTTCACCTGAGCGGTGTTCTTCCGGGTCGCCGGGCCCGTGGCCCGGCCAGAGGCAAGGGAGAACGACATGACAGTCACCACAGGCTGGGACCTGTTTGAAGACCTGCGTGCCGCGCAGGATGAGATGCTGCGAGCGACCAGGGGACACGGCTGGCGCCCCGGCCAGCAGTTCACCAGCGGCACTACCCCCGCGGTATGGCCGCCGGCGGTCGACATCTCCGAACGCAAGGACGCCTACCTGGTGGCCGTGGAACTGCCCGGCGTCAAGCCTGACGAGGTGGAGATCACCTTGGAGGACGGCCTGCTGACGATCCAGGGGGAGCGGCACTTCGCGCACGACTCCGCCGAGGAGAAGATGCACCGGACCGAGCGTCATTACGGCGCCTTCCGCCGCTCGATCACGCTGCCCAGCCACGTCGAGGCGGACAACATCGAGGCCTCGACGCAGGACGGCGTGCTGCAGATCATGGTGCCCAAGGCGCCGGACGTACAGGCCAAGCGCATCCAGGTACGCGCCGGCCAGGGCCACACCGTCCTCACGCCAGGCGCAACGGTCACCGACGGCAGCTGACAGCAAAGCCGCGGCCGCACCAGCCAAGGACCCCCACCCCGGCAGAAGTACCCTCCTGCCGTCACCGCCCAGCACCGCGGTGACGGCAGGAGGCGCACCCCGGCTCGCTCTTGGCACAGGCAATAGTCATCTGAATTGGCAAAGTTAAACGGTCATGCCGGTGGCTACCGCTGTGGGTGCTCAGGGACTGTCGTTCCTGCTGATTTGCGGCGTTTCTGCCGGTCGGGCGGCCTTCGCGTGGCCGGTGCCGGTGAAGCCCTGTGACCGTCGGGCGAGGCCCGTCGTAACGCAACGCGGCCGGCCCTGGCTGGGCTGCCCTGCCGGATCGGCCTGGGTCGTGCGGGAAGTGGCCCCGGGGTCAGTGACTATGCGGGCCGGCTTGCCGTGGTGCTGGTGAAGGCGGAACTGGCTGTAGCACGCGCCCGGGCAGCCGGGCTAGGTGGTGGATGTCGGCCTGGCTGATGTGGTCGGCGAAGTGGCGCTGTACTGCGTCGGCGAACGCTGGCTGGGCGGCGGCGAAGAGCTTCGCTCCCTCGGTGGTGAGCGTGGCGTGCACGGTCCGCCGGTCTGATGGGTCTCTCTGGCGGGTGATCAGGCCGCGTTCCTCGAGCCGATCCACGGTCTTGGTCACCGCGCTCTTGCCGATGGTGAGCAGCCGGGCGATGTCCACCATCCGCAGGCTGGTGCCGGGGGCCATGGCGACCTGGCAGAGCACGAGGTTCTCGGCCAGGGTGAGCCCGACGTTGTGCTGCAGGTCGCGGTTGAGGGCGACGCGCACGCGGTCGACGACCTCGCAGACCGCTGTCCACGCCTGCAGGGCCTCTGGCCGCTCTCCGGTCATGAGATCAGGCTAGCAGCTAGTTGACAGGAGTACCATTCTCTGCATAACGTTCTCTATTAAATAGTTCTCTAGGGAATCAAGAGGGATCATGGGCGAGAAGCAAGGGCCGGGCAGGTGGCAGGCTGCTGCCGCCGCGCGGCGCGTGGCTGCGGCCTACCGGGCGAACCGGGAGGATCTCGAGCCGCTCCTGCGGCTGGTCGCGGACGTGCTCGCGCTGGCCGCGCTGGTCCGCGGGCGCCGCGGCAACCTGGCAGAGACCGGTGAGGCCGAGGGGGCTGCGCCGTGAGCGTGTTCTCGGATAAGGAGCTGGACTACCTGGCGGAAAAGCGGCTAGGCAGGCTGGCCACGGTCGATCCGGATGGCCTGCCGCACGTCGTGCCGCTGGGCTGGAGCTACAACCCGGCCCTGGACACCATCGATATCGGAGGCCGCGACTTCGCTCGGACCAGGAAGTTCCGCAACGTCCAGGCCAACCCCAAGGTCGCCCTGGTGATCGACGACGTGCTCCCGCCGTGGCAGCCCCGGTGCGTCATGGTACGCGGCGAGGCCGAGGCGCTAGAGCAGGCGGGCGGCCCGGACGGTACGCAGCTCGGGCCGATCATCCGCATCCACCCCACCCACGTCATCAGCTGGGGCTTGGGCGCCGCCCCGTGAGCGTCACCGCCGCAGTCAGCCCAGGCCAGTCACCCGCACGGAGGTTCTAATGCCAGATCACAGCAAAACCCTGCCCGCCGCCCGGCGGCACCGGGCACGCACCCGCCTGGCGGCCGCGGCCAGCGCCATCGCCGCCGCGGTCGCGGTGTGGCTGATAGCCCACTATGTCGCGGGCATGCACCTGCACACTCCAGGGTTCGGGTCCTCGCAGCGCCCGGCAAGCCTGGCACCCGGATTCGTGGCGGTCCTCGCCGCGGCGGCGTCACTGCTGGCATGGGCAGCGCTGGCGCTCATCGAGCGCGCCGCTCGCCGCCCCCGCCGGACCTGGATCATCACCAGCCTCATCGCCTTGGCGGTGTCGCTGGCGGCGCCGCTGTCGGGCCATGGCCTGACCGGCACCGGGCGGGTTGCCCTGGTCTGCATGCACCTGGCCGTCGGTGCCGTGCTCATCCCGGTCTTCGCGCTGACCACTCCCCGGTGGCGCTCAGCCGATGGCAATCCCGCCAAACCTGGCGGCGATACCCCGCGCTCTGCCCAGCGGCAGCCAGCAGATCGCCCCGCCACCCCCAGGAGGTAAACCGGTGAATTCGCCCAGCATTGCTGTGATCTACTACAGCGCGACCGGCAACGTGCACCAGCTCGCCCGCGCCGTCGCCGAAGGAGCCGCAGACGCCGGTGCCGAGGTCCGGCTGCGGCGCGTTGCTGAGCTCGCTCCCGACTACGCCATCGACACCAACCCCGCCTGGCGGGCCCACCTGGAAGAGATCAAGGACACGATCGAGGAGGCGAAGGTCGACGATCTGGACTGGGCTGACGGGTTCGCCTTCGGCACCCCACCCGCTATGGGACCGCGTCTGCCCAGCTGAAGCAGTTCCTGGACCAGACCGGCCCACTCTGGATGGCCGGCAAGCTGTCCGATAAGGCCGCAACGTCGTTCACCTCGGCCATCAACCGCCACGGCGGGCAGGAATCCACCCTGCTGTCATTCAACACCATCTTCTACCACTGGGGCGCGGTGATCGTCCCGCCCGGCTATACCGACCCTCCTCTACGCGGCAGGAGGCAACCCCTACGGAACATCCTTCATCGCCGGGATGCAAGGAGACAGGCCAGGACAGGAAATCCTCGCCGCCGCGCGCTACCAGGGCCGGCGACTCACCGAGGTGGCCGGCCACCTCCAGGGGTTCCGGCGTGGGCGGCAGCAGCGGCCGGCAACCGCCGCCCACTCATAAAACGCCACTAGCCCGGCCCGGGCATGCCGGGAGCCCGTCCGCGCAGGAGCCCGCCCAGCGATGAGCGGCAGTGACATCCCGGACCGGGCGAGATCCCGGCGGCGGCAGCAGCCGGATGATCTTACATCGGCCCGGTCGCTCACCCGCCAACGCCCGGTCATCTGCTGCTCACCCGCGAGGAGACCCGCGTGATCGTCGACCCAGGCATGCTGCCACCGCCAGGCGGGCGCCTGAGCCTGCTGAAGGCGCTGGAGCAGATCACCGACCCGCGCGCCCGCCGCGGCATCCGGCACAGCATCGCCTCCACCCTGGCCATGGTCGTCGCGGCCGGGTTGCCCGGGGCCGGGCGCAGTTTCCGCTCGGTGGGTGATTTCACAGCTGACCTGCCGCAGGACGCGCTGGCGCGGCTGGGTGCCCGGTTCCACTCGGTCCAGCGTCGCTACATCGCGCCGAACGAGGCCACGATCCGCCGCCACGTGCAGATGATCGACGCCGATGAGGCCGATGCCGCGGTCGGCGGCTGGCTGACGGCCCTGGTTCAGCAGACGCGGGCGGCAGCCGGGCAAGCAGACGCGCTGACCATGGTCGCCCTGGATGGCAAGGTGCTCAAGGGCGCCTGGGAAGAGCTGCCCGATGTGAAGGTGAAGCTGTTCTCCGCGCTGGCGCACGGCGAGGGCGTCATCATCGGGCAGCGGGCGGCAGCTTAGCCAAGCCGTCGGCATCACCGCCCGGATCGGGCGCAAGCAAGTCTTGGACGGCTTGATCACCGAGTACCGCAGAGCGGCCTAGCGAACGCAAATGGCAGGTCAGTGGCTGTGAACGAGATTGGCACAGCACAGGTCGCGGAGAGTTCCGAGGCGGCGTTTGGTCCCTGCCGACAGCGGTAGTTGTCTGGTCATGACAGGTGATGCGCCCGCGGCGGACGGCGCTGGCCGAACTGGCGCCGCCACCGGAGCGCAGGACGGCCAGGCAGCCGAGCACAAACGGGACGAGGCCGTGGAGAACGACCGGATCACCCGCGGCGCTGGCGTACAGGACCAGATCCGGCGCGGTACGCACGTGCGCGAGCAGAACCCCCGGGACGCGCCGGAACCGGGCCGCCCAGGCACACCCGGGCAGGCCCGGGTGTGCCTGGGCGCGGAGCCGGCCCGCCGGAATCTGGCCGGGTGCCGGGCTGGCTGCAAACGGGGGCCGCGTGGTCCTGGCGGCTGCTCCTGCTCGCCGCCGCCATCTACCTGATCGTCCGGGTGCTCGGCATCTTGTACATCATCGTCGTGCCGTGCATCGTGGCACTGCTGCTTACGGCCCTGCTGCAGCCGCTGACGGCCCGGCTGCGCCGCGCCGGGCTGCCCGCGCTCGCCGCGACCTGGATCACCCTGCTCATCGTCGCCGCCACCGGTCGCTGCCCCTCCTGCGCCGCCCGGGTCGGCCCGTATCCGCTGCTGGCCGAGCTGGCCGCCGGGCTCGCCCTGGCCGTCGTGGCCGCCCGCGCATCCTCGGTGTGGAAACTGGCGGTACTGGCCTGGCTGGTCCTGCTCGCCTTAATCGACATGGCCGTCCGCCGGCTCCCGGACCCGCTCATCGCCGCCGCCTTCGCCGGGACCATCGCGCTGCTGGCCGTCGCCGCGCTCACCGGCCACCAGCCTGGCTACCTCGGCCGCGCCGCCATCGGCGCCGTCGCCCTGGCTGCCCTCTACCTAGTCCTGTCGGTCATCACGTCCGGCGGCCTGGGCCTGGGGAACGCCAAGCTCGCCGCCAGCGTCGGCGCCGCGCTGGGCTGGATCAGCTGGCAGGCGCTGCTGTGCGGCACCTTCGCGGCCTTCGCCCTGGCCGGCGTGTACGGCGGCGCGCTGCTAGCGCTGCACCGGGCCACCCGCACCAGCCAGCTGCCGCTCGGGCCGTTCATCCTCCTGGGCGCGCTCGCAGCCATCGCCCTGTGACTTTGTAGGTTCTTGGTTTGCGTGGCATATTCTCATGGTGATGGCATGTGGATGGCATATATGCCATCCGGCTGTACGCCGGCTAAAGCTGAGAGATCACGCCAGCTAAAGTTGGGAAGACCGGCGAAGTGCCACAATGTGAGCCGCCCCGGGTTTCTTGGAGGCCTTAACTTCTGGGAAAGTTGGGGCTCATGTCATCAAGGAAGCAGCACCCCGCCGAGCTGCGGGAACGCGCGGTGGCGATGGTCTTCGAGCTGCGGGCGGAGAGCGGGTCGACCCGCGGGACGCTTGCCCGGGTCGGCGAGCGTCTCGGCGTAAATCCCGAGACGCTCCGCAACTGGGTCGAGCGAGCGGAAATCGACAATGGCCAGCGTCCCGGCGTGACAAGCGACGATAAGAAGCGGATCGCCGATCTTGAGCGCGAGGTCCGCGAGCTGCGGCGGGCGAATGAGATCCTTAAGGCGGCGAGTGCTTATTTCGCCCGGGAACTCGACCCCCGGTATCCGCGCTAGTCGGGTTCATCGATTCGCATAAGGACCGGTTCGGAGTGGAGCCGGCCTGCGCGGTCCTGGAGATTGCACCGTCCACGTATTACGCGGCGAAGAAGAGAGAGGAGAGCCCGCCAGGCCGGGATACCCGGGACGAGGAACTGAAAAAAGAGATCATGCGCGTCTGGAAGGAGAAAGGACGTGGTGTTTACGGTGCCCGGAAAGTCTGGCGCGAGCTGGCACGGGAGGGAACCGAGGTGGCGCGGTGCACGGTCGAGCGGCTGATGCGCGAGCTCGGTATTGCCGGCGTCTCGGCCAGGCGGAAGCGGCCGCGGACGACGATACCGGCCGGGCCCGGGCACGAGCGGCCGTCTGACCTGCTGGAGCGGGACTTCACCGCGCCGGCGCCGAACTGGCGGTGGGTCGCTGACATCACCTATGTCGAGACTGCGGGCGGTTTCGTGTATTCCTCGTTCATTCTCGACTTGTTCTCACGGAAGGTCGTCGGATGGCAGGTCTCGGATGGCGGATTCAACCGGCCGTCGCAACACTGTCTTTCTGGCAGGTGTCAAGGTACTCGCTGAGGGCTTCGGCTGGTGTTTTCCAGCTGAGTGTTTTGCGGGGGCGGGTGTTGAGGGCGGTGGCGACGGCGGCCAGGTCGCCGGGGGTGTGGCGGCTGAGGTCGGTGCCCTTGGGGAAGTACTGGCGGAGCAGGCCGTTGGTGTTCTCGTTGGTGCCGCGCTGCCAGGGTGAGTGCGGGTCGGCGAAGTAGACGGGCAGGCCGGTGTCGGTGCGCAGCTGGGCGTGCTGGGCCATCTCGGCGCCCTGGTCCCAGGTCAGCGAGCGGCGCAGCTGCCCGGGCAGGGCAGAAAGCGCTGCGGCGATCGCGTCGCGGACGGCTTCGGCTCCGTGTCCGGCGAGCGCGGGCCCGTTCTTGGCCCGCGGTCCGCCGTGGCCGTCCATCGGGGGCAGGTGCAGCAGCAAGGTGAACCGGGTGGCCCGCTCGACCAGGGTGCCGATCGCGGAGCTGTTCAGGCCCATGATGAGGTCGCCTTCCCAGTGCCCGGGCACGGTCCGGCCGGCGGCCTCGGCGGGACGGGCGGCGATCATGACCTGCGGGCTGAGGAAGTTCTTGCCCCGCCCGCGGGTGCGGGCGCGCGGGACGCGCAGCGCCCGGCCGGTGCGCAGGCACGCGGTCAGCTCGCGTGCCAGCCCGCCGCGGCCCCGGATATACAGGGCCTGGTAGATCGCCTCGTGGGAGACCCGCATGGTCTCGTCACCGGGGAAGTCGGCGCGCAGGCGGCGCGCGATCTGCTCCGGGCTCCACGCCCGGCCCCACCGCCGGTCGGCTCTGCGCCCGTGCCGCCGCCCGCCCCACGGAACGTCCGGGCCCGGGACGGGCGTGCCGTCCGGGCGGGTGATCGTGCCGCCGAGCCGGTCCTGGACGTACTCGCGCAGCTGCTCGCCGGCGGCGAGCTTGGAGACCTTGGGGCGGCGCGCCCGCCGCTCGGCGTGCCACTGCGCGGTCGAGGCGCGGTAGTCCAGCCGCCGCGTGCGGGTGGAGGCGTTGCGCCGCAGCTCCCGTGAGATCGTCGACGGGGCCCGGCCCAGCCGGCGGGCGATCTCGCGGACGCCCGCCTTCTCCGCGTGCCAGACCGCGATGCTCTCCCGCTCGGAAAAGGACAGGAAACGGCCGGACACCGCCGGCGGAAGGTTCGGAGACACCCCGCCAGCCTGGCGAAACCAGCGGCCCCCGACCGCCGGCGACACGCCGATCGCCAAAGCCGCGTCCTCCGAGCTGGCACCCCGCCTGACCATCGCCCAGTACCGCACCCGGTCCTGCCGCCAGGCCACCGTCGGCCGTCCCGGGGAAGGAACCTGACCCCGGTAAAGCTGAACCTGACGCTGACGCTCCCGCATCGTCATTGACAACACCCCTATCGAAGGGTGTTGCGACGATCCCTTGAACTCAAGCAGTACACGTCGATCCGGTATGCCGAGCGGCTCGGCGAGATCAGCGCGGTCCGCTCGGTCGGGCGCAAGGGGGACTCCTATGACAATGCCGCGGCGGAGGCGCTGAATAGTCTCTACAAGAAGGAACTTATCGAGAGAGACGGCCCGTGGTCCGGGACCGCTGATGTCATGCTCGCGACCCTGGAATGGGTGGCTTGGTACAACCGGGAAAGGCTGCATTCTGCCTGCGGGTATGTTCCGCCCGAGGAATTCGAGGAAAGCTACTATTCACATCAGGGAAACCTGGTAAGTTAATCATGTCGGCAAGAAAATGCCTCCAAACTTGCCGGGGCGGTCCAATGCAGCAAGTTTGATCACAAGCCATTTAACGCTGGCAGTCACAATTGCTGTGCATGGAAGTTGCCGATTTCTTCCGGCTGGCCATGACAGTCTGCGCGCTGCCCATGACGGGCGGCCTCCGGCCCCCCCGCGAACGCGTGCCTCAAGGATGACCGGAGGGAACTACCTGGCCGGGTGCCTGCCGGGCCGGCGCCGCATCCGCAGGGCACCCAGCAGGAGGGCGCCGAGGAACACCACGATGCCGATGATCAGCAGGTACAGCAGGCCCTTGACGACCACGCCCACGATGCCCAGCACGATCGCCACGATCACCAGCAGCAGAAACAGGGCAAGCATCGGTTCCTCCGCTCAGCCGGGCGGCTCAGCGGCGGGCCAGCCGCCGCTCACCGCCGCCGCCCGGCTCGTAGGCCAGGCTGTAGTGCTTGAAGATCGCCTCTTCGTCGCCCGCGGGCAGCTCGCCGTCGGTGCCGATCGACGGGGCATCTTTCACCAGCTTCTTGTCATAGGAGACCTTGACATATCCCGGACCCACCGTCGCCCGGTCAAGAGGCACGAACACGAGCCGGTGCCGGGTGGGCAGTCCGACCTTGACCGTGCCGAATGAGGGCAGGTCGGTGCCGGTGTCGACGTAGACGGCCTCCAGCTCGCCGATCTTGTGACCCTGGGCGTCAACCACGTCCTGACCGCGCCATTCCCGGATGTCGCCAGCCTCGAACACGTCAGCCTTCCTCCCACAGCGCCACTGCTGTTTCGCCTGCAATTCTACCCCCGATGCCGCGCCGCAGACGCGGCTCGCCGGGCCCGGCGGCTGGCAGCAGACATGGCCCGGTGGTTTGTTAGGGTCCTGACGCCTATCGGGATCGGGCGATGCTTTTACACCTATCCCGGGGCGCTACCGCCCGCCAGCGGTCCAGTGCTGGCCGTCTTCTTCCCTAGGGAGCGTTCGGTGGCGTGGCCGGCGTCCATCCGGAGTGGTCCCGGCGCGGGCAGCGCGGCGACGGCCGGATGGCCGCACGACGCCCCGGCCGCCGCTGACCGGGCTGGCATGCGGCTCATGCTCGTGCCTGTGCTCACGGGCGGGGATCGTCATGCTCCGGTTCGGGCGAGGGCGGGTCGAAGCTGACGTCGACGTGTTCGAAGCCCTTACTGCGCTGGGCCTTGGCCTGGCGGGAGTACGCGCGCCGGTCCCCGGTCGTCAAGGTGACGTTGTCGGTGAACGGGGTGAACAGCGACCTGGGGTGCAGGCGATTGACGCGCACGACGTTGATCTCCACGCAGAGCAGGACGGCCGTGGCCGTGATGTAGAGGAACGCGAGCAGGCCGAGGACGACGGCGAACACCGCGTTCGTGGCGCTGGCGTGCTCGACCACATGCCGGACGTAGATAATCCCGAACGACTGCAGCAGCTGCCAGATCACCGCCGCGGCTATCGCACCCGGCACCACGTCGCGCACGGACAGGCGCCGCGCCGGCGCAAAGCGGAACGCGAAGATGGACACGGCGATGTTGACCACAACGGAGGCCGCCAGCGCCAGGAACCTTTCAGCTGCCCCGGGCGCCCCGGCCCCGCCGCCCACGATGGACAAGGCGGTCGTGCCCAGGACCGCCAGTCCGGCGGTGGCCAGCAGCAGCAGGCTGCGGCCACGGGCCTTGAAAGGGTTCGGCCGGTTGTTGCGCGGCACTGCCCACACGGTGTTCGCCGCGTACTGGAAGGCCTGCGCCACCCCCAGGCCGCCGTACAGGGATCCGGCGATTCCCACCACCAGGCCGACCGGGCCGCCGCCCAGCCGCTTCGGCTGGGCCAGATCCCCGCCGATCACCGGAAACTGGCGCAGCGCCGAAGTGAGCACCTCATGCTGCAGTCGCTGATCACCCGACAAGACGAAACCCAGGACGGTGGAGAACAGCAGCAGCAACGGGAACAGCGAGACGAACCCGTAGTAGGTCAGCAGCGCCGCCAGGTAGGCGCCGAAATCGTCGAAGTACTTGTAGGCCACCGCGAGCGGGAACCCCGCCCACCGGTGTTTCCGCTGGAATCGGTCCAGACGCTCCATGATCGCCACGCCAGCCGCCTCACCGCACGCCGGCCCGTCACCCGGCACCACTGGCAATAAACCGGGCCGCCTCAGTCTATCTCGGCGCTGCCTTGCAGGCGGGGCGGTGAAGCGAACGTCCGGGTGGTTCGTGCAGTACCCGCACGCCTGCCACTGCCAGGCTCAGAACAGGCCTAATATGGACGGCCACGGGGCGGCGGCCC